>PBQQ01000009.1 GCA_002725095.1 Gammaproteobacteria bacterium
AGCTCAGGAAGTAATTCGTGTTCAGCCTCGGGTGATTGGTCTGGAACAAAGGCAGGAAGTGGGACGGAAAGTGTGCCCGCTGCGGTTGTCGGTGAGTTCTCCTTTTCGCTAGCGTGCAGTAACGCTACGTCCAGCGCTTCAAAGACAGTGAATCTGAAAATTCTAGAAGAATTGAGTATTCGCTATGCTGATCAAAATATAGTACTGAATGAAGACGATGTTGAGGTGTTCGACGCGGGTTTGGCGACAACGAGCAGAGCGCCTTTGTCGGATTTGGTATATACCCTCACTGACTCACCCGAAAATGGTTCGGCCTCGATCTCTGGCAGCATCGTCACGTATACGCCGAGGAAGGATTTTTTTGGGGCGGATTCACTGGGAATTACGGCAACGGCTGAAAATCAAAGCGCGTCTTCTACCGTAATTATAACTGTGAGTGGCGAAAACGATGCCCCAAGTTTAGTTCTTGAGTACCCCACTTCTTATTCATCGCCAGCGATGCCGTTGTTTGTATCGGAAAACTCAATCTTCATTCCCTACAGCGTCTCTGATGCGGACAACGATCTCTCTGAGATCTCCATATCCGCGTCAATAAACGGCGACGATGCTCTGGTAACGGCGTCATCGGACATCGTGGAAATCGCGCTGGACGCGTCATTCATCTCGGGATCGACACTTATTGAGATATCCGCTTCCGATGGCCAGGATGTCGCATCTGGATCCCTCTCTCTTTGGATAGCGCGGACGATCTCTGAGCCCTCAGGGAGTTCCCGCGTCAATCAATTGCTGGGTAACGTCTCCGACTCATCTCGGGGCTTTCATTACGCCGTTGTTTTGGATGCGATAGAGCCTGGAGCAGTTCGTGATGCTGCCTATAGCAGCTTGACCTACTACCTAGGTGAATTTTTGTCCGACACTGATAGTCGTAGGCAGGCTCTGATCGAAGCGTCGTTTAATGTCTACATTATCGATCATGCGCCCGGCGCGGCGTCAGGATTAAACGTAGAAATTGGTTGTTACGAAGACTCTCCCGAAACCTACTGCGTGGAAGACGCATCGGATTCCGCTTTTGAGCTGATAGCAGATGTGCCAGCGCTTGCGGGGATAACAATCGACTCAATCTCGATTATCACCGGTGTCGAAGGCCGCGGTGTTAACCTCGGTAGCGTTAATGTTCAGCCTTTGCTGGGAGTTTCAAACGGAGATTTTTCTGGTCCTAACCGAATGCTCAAAACACTCAAGCATGAATTTGGGCATGCTTTCCAGATTCTAGGGGATCACTACACCAGTGATTATCTGTTGGAGGATGATACTGGTGATAAGTTGGTAGACATGACCGACGGTCTCGAGAACCTTGACGCATACAGCGTTGACATCACGCTAGAGGAAGACCCGTACAAGGTTAAATGGAGGCACTTTTTCGATGATCTTGAAGAGATACCGGGCCGAGACACACAAATAAAAAGGGACAACAGTGATATAGGGTATTGGCCAGGATGCTATTACCACGATCAAAACTGTTTTCGCTCAAGTTACAACTCGATTATGAATGGAGACTACAGCGCCTATAGCGAGTTAATTGATTATGAGAGCAATGGTACTCAGTACATGCATACCCAATTCGATGATGTCGGAGCAGAAGCCTTTGCTCTGGCTACTCTGCAAGAGCAGGGCTTAAATTCTATCTATGCTGAGCTAAACGAAGCAGGTGAACTTTTGGTCGGCCATAGGGTCCGTTTACCGGCTACTCTTTTTGCCATTGACTGGTACATCGACGGCTTATTGATTGGTGATTGGTCCGTTAGCAGTGCACAAAAGCTAACTGGTGCTGAACTCGATGACGAAAACGGCGTCCCGTATGTTGAGCGAATTAAAGTGCCCAAGGGAGCTGCTGGTAGCTTTTCAAGCGTTGCTTACAGGGTCCGGGAGCTTGGTGACAATCCATTGATAAAAGTAAATGATGCGATAGACGCGTACGGCGACGTTTATCTTGGTGCGTTTTCGACCCGAGTGGGCGTTTTTGCTTGCTCCGAAAGTAATACTTCCTGGAGTGACGTCGACACTACGTATTGTAACAGCACACTCTCTGTCAGATTTGTGGACGGATGGCAATATTCTCCAGACTGGTCGACGCAGGCAGAGATGTTGAATGCTCGCGGGAACGACATCTATTTTTTGTACGAAGACTCGGGTCTTGGATCTCAGTTTTTGATTAACTGGGATTTCTTTCAATAGGAAACGGTTTTGAAGATTAGTTCTATCCTACTGCTGTTGTTCGCGTCCTCTGTAGCGCTCGCCAGTGGAGACAAGCTCCCGCGAACTGGAATTCTGATCTCGGCAACAAAGGACGACGGCAAAGTCGTGAGGGTTGATCCCAATCCATTGATGCTTAGTCTTCGAAGGTCTGCTCCTAGCCTCAATACTCGTGTTCGAGGATCCGATTGGAGATCTCCTGGGGTCATAGAAAAGCAAGTAGCGGCTATGGCTCCCGGAGCTGTATACCTTAAAATTTATGGTAAGGACGGAATGGTCCAGAGCGTGGTACCGCTTCGAGAGATTAGAGCATATGCATCACACCGGGAGAAGTCCTCGGATCTTAGGGCCGCGTTGGCGACTCGCNCCCGTTTTTGGGCCGATCCGCGCCTGAACCACGACATAGGTAAAGTCGCGGTAATGAGGAAAACGTCTGTTTCTGATGAGTTTCTTGGTTTGGTTAATCTCCGCTCGGCTCAATGACCGGATNACAAATTAATCTGTGCGATTTTAGTGAAGCGAATGTCAAGGAGAGCGAGCGCTGGCGTCAAGAGCTGAAAACTCTCAGGAACTCGTATTCAAGAGCAAAAAGCGATGCGATTTGCTTGTCAGCACGAAGAGCTTATGCGCCGTCGAGAAATCTCTCCGCATCTAGGGCTGCCATGCAGCCGAAGCCGGCACTGGTAATGGCTTGACGATAAATATGGTCGGCCACGTCACCGGCCGCAAAAACGCCGGGTTTGCTGGTCGCGGTGGCGTTGCCATCGGTGCCGCTGTGGATGCCAATGTAACCGCCGTGCATGTCTAGCTGATCGGCAAATATATCGGTATTAGGGGAATGGCCAATCGCGATAAATACACCGGCAAGATCTATTTCTTGGGTGGTGCCGTCTGTGTGCTTAATGCGCATGCCTGTAACACCCATGGCGTCGCCGAGCACCTCGTCGAGTTGGTTGTTCCATAGCGGCTCGATGTTGTCTTTGGCAAACAGGCGTTCCTGCAGGATTTTTTCTGAGCGCAAACTGTCGCGCCGGTGCACCAAATAGACTTTGCTGGCAATGTTCGACAAATACAGCGCTTCCTCGACAGCGGTATTGCCGCCGCCGATGACCGCGACCACTTGGCCGCGATAAAAGAAGCCGTCGCAGGTGGCGCACGCGCTGACGCCGCGTCCTTTAAAAGATTCTTCACTGTCCAGGCCTAGGTATTTAGCAGATGCACCAGTGGCGATAACGAGCGCATCACAGGTGTAGATCGCTTGATCGCCCAGAAGCGTGTGCTTGCCGGCGTCGTTGAGTTCGGTCGTATGAATGTGGTCGTTAACAATTGACGCTTCGAAGCGCTCAACGTGTTCGGCCATCTGCATCATCAGTTCAGGGCCTTGAAGTTCTGCATGCCCACCAGGCCAGTTTTCAACTTCGGTGGTGGTGGTGAGTTGCCCACCGACCTCTACCCCCGTGATCAAAACGGGTTTTAGGTTGGCTCTTGCCGCATAGAGCGCAGCGGTATATCCGGCCGGGCCTGAGCCTAAAACGATGAGGCGGTGGTGCTGCGGATCGCTCATAAATGGGTGTCCAAAAAATGACCCCGCATCATAGCCTAGGACGGTTGCGAGTAAAAACCATCAACCGCTAATGATCGCTTAAGCGATTATTCGCACGGCTTTGTGTGGCTGCGCGTGGACGCCAATTCTTTGATGAGGCGGGCCTTCTTCGAGTCCTCAAATTACTCCGTCAGCGCGCATCTGGGCTACTTCCTGCGTGCTGTAACCCAGCTCCGCCAGCACCGCATCGTTGTCTTGACCTAAGGTCGGTGTTGCGCGTTGAACTCTCGGCGGCGCGGGTTCCGTGACATGACTGGCGCTGACGACTTTAGACCGTTGCGCGGGATCCTGCGGGTTTGGAATTTCGGTAAAAATCAAACGGTGATCGAGTTGCGGCTCTGCAGCGACTTGATCCAGTGTTTGGATGGGCGCACAGGGAATACCTAAGTTGGCAAGCGCGTCGAGCCAATGTTGGCTCGGTTTGGCCGCCAAAATAGGTTTTATTACGGCATTGATTTCGTCGGTATGGGCGATGCGCGCTGCCGGCTCTGGGAATTGATCGTACAACTCGGCGGCGCCCAGCAATGTAAAGAGATCCTTTACGTGGGCTTCGCGCAGGCCGACGATCTGCACAAAACCGTCTGAACTGGCAAAGACATTGGCAGTAGGCGATTTCGTAGGCGATCGATTGCCCATGAGTTCCGGTAGGGTACTGGTAACCAGATAGTTGCTCATTTGCGCCGCTTGCATCACCACTGCGGTATCCAGCATTGATACATCGACCCTTTGACCCTCGCCGGTCAGGTGGCGGCGAAATAGCGCCGCGCTGATGGCAAAGGCGGCGTTTAGGGCGGTGCTCATATCCACTGAAAAGTAGCCGGTCCGCGTTGGCCCTGATTCAGGATGCCCGCTGATGCTCATCATCCCCGATGACGCTTGGATGGCACCGTCAAAAGCCGGTAGTTCCGACTTAGGGCCTTGCTGTCCGTAGCCAGAAATTGAGGCATAGACCAAATCGGGTTTGATCGCTTTGAGGGCCTCATAGCCGAAGCCTAAGCGTTCTATGGTGCCCGGCTTAAAGTTTTCAACTACAGCATCTGCTGTAGCAACCAATCGCTGCACGACCTCTTTGGCTCTGGGGTGTTTCAGATCCAGAGTTATGGCGCGCTTGCCGAGGTTGCAGGTTAAAAAAGACGGTGCCATACCGTCGCTGCCCGTAGACATCAGGCCGCGGGTGATGTCGCCACTGCCGGGCTGTTCGATTTTTATGACATCAGCGCCCAATTGGGCGAGTTGCTGAGTCGCGAATGGCCCGGCTAAGACTTGGGTAAAGTCGATGATTCGCAGACCGGTAAATGCTTGGCGTGCATCGGCCATATTGTTCTCCACTGATCTCTAGAGGGTCTAGCGTTGCACCAGTTCAAAGATCCATAGAGATCCTCGGTCGACCTCGCTAACCGGCATCTGCATGCCATTGCCATACTTGCGGCTGAGTTCGGCAAGCACCGCAGGTAATGCCGGGTCGTCTGTTATGCGAACCAATTGACGCGGGTACAATTTATTGTCGACCCTCAGGATGGCGCGCCCATCTTTTTCGGCGTGCAGCGGCCATTGTTTCCAAATTTTGCCGACGGTGCTCAGCATGTAACCGCTAGGTATGAAAATGCGACCTTCATGCTCGGCGATCCAACTGGTGCGCGAGCGCGCGGGCTCGAGCAATTGGAACTCTACGGTGTTGTAGTCTTTAACAAAGCGCCAGTTGGGTTCGGCGCTGACCACCTCGCCGGTGCTGAAGGCGCCGCCGGTGAGGATTCCTATAGGCCCATCCGTGAAGCGTGTGGCGAGGAAAAATCCCAAAACAACGATGACTACCGTAGCTATTATCTTTTTTAGCCAACCCATTATGACGCTCCAAATTAACGGTGTGGAGAGATTACACGCGTTTTGGCGGTGAGCGAACCGTTATAGTTTGCTAACTAGACTGTCGCCTTGAATGCGCGGTAATTCTTGAGGCTTAAAAGCAAAGGTAAATGAACTGGAGATAAAACGTGAGCGCTCGATTAACAGCTTTGATCACGGGTGCCTCGGCAGGGTTGGGCGAGGAATTTGCTCGGCAATTGGCCGCTATGGGGTGCAATTTAATTTTGGTCGCTAGACGCGGTGAGCGACTTCAGCTCAATGCCGCGCGCCTGCAAGAACAGTTTCAGGGTATCGATGTGCTCTGTATTGAAGCGGATTTGCGCCGAACTGAAGCTCCGGAGCAGGTTTATACCGCCGTTCGCGAGCGCGGCTGGCAAGTAGACTATCTCGTTAATAATGCAGGCGCGTCAGGGCCGGATTTCTTCGGTGATCAAGCTTGGTCAGATCATTTGGCGTATCTGCGGCTCATGCAGACCAGTGTTGCGGAGTTGTGCCATTGCTTTATTCCAGCAATGGTTGGGCGCGGCTTTGGTCGCGTGATCAATGTGTCGTCGGCTTTAGGTCGTATTGCTCTGGCGAATAATTGTCACTATGGGCCAACAAAAACTTATGTCATAGCGCTGTCGGAAGCGCTAGGGCTGTCGGTAAAGAACCACGGCGTGCATGTAACGGCGCTTTGTCCGGGCTTGACGCATACGGATTTCCACGCGACAGCGGGTTTGGACGATCTCAAGCAGTCGACCCCTAGTTTTATCTGGTACAGCGCTGAGACGGTTGTCCGTGAGGGATTGCGCGCAGTGGAGAAGGGACGGCTGGTTTGCGTATCGGGCCGTTTCTATCGCTGGCTCGATCCGTTGTTGCAGTCGGTATGGACACGGTGGATGTTTTTACGCGCAGGCTAATACGCGTCTAACTGTCTAAGCCTAATTGCACAATCAGCTATTCCCCTTAGTGCAGAAGCCATCAATAATAGCGCGAGAGGGAGAGCAATATGGACAGCGAGAACGCACAATCGGTGGCGAACCGACGCCTGCTTTTTATTCTTTCAAATCTAGCGATTTTTATGATTGGCCTTGGCTTTGCCGTGCGTGCCTCGATCGTCGGTGATCTACAGGGCGATCTGTTCGACGCCTTGGATCTCGCGCGTTCAGCGACTATGGCAGCTGAAGTCTTGGCCGCGACGTTCATCGGTTTTGCGCTGACGCTGTTGTTTGGTGCCGCGTTAGTCGATCTCATTGGGATGCGGCGCATGCTGTTGTTTTCTGCCGTCGGGTATTTTTTCGGCAGCGCTATGGTTATTTCGGCGTCGTTGATGACGCCTTCCGTGGCCGCGTATTGGGTGGTTTATTTTGGTTTGCTGCTTACCGGCCTTGGCTGGGGTGCTGTGGAGGCGGCCACTAATCCGCTTGTTGCGGCTGCCTATCCCGAGGAAAAAACTCACCGCCTGAATATTCTGCACGCCTGGTGGCCGGCGGGTATTGTCATCGGTGGTCTGATTGGCATCGTAATTGCTGCGGCTGAGTTGCCTTGGCAAGTCAATCTATTGGTGTTGATGCTGCCAGCGCTTGTCTTAGTCCTGTTGGTGCAGCGTGTGGAGTTTCCCGTGACTGAGCGCGTGGCTATGGGCTTGTCCTATAACGAAATGTTCGAACAATTGGTTAGGTCTCCAGGCTTTTGGATTTGGTTCGTCTGCATGATGGGTACGGTTACTGCGGAACTGGCCCCCAGTCAGTGGGTCAATGTGGCGTTAACAAATGTGGTGGGCATGTCTGGAATATGGGTCTTGATTTACATCAACGCGCTNATTTTTGTNGGCCGGCATTTTGCNGGNCCANTNGTNAGNCGTTTATCCAGCCCCGGNCTTTTGNCNATTGGNTGNGCTTTGGCNGCGCCCGGTNTGTATTTTCTTGCTGTNGCGAANTCGCCNNTGGCGGCNTTCGCNGCCGCGACATTNTGGGCGCTNGGTATTTGTTACTTTTATCCNACCATGATTGGTGCTGTGGCNGAGCGCTATCCGGCNGGTGGTGCCTTGATGATTGGATTGATGGGCTTTGCNGGAGGNTTNGCCACGCAATTCTTGTTGCCGGTGATGGGNCAGATCTTTGATCAGGCTAAGATTGCCGCGGCCGGTGGTGTGGCACAGTTCTCTGCTTTGGAGGGCGAAGCCTTGGCCGAAGTTCTTGCTATAGCCTCGAGCCAGTCTTTTCAGATTGTTGCCGTTATTCCTCTTTGTTTGATCCCCGTGTTTGCGATTCTTTGGTTCTTTGAAAGGAGGGGGCAACATGTCGACGCCTGAGCAGGTAGGANCGAGTGGAATTGATCGCAGGGATGTCTTGAAAGGGCTGGCGATTGTTCTGGGCGCGGCCATTACGCCTGCGTGTCAACGGGCCGCGGAGGTGCCGATAGCAAAGCGCATTGCCGCGGCAGCGCGCTGGAGTGCGGAGCAACGGGCGATTGCGCATCGTTGTGCGGATCTGATCATGCCGGCAACCGACACGCCGAGCGCTTTGGCGGTAGGTGTGGGTGAATTTATGGATTACGTCACCAATGTTTGGCTGCAACCTTTAGAGCTCCAGCAGTGGTTGGCGGGGCTCAATGGGTTGCAACGGGCGGCGCAAAATCAATACAACAATGAGTTCGTCAATCTCGCTGAGGCAGATCAAGTGGCGCTTCTCACACGAATGGAGTCTGCAGACTCGGATACATCAGACGGGTTGGACAGCAAAGCCTTTGCCCGACTGAAAGAATTGACGGTAGTGGGCTATTACGCCACTGAGGTGGGTACCAAGCAGGAGCGTCAATACGTGCCTATGCCGGGACGGTACGACGGTTATTACAAGCTGAGCGCAGTGGGCAAGCAATGGTCGAGTTAACAACTATGGCGCAGACCGATGCCATCGTCGTTGGTTCGGGTATCAGCGGCGGCTGGGCGGCCAAGGAACTGGCTGAAAAGGGCCTGAACGTGTTGATGCTGGAACGCGGTAAGCCCCTGACCCATGGCAACGATTACGTTGGCGAGCATCAACCGCCGTGGCAACGTGCGAATATGGGGATGCGGCCGCGAGAACTCTATGATCAAGAGTATCCGGTGCAATCGACATCCTATGCGTTTGATGAAACCACCCGCCACTTTTGGAATAACGACCAAGAAAATCCCTACGATTACGACCCAGACCAACCTTTTCATTGGTTGCGCGCCGATGTGGTGGGGGGNCGTTCTTTGTTGTGGGCACGGCAGAGTTATCGCTGGAGCGATTTAGACTTCGGCGCGAACAAATTAGAGGNCATTGGNATTGATTGGCCCATCCGCTATGCCGACATTGCCCCCTGGTACGCGTATGTTGANAAGTTTATTGGCGTCAGCGGTCAGAACCTTGGTTTATCTCAGTTGCCGGANGGTGAGTTTCAAAAACCGATGCAGATGAACGTTGTTGAAGACTTCGTTGCAAAAAGGATCTCCGAGAAATTTCCGGATCGAGTCATGACCATCGGCCGTACCGCAACGCTCACGGAGCCGTTGCCCGGTCGAGCGCCGTGCCATTATTGCGGACCTTGCCACAGGGGGTGTAGCGCNGGTTCGTATTTTAGTTCGCTCAGCAGTACCTTGCCNGCAGCCCAAGCCACGGGCAANTTCACNTTNCGTGCCAATACGCTNGTGGAACGTCTCGAATACGACGCTACNGCACAACGNGTCAGCGCGGTGCACGTGGTCGATACGCAGACCGGAGAACGCAGTCGGCTGAGCGCAAAGTTGATTTTTTTATGCGCATCGACAATAGGGTCGACACAGATTTTGCTNAATTCGCCGGGTGGNGACAGCAGCCGTAGCTTTGCTAANAACAGCGATGCNNTGGGCCGTTATATGATGGACCACACTTACCGTGCCGGCGCACGGGGCGTTATTCCCGGGTTTGAGGAGTATTACCCNTACGGCTATCGTCCTAACGGAATCTATATCCCTAGATTCAGAAATGTTGCCGGCGATGANGGTCTGGGTTTTACCCGGGGTTATGGNTATCAAGGTGGNGCTCAGCGGGTAGGTTGGAACGAGATGGTGAAGCGCACTCCCGGTTTTGGAGCCGAATTCAAAACCAGTTTGCGTACTCCGGGGCCGTGGTTTATGTCTTTGGGCGGGTTCGGTGAAATTTTGCCCTACGCCCACAACACGATGCGATTGCATAATCGCAAGAAAGATCGATTTGGCATTCCTCAGGTGACGTTTCGTTTTGAGTTTGGTGAAAACGAACGACGCCATCGTGCCGACCTCGTTGAGCAGGCGGTGGCGATGCTGGAGGCAGCTGGAGCGACCCATATCGAGCACTACAGTGCGCCCATGATTGGCGGCGCGGCGATCCACGAAATGGGCACGGCGCGCATGGGGCATGATCCGAATGCAGCAGTCTTGAATGCGTATAACCAAGCCCACGCGGCGGCAAATCTATTTGTTACAGACGGCGCCTGCATGACTTCGTCTTCATGTGTTAATCCGTCCCTGACTTATATGGCGTTGACAGCGCGCGCGGCCGACTACGCGGTCNAACAGTTACGTGCAGGGGCGATCTGATGCCTTGGCGCAGATGGCTAGGCTACGGTTTGCTCGCGATATTGGTAGTAGGCGTTGTGCTGGCGTATCAATATCGATTGTATCTGCGGCTGGCGTGGCAGCAGCCTCAGCTGTTTCGNGCGCCGGTTTTGGATCAAACGGCGCCGCCCTTGCCGGCTGATTTGGGCGCTGTGCCGATTCTTAGTTTTTCCAAAACTAATGGCTACAGGCACCACGATAGCATTGTCGCGTCAATTAGCATGTTGGATGAATTGGCGGCGCAGAACGGCTGGCAGATTTTTCATACAGAGAATGGCGCCGTGTTCACACCAGAGAACCTGCAGCGGTTTCGCTTGGTTTTGTTGAATCACAAGAGTGGTACNGTCTGGACCAGCGCGCAGCGAC
The DNA here is from genome assembly GCA_002725095.1 of Gammaproteobacteria bacterium. Classification (GTDB taxonomy): domain Bacteria; phylum Pseudomonadota; class Gammaproteobacteria; order Pseudomonadales; family Azotimanducaceae; genus UBA4421. Next base: position 10,665 of record PBQQ01000009.1, read on the forward strand.
AAGCGCTTAAAGCGTACGTTGAAGACGGTGGAACGTTGCTCGCACAGCATGCTGCGGGGGGTGACCAGGGTTACGATTGGACGTGGTACCTAGAGCAGGCGTTAAGAGCACAATTTGTGGACCATCCAATGGCTCGTCATATTCAACAAGCGACTCTGATCGTTGAAGATCGCAGTCATCTGGCGACCGCGCATTTAGATGCTGTTTGGGAACGTCATGACGAATGGTATAACTTTGCCACCAGTCCGCGGGGCAATACCCGGGTTCTGATCAGTATTGATGAAGCCACATACGATCCTGAGAAAAGCCCCATGGGCGCTGATCATCCCATGGTTTGGTGGCATCCGGTGGGTAAAGGACGCGTCTTTTACAGTGCTCTAGGGCATACGCCCGAGACGTATTTGGAACCAGATTTTCGCGCATTTATGCAAGGTGCCATAACCTGGGGTTTGAATGCCCCATTAACGATTGATAACACGGAGGAAGCGGCGGATGAATTTTGATATTCCAGAGAAATTACAGAGTTACTTGGATGAACTCGATCGATTTATCGACAAAGAGATCAAGCCGTTGGAGGAGTCGAACGACAACATTCGATTTTTTGATCATCGTCGTGAGGACGCCCGCACGGATTGGGAGCGTAATGGTTTACCCAATGAAGATTGGGAAGCGCTGCTGGCCAAAGCAAAACGGGTCGCTGATGCTGCGGGACACTATCGCTACCCGTTGCCAGAAGAATATGGCGGCAGTAATGGCACCAATCTTGATATGGCGGTGATTCGCGAGCATTTGGCCACCAAGGGTCTTGGTTTGCACAATGATCTGCAGAATGAGCATTCAATTGTGGGCAATAACGTGGGGTTATTGTTGATGATTGAATACGGTACCGACGAACAGAAAGCAGAGTGGATAGATGCGCTGGCCGAAGGCCGTGCTGGATTTGCCTTTGGTATTACCGAGCCGGATCACGGTTCCGATGCCACGCATATGGAGACGGTTGCCGAGCGCGATGGCGATGAGTGGATCATTAATGGCGCAAAAACCTGGAACACTGGTATTCATAAGGCCAAACACGATCTGATATTTGCGCGAACCGGCGGTAAGGCAGGCGACGGCAATGGCATTACCGCGTTTTTAACGCCGACTAACAGTGAAGGCTTTAAAGTCGAAGAGATGTTGTGGACCTTTAATATGCCCACGGATCACGGGCGTGTGTCTATGAACAATGTTCGGGTACCGCACAATTGCATTTTTGGTGGTGAAGGTCGTGGGTTGGCGGTGGTGCAGCATTTCTTCAATGAAAACCGCATTCGCCAAGCAGCATCCTCGTTGGGTGCGGCGCAATTCTGTATCAATGAGTCTATTGAGTATGCAAAACACCGCGCGCCGTTCGGTAAGCCGCTGTCGAGTAACCAGGGCATTCAATTCCCGTTAGTCGAGTTGCAGACTCAGTGCGAAATGCTGCGTGCTCTGATTCATAAGACCGCTTGGCAGATGGATACATACGGCGCCTTTTCAGTATCCGACAAAGTATCCATGTGCAATTACTGGTCGAATCGACTGTGTTGTGAATCTGCAGATCGAGCCATGCAGGTGCACGGTGGTTTGGGCTATTCGCGGCACAAGCCTTTTGAACACATCTATCGTCATCACCGTCGATATCGAATCACTGAAGGTGCCGAAGAAATCCAGATGCGTCGGGTTGCNGGTTACCTATTTGGTTTCATGAATCAGCGTGCACCCAAGGGTGTNAAGGAATCCTGAGTCCTATGGAAGTTGCTTTGGAGCTCTCTGCAGAGGAAATGCACACNCGTTTAGAGCGCGTCTTAGCCAATGTNTTTNCCGACTTTGAGANCCTAGANNNCGTTGANCGGTTGTCGGGTGGTGCGAGTCANGAGACCTATCGGATAGAACTGACCCGCGGCGGTAAGCCNGCGGTTTTGGCTNTGCGNCGGGCNTCAGGTGGCATTGAGGGCGAAGTCACTGCGGCCCATCCGGGTCTCGCGGTAGAAGCNTTGCTGATGCAGNCAGCCGCTCAGGCGGGTGTTCCTGAACCCAAAGTGCACTATGTGCTGCGGTCGGAAGATGGGGTAGGCGCCGGTTTCATTATGCAGTGGCTCGATGGTTTCACGCTTGGAGCGCAGATTGTAAAAACGCCAGAACTTGCAGAGATCCGTCCGCAGCTGGCGCGTCGCTGCGGTGAAGTATTGGCACAGATTCATGGCATCGACTTGGTGGCGAGTGGCTTGGATCAGCATTTACAGCACCAAAGTGCAGAGGANTACGTCAGACAAACCTGGCAGCGCTATCAGGATTTCAATACCCCACAACCCATGATCGATTTCACGGCGCGATGGCTGTTAGATCACTTGCCAGAAAATACGACACCGGCGCTTGTGCANAACGATTTCCGTAATGGCAACGTTATGNTCGACGTCAGTGGCATCGTCGCAGTATTGGACTGGGAGGTCGCCTATATTGGNGACCCGATGCGCGATTTAGGGTGGATTCTTACGCATTCTTGGCGNTTTGGGCGCGATGATCTGCCTGTTGGTGGATTCGGCGAAGTTGCAGATNTATTTGCAGGTTATGAATCTGTTAGCGGCACATCGGTGGANCCGGAGGCTGTGAGGTTTTGGCAGATCTTCGGCTCTTTTTGGTGGTCTGTGGGTTGCTTAGGCATGGCCGAGCACTATCGTAACGGCCCTGACAAGACGGTGGAACGACCTGCCGTCGGTCGTCGTTCTTCCGAGTGCCAAGTGGACTGCGTGAATTTATTGATTCCGGGATCGGTGGTTTTGGAGCAGCCGCAGACAGCGGCAGCGGCGATGCCTGGCATGGACGAGTTGCTGACGAGCGTGAGTGACTTTTTGCGTGACGATGTTATGGCCCACACTCAAGGTAGACTGCAGTTTCTGGCCCGGGTGGCCGCCAATTCCCTAGATATAGTAAAACGCGAACAGACTTTGGCAGCGCCATGCTTGGTCAATGAAGAAAAACGGTTAAGAGAACTTTTTAGTGAGCGCGAAGATTCGACGTTGGCTTTGGACGATTTGCGTTGGCGGCTCGTATATGCGCTCAGAGATGGCTCGATGGTACTGGATTCGGAGTTGTTACATGCGCACTTACGCGCAACGGTGGTGAATCAGATCGCTATCGACCAGCCGCGCTATGCTGGATTCAAAACAGCGACGAGTGAAGCGAACACGACATAAGTTGGAGACTAAACCATGCAATTAGACGGTAAATTGGCGGTAATCACGGGTGGCATCAGTGGTTTGGGGAGAGCTACTGCCGAGCGCTTTGCGAAGGAAGGTGCACGAGTTGTCATTGCTGACATAAACGCCGAAAAAGGTGAAACAGCGGCTCAGGAAATGTCCGCTGGTGGCGCGGCGATCGAGTTTATTGCAGTGAATGTCACCGACGAAAACAATCAGCAAGTGCTGTTTGATGATGTCGTGCGCCGATACGGCCAACTTGACATCGTTGTTGCGGCCGCAGGTATTTCATCAGCAGGGTATGTCAGCGGTGAAGTTTCGGCCCCGGCCGAAGATCCTGAACAGAATTTTTTGTACAACAAACCGATTGCCGATTGGCAACGGGTGCTGGATGTAAATCTGACCGGAGTAGCGATCACCGATCGTTTGGCCGCGCGTCATATGCTGGCGCTGGGCGTGCATGGCTCGATCATTAATATCGCGTCCATCGCAGGTAGGCGGCCGCTACCTGGTGCCGCGGATTATTGCGTGTCGAAAGCCGGCGTAATCATGCTGACGAACGTCTTCGCCACGGAATTGGCGACTAAAAATATTCGAGTCAATGCCATTGGGCCGGGCTTTATTGAAACTCCGATGACTGCGAGTATTCGTCAGTCGCCGGAATGGGTTGACACAGTGATGCAAATGACCCCGATGCAGCGTTTTGGACAGGCTCACGAGATTGCGAATACCGCGTTGTTTCTCGCCAGTGACGAATCCAGTTATGTTACTGGGCAGACGCTATTCCCTAGCGGTGGCATGCATACCGGTTAACAGCTCAATCACCATGCGGAATCGTAGGCGCTGAGGCTGGCGGCACCGCCCGTGTGAATAAACACAACGTGTTCGTGGTCGTCAAAGTTGCCCAAGGTGATTTGATCGATCAACCCGGCGGCGGCTTTGCCCGAGTACACCGGATCCAACAAAATGCCTTCGAGCGAAGCGAACATGGTTATGGCCTCTAATCCTGCTGCGGTCGGTTGGCCGTAGGCGCCGCCGAAATAGGCGTGATTAATGTGTATCGGTAGTTTTTCGATCGATTGCACAACACCAAAGCGTTGCTGCATCGTCGCTAGTAAGCTGCTTATTCGTTGTTTGAGTGTGTCTGGTTCTGGATGAAATACGTTGATCCCCATGATGTCGATGTCGTAACCCAGTGCTGCATTGCCAAATACCAAACCGGCTTGGGTTCCTGAACTGGCTGAGGCGTGTACGATTTGGGTCGGCGTAAAAGGCGCCTGCCAAACCAATTCGCTAATACAGCGACTGTAGCCTAATGCGCCGATCGCATTTGAGCCGCCAGCGGGTATTTCATAAATAGTTTTGTCTTGTTGCTCCAGAGTGTTCATGACGTTCTTGCGACCGTCCTCAAAGTTGTCTAAGTCAAAGGTGTAAACGTGCGCGTTGAGTAAGCGGTTGAACAACATATTGCCGTTGTGCAGATAATTCTGATCGCTGCGATCCACTCGGCGACTGAGCAGCAGATGACAGTCGAGGCCGACTTTGGCGCAAGCCGCCGCAGTTTGCCGAGCATGGTTAGACTGCACGGCGCCGTAGCTGACAATGGTGTCCGCACCCTGCAGTTGTGCGTCGGCGATGAGGTATTCCAGCTTGCGCGTTTTGTTGCCGCCCGTGGCAAGACCGCTGCAGTCGTCCCGTTTTACCCAAATTTGCGGGCCACCGAGTTCGGCGCTCAGACGGTGCAGTGGCTCTAGCGGGGTCGGCCAATGGCCAAGTGGGGTGGTTGGAAGGGCGGCCAGCCAATCAGGGGCGGTAAATGAGTTTGGTGATGTCACGATGCTATGGCTCCAGATCGGCGGGTTGCGCGCCGTGGTGACTTAAGCACTGGCGCGCCAGTGCCGTGCCTGCCTCAATGGCAGCGTCCAAATAAGTCAGCGGCTGCGTGGTATTCCTAAGTAACTGGCTAACAACGCCAGCGGTAAAAGCATCGCCGCTGCCCGTGGGGTCTACTACCGGAGTAAATTTCTCCACTGGATATTGTCTGATATTGCCGTCACCAAGCAGGGCCTCAATTGGTGCTGCACCGTCGGTTATGATCGTGGTCTTGGATAAAAAAATCTCCGGTGCCTGCGCGCGAATATGCCTGGCTTCATGTGCGTTTACCACGAGCCAATTGGCATAGGTTGAGCATGCGTTGAGCATGCCCGCATCCATCTGGTCGGTAAATTGACCCGGGGCCCAAACGACCAAGGCGCTTGGATTTTGTTCGTGCATAAACGCCATAGTGCCCCGCATTAACTCTGGTGGGAACGGGGCGCACAGCAGCAACCTGCAGTCTGTGAGCTTAGACCCAATGGATTCGAGGTGTTGCACCCAGACAGCAGGCGCAACTTCGGGGCCTGAGTGAAACGCGGTGAATTGCTGACCCTGCGGATCGGTGAGGATGTAAGCCGTCGCGCAGCTGGCGTTCGTATCTTTATAAAGGCCGCACAGATCCGCGCCGTACGAGCGAAGTGCGGCTTGATAGCGTATGTCATCACTGCCGCTAACGCTGAGTAATAACGTTGATTGTTGCAGTCCGCACAGGTGGTAAGTCAAATTGCCTCCGCAGCCACCCATATGCTCGGTTGTTGCGCTGACTTTGCAATTCAGTCCGGGGCCATTCGGCCCAAACGGTGTTTGGATTGTCGCGATGCGGTCGTATGCCAATGCACCTAAAACCGCTACTGCTGGGTTTTTAGGTGCGTTGTTTGTCAACAAAAATCTCCGCAGAGGCCCATAGTGTTACTTTGGCGCGGGTTTTTAATGGCATATCTTTCGCTGTTTCCAATCGCGATAAGAAGCGACCCAAGCGCGGCTGTTTTGCTAATTGCCGGGCCATAAAGGGTGAGGCGCTGGCGAGGCATATTGTGCCGATCGCAAAGAAAATGAAGCCGGGCATCAGCGGCACAGCCAGACCAATGAAGCCTAAAATCATGCATAAGCTGCCGATAACTCCGAGGAAAATACGTGCAATCATAGTCAGGGCGATAGGTTGTTGATTCACATCCGAATAAGCACGAACCGTACCAAAAGTTAGCAACGATGTGCATGGGCGCTATGGGGTTATTTTTGCAGTCGTTGGGTGATTTCGCCAAAAAGTGGCAGAAAATCCTACGCATCACGTTTATCGTTCTCTACATTGGCGTGCAAGCCAGCGGAGTCATTCATGCTGACCATTGAAATTTTTTCCGACGTCATCTGTCCGTGGTGTTTTATCGGCAAGCGCCGTCTAGATCAGGCGCTTGATGGAGAAGTTGGGACGGATGTTGTTTTGCGCTGGCGCCCCTATCAACTTTACCCGAAAGCGCCCGAGGCGGGCTGGGATCGCCAGGACTTCGTCCGACGACGCTATGGCGCTGAAGCAGATGCCGGGCGGGCGCCCGGTCGGATTCGCGAAGAGGCCGAACAGGAAGGTCTGGAGCTACGTTACGATCGCATCGGTCGAGTGCCGAATACATTGTTGGCACATCGGTTAATGGAACTGGCCGCACTCAATGATTGCCAGAATGCTGTAGCGGAGGCGCTGTTTGTTGGCTATTTCTGCAACGGCAAGGACATTGGTGATCTCGTCACGCTTGCGGAGCTTGGCGCTGAAGTTGGGTTAGACCGCGACGAGATCCAGAAAGAACTCACGGGCAGTTTTGGGTTAGAAGTGGTCAAGCAACAGTTGCAACGGGCACCAGACGTAGGTGTGGTGGGTGTGCCCGGTTACTTGTTAGGCGGCGGATTTTTGTTGCCCGGGGCACAAAGTGTGGACACCATGCGGCAGATTATCGCCCGCGCTAAGATTCGGCTCAGCGATCATTGATTGAGCGCTAGCACAGAGACCGCAGGGCGAGTGATCAAGGCTGGGTTTCGGCGAGTCAGAGGTCAGCAAACCCGCGTACATGATCCATGTCGTGGGCAGGGATCTGATCATGAGGATCGCCCACTACTTTTGCCGGTATCCCCGCTACGGTGACGTTAGGCGGCACATCGTTGAGCACTACGCTGCCTGCCCCGACTTTGGCGTTTACGCCCACCTCAATGTTGCCGATGATTTTGCATCCCGCCGACAGTAGGACTCCACGGCGAATTTTCGGGTGCCGATCACCGCTGGTTTTGCCGGTGCCTCCGAGAGTGACTGAATGCAGGATCGATACATCATCTTCAATCACAGCGGTCTCGCCGATAACAATACCGGTGGCGTGATCGAGCATAATGCCAGAGCCGACCCGCGCAGCGGGGTGTAGGTCGACACCGAGAGTTACGCTGATCTGGTTCTGAAAAAACTGGGCCAGAGTACGTCGCTCTTTATTCCACAACCAATGGGCAATTCGATGAGCCTGCAATGCGTGGAAACCCTTAAAAAACAGAAACGAACTCGATAAGTCATCACACGCTGGGTCGCGTGTGTAGGTTGCAATGATGTCGATTTCAGCCGAACTGAGAATCTCAGAATCGTCATAAGTCGCCTCGGCAATGACATCGCGTATCAACATAGTGGGCAACATAGGATTGTCGAGTTTGCTCGCGAGACGAAAACTCAGAGCGTCGCCAAAAGTGCGATGATTGAGAATCGTGGCGTGAAAATAGCTGCCTAGAATGGGTTCTTCTTTGGCCTTGCGTTCGGCTTCCTCGCGCATCAGAGGCCATAAGTCTTCTGGGCCTGTTATCGTTTTTAGCTCGCCCTTTTCAGATCCAGCGATGATCTGTGCGAACCGTTGTTCGCTGTTGATGAGGTGCGTTGCCTGAGCCATGAAGCCCTCCATTTGCTCGTTGGCGTGTCACAGGCTTAGGAGCGTAGACAGATTTGCTTTGATTGCAAGCATTGTCGGGGTCAGAACCGCTGTGTAAGGTGGGCGGCAATTGCAGTTAGATTACGCACGCAAAGCCTTAAGAAAAGAAAGATATATGCATTCCCAGCAAGATCAAGGAAAGTTCCAGCGCGTGGGTGTAGTCGCTCGGCACCATACCGATAGCATACTCGAGAGCGTTTTGAATGTTGAAGCCGTTTTGCGAACGGCTGGCAGTGATGTCGTGGTCGATGCAGAGACAGCCGCGGCGCTTCCTCACGGTTCGCACAGTGTGGTGGAAAAATCTGCATTGGAAGCCTTGGATCTGGTCGTCGTCGTCGGTGGCGATGGCAGTCTCCTAGGCTACGGGCGCGACCTAGCCGCTTCTGGTGTTCCGGTGGTGGGCGTAAACCGAGGTGGATTGGGCTTTCTTGCTGCGGTTTCGCCTGAGCAAATAGAGGTGTCGTTTGCGCAGATTCTGCGGGGAGACTATGCCATTGAGGAACACTTTTTACTGCAGGCCTCGGTCAGCCGAAACGGTCAAGTGGTGGCCATGCAGAGCGCTTTGAACGATGTGGTGGTAAATCCGGGCAGCCCGGCGAGGATGATGGAATTTGCCCTGTGGGTGGACGATGAATACGTTTATGACCAGCGCTCGGATGGGCTGATTATCGCAAGTCCTACTGGATCAACGGCCTATGCGCTATCGGCGGGTGGGCCGATTATGCACCCCGGGTTGGACGCAGTGGTTATTGTGCCGATGTTTCCGCATACGTTGACCTCTAGGCCGTTGGTCGTGCCGGGCGACAAAGTGCTGCGTTTGCGATTACTGGATGTTTCAGACGCTGAGGCGCAGATGAGTTGTGATTCTCAGGTTTATGTAGAGTTGAAAATTGGCGATGAGGTTGTCATAGAAAAGCATACCGCACCCCTGCGACTGCTTTATCCGCCGGGCCACAGTTTTTATCAATCGTGTCGCAGCAAGTTAGATTGGGGCAGCCGCTTGGGCGGACAACGCTCGTAGTCATTGGTTTTCTGCGGGTAAATCTGAGGGGTGATCAATGTCCTGAATGACGCCAACGTCATCGCAGTCGAAGTAATCAATTTGCTCGGCCCGTTGTTGTATTAAACGCCGTGCGCCGTTATCTCCAACACTTGCCCTGACCTCACTGAATAGTCGATTGTGGATTCCGATGGGGTGACCATGTTGCCGCTCTAAGGGTTTAACCGCTGTAGCCAAAGCACTGACCAGACGAGGCTGTATTAACGGCGCACTGCTGTTCCGCGCATGAGTTATAAGACCGACTAAAGTGGTTTGAGAAACAAACGGCATATCGAGTAGCGCGACGAACGCCCAGCTCCAATCAATCGCAGCAAAGCCAGCGCTTAGTGAATGGCCCATGCCTTTATATGCTAGTGGCGCGCGGATGATTTCTAGGTTTGAAAATTTTTCTAGGTCAGCTGTGAATTGCGCAGGATCATCTTCTTCGCGCAATACCAAGCGTACTTTTGCAAAGGCGGCGCAATAGGTACCGAGTGTTGTTGCGGCGACGGTGCTGTGTTGCAGCTTTGCGATGCGTTTGTCGCGGCCAAAGCGGCGGCTAAAGCCGGCCCCAAGAATTACACAGCCAATGTCCTGCAGCTTGGTCATTAGTTTAGGCCAGCGCGGAGCTGTTCTTTGTAGATTTGTTTAAATCGGCGGGTGCTGAATTTTTGGTTTTGCGCTCGGCGGTGATTTCTGCAAGTACCGCGATGGCGATCTCCGGTGGCGTTTTGCTGCCGATGGGCAAGCCGATTGGTGCGTGTAAGCGCGACAAGGCCTGTTCCGAGACGTCGAGTGCCAGTAGCCGTTCGCGGCGGCTTGCAGAGGTGCGAGAGGAGCCCATGGCGCCCACGTAGAAGGCCTGAGTATTCAGTGCCTCCATCAAGCCCATGTCATCTATTCTGGGGTCGTGGGTCATAGCGACTATGGCCGTGGCGTGATCATCAGCGTGGGCGCGAACAGCGTCGTCTGGCATGTCGCATACCTTTACGACGCCTTCTACGGGAAACTGCTCAAGCAGATCTTCTCGTGGATCGCATACGGTCACTTGATAATCCAACATCTTTGCCATATCCGCGAGATATTGGCTGACCATGCCTGCGCCAATAATGAACAGGTGGTAGCTTGGTCCATAGGTATGTTTAAGCAACTGTTGGTCGCCCCACCAACTCAGCGGTGCAGGTTCGTTTGCGGGGATCAATTGTACGGTACTTTTGACTAGGTCGACCGTGCGCAAAATCCAGCGACGTTCATGCAGAGCCTGATACAACTGCTCGAACTGATCTATGGTTTGCTTATTCGGTTGTTGTGGCTCGATGATGATGTCGAGGTGACCTCCACAGGGTAGGCCGAATTTTTCGGTGTCTTCTGTGGTGACCCCATAGCGGAATAGCTGCGCTTGTTCTGCTGCCAGCTCGCCGTTTATGAGCTTGTCTTGCAGGTCATCTTCTACGCAGCCGCCAGACAATGAGCCCACCATAACGCCGTCGCTGTTACAGCCGAGCAAGGAGCCGGTTGGGCGTGGCGAGGAGCCCCAGGTTTCCGCCACTGTTGCAAGCCAGCAGTGGCTGCCATTCCGCAACCAAGTTAAAACTTGGGTTATGACTTCTTTATCGACTGCGTGCATTCCACCACCCTCAATACATTAGGTTTGGTTGATATAGGCGAAAGTGTAACTCAACTTGGCCGGAGCGGTGATCTCACGACGATTCAATGGTTTTCGTCTAACAGCGTCCATACCATTACGCGGCGCGCGCTGTTGGCCAGCGAGGGTTGAGGATCTTTGACAAGGCGTTCGGCACTCGGCCAGTTTGCCTGAGCTATGGCCTTGGTTAGCGGATGAATCTGAGCCGCAGTTGACCTATGCTGTGGCCGTGTCTGCACCGCTGCGACGGTCTCTAACAAACTCGGAAAAGCTGATTGTGCTGACCATTTGGTCGGCGTTGCAGTCAGCTCCGGTTATCGACAATTCATAGGAACAAACGTGCAACAAGGATTACCTCAGCCAATAGCATTAGCAGACTACCAGTCACCAGAGTACCGCACGGTGAATACGGATCTTGTGTTCGATATTCGTGATGGTGTCACTGAAGTGACCAGCACCTTGGGCATTCAGCGCCAGACAGCGGAAGGCTCGGTGCTGCGATTGGACGGACAAGAACTGGAATTGATCAGTGTCGAACTGGATGGTCGAATCTTGTCCAGTAATGAGTTTCAAATTGATCACGAGCAACTGATTCTTCGCGATCTTCAAGAGCGACATCAATTACGCATTGTCACTCGTATTTGCCCCGAACAGAACACGGCTCTTGAAGGGTTGTATCGGTCGAGCAATATGTACTGCACTCAGTGCGAAGCACAAGGCTTTCGTCAAATTACTTACTATCAAGATCGTCCTGACGTTCTGTCGAAATTTACGACCACGATTATTGCGGATTCAGAGCGCTATCCGAACTTATTGTCCAATGGCAATTTGGTGGCTGAAGAGCAGATGGCTGACGGGCGAAAAAAAGTAACCTGGGAAGACCCCTTTGCTAAGCCGTGTTACTTATTCGCGTTGGTGGCTGGCGACCTCGCTGTGTTGGACGACCAATTTACCACCATGAGTGGACGCAACGTGGCGTTAAAGATTTTTTCGGAACCGCACAATATTGAACAATGTCATTACGCTATGGATGCTCTGAAGCGTTCTATGCGCTGGGATGAAGAGCGCTTTGGTCGTGAATATGACCTGGATATTTTCATGATCGTTGCTGTCGAGGATTTCAATATGGGGGCCATGGAGAACAAAGGCCTGAATATCTTTAACACGTCATGCGTGCTCGCTGCGAAAGATACCGCCACTGATGACGCTTACCAGCGCGTAGAGGCGGTGGTCGCCCATGAATATTTTCATAATTGGTCGGGAAACCGCGTGACGTGTAGGGATTGGTTTCAGCTGAGCTTAAAAGAGGGGTTTACTGTGTTTCGTGATGCGGAATTCTCCGCTGATATGAATTCCCGTGCAGTCAAGCGGATCGAAGACGTCGGGTTTTTACGTTCGATTCAGTTTGCTGAAGACGCCAGTCCACTGGCCCATCCGGTGCGGCCAAGTTCGTATATAGAAATTTCAAACTTTTACACCACCACCATTTATGAAAAGGGCGCGGAGGTCGTGGGTATGTACCGCACCTTGCTCGGCGACGAAAAGTTCCGGCAGGCCACCGACTTGTATTTTGATCGTCACGACGGCGAAGCGGCGACCACCGACGACTTTATGCGTGCCATGAGTGATGCTGGGGATATAGATCTTGGGCAGTTCGGGCGCTGGTATGAACAGGCCGGCACGCCAAGTCTTAGCGTAGAAGAGCGCTACGCGGATGGAACACTTACACTGATTATTGAACAGGCGTGCCCGCCCACGCCCGGTCAAGAGCAAAAGCTACCCTTTCATATGCCGGTGCTGCTTGGCGTGCTGGACGCGGATGGTCAGGATGTTGTTTTAGACACGGGCCTGATCAAAACCGCCGCGCAAACCGAATTGCGCGATAATAACCGCTCTGTTTTGTTGAATTTACGCGAGCCAACCACTCAGATTAGCTTTTTGGGTTTCGCTGAAAAACCTGTCGTCAGTTTTCTGCGCCAGTTTTCTGCACCGGTAAACGTGCATTACGAACGACCATCAGCGGAGTTGGATTTCCTCGCCCGCCACGATCAAGATGGCTTTGTGCGTTGGGACGCTCTGCAATCCATGTGGATGGCCTATTTCGATGTGCGGCAGCCGGGCACTGATGCGCAGCCGCAAGCGGCTTTGCGGAGCGTTGCTGAGCAGGCCCTTACGCTTACTCAAAGTGGCGAAAAGCTGTTGGCGGCCACCATGTTGGCGGTACCCAGTGAGCTCTATTTGTTCGAGCAATTGCGTGGTTTTGACGCGCATGCTCTGCTCGATGCTAGGGACGCAGCGGTTGTCTCGGTGGCCACGCATGGCGCGGAATTGTGGAAAACACTGTACGAAACTTACGCGACTGCAGAGTCGTATCAAGTAGACGCAGACAGTATGGCTGACCGCGCACTGGCCAATACGGGCTTTAATTACTGGTGTCGCAGTTTGGCGGCCGAGGGTGAGGTTGCCGAGTTGCAGTCGCAGCTTAGGATGCGATACGCGGCGGTGGATAATCTCACAGACCGACGGACGGTATTGTCTCTGGTTTGTCGCTTGCCTGAAGTAGGGCAAGCGTTGCGCCAAGAAATTCTTCAAGACTTTTACGCCAAGTGGCAACGCGAGGCGTTGGTGATTGATCTGTGGTTTAACGTTCAGGCACAGAGTCCGCTTACCGAAGTCGCGGGCATAAAAAGTCTCGTAGCTCATCCCAGCTTTGATCAAAAAAACCCAAACCGTGTTCGCTCGGTTTATGGGGCTTTTGGAATGCTTAATCTGCGTCGTTTGCATGCTTTAGATGGCAGCGGTTACCAATTCGTTGCCGCCGCAGTAGCTGAGATGGACGCCCTTAATCCGCAAATTGCCGCTAGGCTTGCGGCACCTCTTACCCGTTGGAAGAAGTTCGACAGCCACCGCCAGCAGCTTATGCAGAACGCGTTGCGCACGCTTTTAGGCGAAGACGGTCGGGCGCCCTCAAAGGATTTGTTTGAAATAGTGAGCAAAAGTCTAGCTGGCTAATTCGCACCCTACGTCGGCCGAACCACCGTCAGCGCTGGGCACTACAACGACTGCGGCTGCGACAGATACTGCGACAACCAGTACCACGGTTACTGCAGCCACCAGCGGCACATAAGTCGCTGGGTTTGCGCCTCGGTAGGCCGCGCGAACATACAGCTCAAATAGACGGATAAAGGGCGGGTAGGGACATTCCGCTGTTTGCCTTATTAGGCGCGGCGGCTTGAGAGTGAAACAGCTGTTGCGCAAGTTTCATTAGATCCTCTGGTACGTCAGTTGCGGGTTCTTCGCTGTAGCGCCATAACGCCAGCAGGCGCACGAATCTTCTGGCCTCCGGCTGTTCTGATATCCAAGTCTCTAGCGCTTTATCGGGCAACAGTGCGTAACGCACCTGTAAATACTGCCTGAGAGACTGTTGAATACCTTGTGCATCTGCAGCTTCAATTCGATGTAATAGTGTTTTGCGCGCGCGTCGTAACGCCCAGCTTTGGTTTGTTAATGTGCGTTTAAACGCGTGGAACACAGCAATTAATCCAATAACGAAGGCGATTGCTGCAAACGCCCATTGAAGCCGCTGAGATGCGGCTATCGGAATTTCAATATCAAGTTCTTCCACGGCGGGCTGTTCGTTGGTTTTTTCACCGCCTGCGAAAAGCGAGGTGTTCCCCTGTGCTGATTCTTCGGCTGCGGTCGTTCGCTGGTTGATTGATTCGCCCTGGGCCTTAAAGCTTGTGGCATCGAGGGTGCTGCGTTTCACTTCATTGGTGTTGGTGTCCCACCAAACGACCTCTATGCTCGGTAGGGTTAACGTCCCGGGGGTTAACGGCATAAGGTTGCGACGCTCGATACGTTGGCCAACGACATTTATCCCTTGGGTGCTGTCTATCAATTCTGCAGGCTCTGGGTACTCGCGAAAGGTATTTTCAGGCAAGGCAGATGATAGCGGCGGCACGATAGAGCCTGTATTGCTCTCTACCGTGATTTTAACGACTTGGGTCAAAGTATCGCCCACGTCTACGGTGTTCTGCATGAGTTTTGGTTCAAAGGCCTGACTCATTAAGACATCTGTTGCGGGTAGCCATGGAGAATTTTTTGGGTAGTTGTTGGGGATCGGCATAACCATAATCGTTTTTAGTTCAGTAGCAACGCGCACACCCTTGCGTGATACGCGGCCGTTGTTGAGCATCCGCACACTCGCCGTCATTTCAACTGCGGGAATCGTCAGGGCGCCGCTGGCTTCAGGAAAAATTGCATAGTTTTGCGTGACTACGCCGTAGGTTCGTCCATTGCGTTGAACCGTGGTGGCCTGATTTTCTCCAAGCGTGATCACTGCTGCATTTTCAATGTTTGGTGCGCCAGGCTGCCCGCCATAGAGTTGCACGCCATTTGAGTAAAACAACTGCCTTTGCATCAAGATCTGACTTTGCACGTAGGCCTTGGAGCTGGAAAACTGCTGTTGGTAGAACACTAACTCGTCTATCTGTTGTCGCGTGCTGGCTGCGAGTGGCCGAACCTCCAGGATGAGCGTCTTGGTTGCGAGGTTGCCGATACGAATAGGTGGAATGGTTAGCGCGCCGACTTTTTTGGGTTGCAGGGTGATTTGGTAGTCCACCCAACTTTGGGCTCGGCCGTTGATGTACTGATATTGGGTGCTGGTGTTATTTCCCATAATGTGGAAATTTTCTTGCAGCCCGGCCAAGTTTAATGACTCACTTTCGCGGGTATTGTGAGCGCGAATAACCAGTCGCACGGACTCCAGTTCCTCGATGGAATTGCTTGACAGACGCGCGCTGATTTCGCCATGAGCGAGCGCGGTGAATAGCGCGAGCAACAGCGCTATTGTCAAGCGCAGGCTTACCATATCTTGTCTCCTTGGCGATGCTCGTAGTCGCCGTTGCGCAATCTTTGTTTGGTTTCGTGTTGGAATTTGCGCCGTAATAGGCCACCAGGTTCGTCTGGAACGCGGCGCAACCATTGCTCTAGAGCCTCCTGTTTCTCGTCGCGGTTTACCATTTCTTGGCGCTGTTGATCCTCATCCTTGCCATCGCGCTCTTGTTCCGACTGGCGCTGATCTTCATTGGGTTGTGAGGGGCTCTCGTTCGACTGCTGGTCTGACTGCTGTTGTTGGTCTTCGCTCTGGCTCTGTTCTGATTCGTTAGACGGCTGGTCTTGCTGGTTTTCAGTGCTGTCCTGTTGTGCCTCGGCTTGTTGCTGTTGCTGCTGTTGTAAAAGACGCTCAACGAGCGCTTTGTTAAATGCCGCGTCCTCGTGGTCCGCTGCTGCTGACAGTACCTGGGCGTAGAGGTCCAACGCCTGCTGATAATTTCCCAACCGCGCTTGCGTGTTGGCGCGGTTATATGCGCCGGTAGTGGTGCTGTCCTGATTGAAGCCGCGCAGTGCATCGGTCCAATCGCCGGTTCGGTAGCGAGCGACTGCGCGCCATTGAGGATCCTCGAAAAGAATGGCGGCTTTCTCTGGCTCGCCTGCGGTTAAAGCCTGATGAGCACGCTGGTCGTCTCGCCACCAGAGCTTGTCCCAAAGTGTCCCAGGAGTGGTTTGGCGATTAGCAGTAGTTTCTGCGACCGCGTCAAAACTGGGTACCGTGAATGCAAAGGCCAGCATGACCAAGGCGCCACGGCGGAATCCCAGCAAGCATAAGGGTAGAAGAAATACCGCCAGCCAGTGGCCCTGATCGAACCAAGTGTCGAATTCGCGCTCCACCTCAATGGATGAGTCTTCTGTGGGCAATGGAGTCGATAAAGCGACTTTGAAATCAGCGTCGCTCAGGCTGAGTTTTGAGTATTTGCCGTAGCTTAGGTTCGCCACATCAGCGAGCCTGCGCTCGTCCAATAAGGCGATAACTTGGTTTCCCTCTTGGGTCATAAGGTAGCGCCGCGATTCCGCATTGGAGTCAAGAGGAATGGTACCCCCGTCATAAGTGCCAATACCTATGATTGAAATGGGGAAAGCACGATTTCGATGGCCGCTTACCGCACTTATTTTATCTATACCATCTGTAATCATCAGGATCCGACCTTCTGTCATGTTGGCATTGCTAAACAGCTCTTTTGCAATTTCTAGTCCGTGACTAGGGTTGCTACCTAGGACGGGCATCATGCCTGGGTCCAGTGCTCCTAACAGGTTCTCGATGGTCGCTACATCATCGGTAAGCGGCACCACAGCGTGCGCATCGCCTGCATAGGCCACTAAGGCGGTCATGCCTTCTTCGCGCTGGCGCAGAATGTCGGTGATTTTCTGCCGTGCCCGTACAATGCGCGATGGTTTTATATCCTCGGCCCACATGGACAGCGATAGATCCAATAGCACGACCAGTGCGTCATTTTTTTGTTCGACGTTTTGCGGCAATTTTTCCCAGGTTGGGCCTGCTAGGCCAACCACAGCTAAGGTGAGCGCGGCCAGCATCAGGCTGCGTAGCCATTGGCCTGAACGGGTCTCTTCAATGTCCAATAACACGGGCAATAGCTCTTTGCTGATTGCGCTGTGCCAAGCTGAACCTGAGCGGGTGCGGCGAAACCAAAACCACGCCAGCGCCAAAATCGGCAACAGTGCCAAAAACCAGTATGGCCTAATGAAATGCAGCGTCTCAACCACGCGCTAGTCTCTCTGTCCGGGTCGGCGACGAAAAATATCTGAGATCAGCAGCAAGATTAGGCAAAGTAGGCTTAGACTCATTGGCCAGTAGTAGAGCGCCTGAATTGGACGATAGGTTTCGGCCTCCTGTGCCACCGGTTCAAGTTCGTCGATCTTGGCGTAAATTTGCATCAATGCCTGCGGGTCTCTGGCTCGAAAATACTGTCCCCCCGTCACCTGTGCGATGTGACGTAAGGTTGCCTCATCGAGGTCGGCAGAGGGATTGGTGACACGGTTACCCAACGCCCGAAACACGCTCGGTAATCGCATTTCGTCNGCACCGACGCCTACAGTGTAGATCGTAATTCCGTCACGAGCGGCCAGTTCTGCCGCCTTGGCGGGCTCGACCTCGCCGACATTGTTGGCGCCGTCGGTCAACAAAATCAGCACTTTTTCGTCGTGNGGTCTTTGTCGCAGTCGCTTTACAGCNANACCNATGGCGTCGCCGATCGCTGTTTTGCCGCCGGCAATGCCTACGGGCGCTTCCACTAACAGGCGGTTGACGCTCTTAAGATCGAAGGTCAGAGGGGCTTGAAGATAAGCATTGGTGCCAAACAATATTANNCCNACGCGNTCGCCGAGGCGCGCTTGAGCAAATTGGCCNACCACAGCTTTGACAATAGTCAGTCGATCCAAGAATTCGTCGCTGACCTGCATGTCTTGTGTTGCCATGCTGCCAGAGATGTCTACAGCAAGCATCAAGTCCCGGCCTGATGTGGGTAAGGTCACCGGTTCGCCTGTCCATTGAGGGCGCGCGCCGGCGGTAACGAGAAATAGCCAAGTCAGCCAAATTAGGCCGAGCTTTATCAACTGCCGTTGCCAATCGTTACTGTGGCTGACCTCTGCGGATGAGAAAGCCAGCAAATCCGGAACGGTCAGCGCCGACTCGGCGCGCTCGCTTGGACGCATTAAAGTCCTCACCAATAGCGGTAAGGGCGCCGCTGCGAAAGCCCAAGGCCATAGCCATTCAATCATTTAGGCGCTCTGAAAGTAGTTGGTGGGTACGCGTTGGGTGCACGCGGGCCAGCAGTTTTTGCATAATTTGATGTACCGCTTCGACATCCGCGGTCGCTTGAGGCGAAAAACGCTGCGCGCCGAAAATTTTTCCGTGACCCTCGCTAAATGCGCAGTCACCGACGATTGTGTCTAGAGCGCCCAGCCATTGCTCATCAGACGTTGCTGCCAGATGACGGATGCCGAGTGCGTTGACCAGCAGTCGTTTAAGCACCTCGTTGGTTTCATGAACATAGTGCAGGGTGTCGATGCGGCCTTGTTGATGGTTCTNTTTGAGTTGGTCGATGAGAGTCCGTGCGCTGCGAATGGGTTGGCGGGCCCTATACGCTCGCCACAGCAGCCTGCAAATAAACACCGTGCCGGCGATGGCTGCGATGCCAAGCAGCCACCAGCCCGGCGCCGGTGGCCACCATTCTGGGGCCATGGGCGCGTGAACATCGCGTAGTTGCTGCAGCGGGTTGTCTTGCATCAGTTCAAAAGATTCTGTGGCAGCACATTGCTGTGCGTCGAGACGGTTCGGTAACTCATCGACGGGTGTCGAGACATATCTTGTAGTACCTCGCAGCGGTATTTGAACTGCTCAGCATAGTTTTTGCGCAGACGAGGGTTTCCGGAGAAGAAATGAACCCGCTGTTGGCCGTCGGTGACACTGTAGTGGCCCGCCGGCGGCAGTTCTTTATCCAGNGGGTCGTACACCTGAATTAGGTCGACTTGATTGCGTCTCGCGAGACGTTGCAAATGCGTTCGCCACATGTCCAGTTCGCCAGCGAAGTCACTGATGACATAGATGCGAAAACGGTTGTGGGTAAGTCGTTGTAATTGCTGCAAGCCGACCAGATGTGATGTGCTTTGCAGTTCGGATGGGTCTCGAGTTAAGGACTGGTTAGATATGGCCAGTTGATTGAGTAGGCGTCCGACTGCGCGGCTACTGCGGTAAGGCCGAAAAAGGTGTTGCCCATGGTTGTCGACAATCACCGCGCCTACTCGGTCGCCGGCGCTTAGAGTTTGCCAGGCAAGGCGTGCAGTAATGTCTGCGGCCGCTACGGATTTTAAACGCAGCTGCGACCCGAAGAACATTTGTTGGCTTTGGTCGACAAAAATCAATACGGGTCGTTCGCGTTCTTCGCGGAATACCTTGGTATGTGGCTTGTTTTTGCGTGCGGTTACTCGCCAATCTATGGTGCGAACATCGTCGCCGGGCTGATACGGCCGGACTTCGGCGAAGTCGACGCCGCGCCCTCGAGTTTTCGATACTTTCAAACCGGATTGGTGGCCGATAGCGCTGCTGTTGTTTGCTGTTTTCTTTTGTGCGCTGTGGCGCAGGCTTAGCAGTTGCTGCAGCTCAACATAGGCGCCTGTTAGGGCGCTTGTGGTCTCAAAATTCGAACGGGTTGCAGGTACGGAATTACGCAAGGTTAGGTTAGGGCACGGGTACGTTTTGCAATAACAGGTCGATAACCTGATCGTTGGTGATGCCTTGTGCACTGGCCTCGAAGGATAAGATGAGGCGGTGGCGTAGGACGTCATGTGTAACGCTTTGAATGTCCTGCGGTGTTACGAAATCACGGCCATCAAGCCATGCGAGCGCCCTAGCGCACGTGTCGAGGCCGATGGTTCCACGCGGGCTGCTGCCGTAGTCGAGCCACTGTGCAAGTTCGCCCTGAGGCGAGCGGCTGGCCATTACCAATTCCACCAAATAACGTTCCACAGGCTCGGCCATGTGCAGGTTGAGGAGGTCTTTTCGAGCGTTGAATAGATCCAACTGAGTGAGTTTGCGCGGTGGCTGGCTGGGTATGCTTTTCGACTCTTGTCGCACGAGATGTAGAATTTTTTGCTCGGCATCCCTGCTTGGATAGTCGACGACGACATGCATCAGAAAACGATCTAACTGTGCCTCTGGGAGAGGGTAAGTGCCTTCTTGCTCAATCGGGTTTTGGGTNGCCATGACCAAAAATAATTCTGGCAGTGTGAAGGTTTCTCGGCCGACGCTAACCTGGTGTTCTGCCATCGCTTCGAGTAGGGCTGATTGCACCTTTGCCGGCGCGCGGTTGATTTCGTCGGCAAGGATGAGGTTGTGAAAGATCGGTCCTTGCTGGAAGGTGAAGCTGCCGTCTTCGGGGCGATAAATTTCTGTACCGGTGACNTCGCTGGGCAAGAGATCTGGGGTAAATTGAATGCGGTGGAAATCGCCCTCGACGATTTCTGACAATTCTTTGATTGCGCGAGTTTTTGCCAGACCAGGNGCGCCTTCGACCAGTAAGTGACCGCCGCACAGAAGCGCCATCATCAGACGTTCTATCAACGCCTCTTGCCCGATTATTTTTTCCCCCAGCCATTCGGTCGCGGCGACGATGGCTGCATGGGGTGAGTGTGTGTCGAGCGTGTTCATCTTAAAGTGCTTGTGTTGCGCGCAAGGGCAGCATTGTAGACGCGGACTCGAATCGGGGGAAGCGTCCCCAATGCTCAAACTCTGTGCCTAAAGCCGTGCTCGTACTACACTCTCGCCATGCTTGACATGACTCAAAGACTTTTACTCAAATTGCCGCCCGAGATCGCGCATGAAGTGGCGATTCTGGGTCTGCGTTTATTCGGTGATCTGCCTGGTCCTGTGCGTCCGCATACCACTAGCAAAAGAACATTATTTGGCTGCGAATTCGCTAATCCTATAGGGCTCGCGGCAGGTCTGGATAAGGATGCCAAAGCCGTTGCGGGGTTGGCACGTCTCGGTTTTGGCTTTGTTGAAGTGGGTACGGTGACGCCACGTGCGCAACCGGGCAATCCGCAGCCGCGCTTGTTTCGGTTGCCCGAACACGAAGCCCTGATTAATCGAATGGGTTTCAATAATCAGGGTGTNGCGGCTATGGTGCGCCGTCTCGACATATTGCGTGCCCGCGACCAAATTGCCGGCACGGTTATCGGTGTGAATCTCGGTAAGAATAAGGATACGCCGCTTGCTGATGCGGCTGCTGACTACACGACGTGTATGGAGCAGTTACATACTTTGGCAGACTATTTCACCCTAAATTTATCGTCGCCAAACACGCCTGGCTTGCGACAACTGCAGCACGGTGCNGAATTGTCCAAACTGTTAAATCAAGTAAAAGAAATGCAGCAGCGTCTGGCTTTTGGAGGGGCCATTACGCCGTTGTTGCTCAAGGTCGCCCCTGACTTAGATGACGAGGACATTGAGCGCATTGCTGAGCAGCTCGTGNCCCATGAATTAGAGGGTCTGATCGCCACCAATACCACGCTGGATCGTGCTTTGGTCGGCAGCCATCCCCTCAGCGAACAATCGGGAGGGCTGAGTGGCGGGCCGCTGACCGCCGCCAGTCGTGCAGTGGTGCAAAAGTTTCGTCGAATATTACCTAATGAATTACCTGTTATTGGGGTTGGAGGTGTAGGGAGTGTGGATGACGCNCAAAATTTACTGGATGCNGGTGCTGATTTGTTACAAATATACACATCATTCATCTATAAAGGCCCTAAGTTGGTGCGACAATTGACTCGATCGGTTAGTTGACGTACTAAAAGAAAGGTATTCCTCAAAAATTGCCCTCTAATGTGGCAAAAATAGAGGCGATCGGGTTAAATGAGGTCTTCCACCACTTAGAGAGATAGTGATGAAAGGACTGCTGACCCTCGTGCTGATGCTTTGTGCCGGCCCCGNTGTTGCCGACGATGGTGGCATCAGTGGCGCAGATACCGCTTGGATTATGACCGCTACGGCTCTGGTTCTGTTTATGACATTGCCCGGGCTGTCACTGTTTTACGGCGGTTTAGTACGCAGCAAAAACGTACTCAGCGTGCTTATGCAATGCTTTGCGGTCGCCTGTCTCATGTCGATTCTGTGGATGGCTGTTGGTTATTCCCTGGCGTTTGGTGATGGTGGGTCGATGAACCCCTTCATCGGTGGTTTGGACAACCTGCTGCTCGCTAGAATTAGCGAGGGCACTGTGTCCGGCACTATCCCGGAGAGCGTGTTTGCTTTATTCCAAATGACCTTCGCCATAATCACACCGGCGCTTATTGTCGGAGGTTTTGCGGAGCGAATGCGTTTTTCGGCCGTTNTATTGTTCTGCGGCGCGTGGCTCGTTCTGGTCTACGCGCCGATTTGCCACTGGGTTTGGGGTGGAGGCTGGCTGGCTGACCTTGGTGTAATGGATTTCGCTGGGGGCACGGTGGTGCACATTACCGCGGGCGTGGCGGCTTTAGTTGCGGCAATGGTTCTAGGCAATCGCCGGGGTTTCCCTCAGCAAGCCATGCCACCCCATAACATGACGCTGACGCTTATGGGCGCGGGTATGCTCTGGGTAGGCTGGTTCGGCTTTAATGGAGGCAGTGCTTTGGCTGCCAATGGCGACGCCGGTATGGCGATGTTGGCAACGCACATTTCAGCTGCGGCCGGTGCATTTACTTGGATGGTTATGGAGCGAATTCGTTTCGGCAAAGCGTCCGCATTAGGCATTGTTACCGGTATGGTCGCTGGCCTAGGTACGATCACCCCAGCATCCGGTTTTGTTGGCCCCGGAGGCGCGTTACTCATCGGCATCAGCGCCGGCGTTATCTGTTTCTTTGCAACCATCTATATTAAACAGCGCCTCAAAATTGATGACTCGCTGGACGTATTCCCGGTGCATGGTGTGGGCGGTATTCTCGGCACGCTGCTTACTGGCGTATTCGCCAGTAATGCTCTTGGGGTATTTAGTGGTCAAGAAGAGATCTCAATAGTCTCGCAGGTCGGTACTCAAGCAATTGGCGTAGCCGCAACGGTTGTTTACACCGCTATAGTCACTTGGGGAATTCTAAAACTCACAGATGTGTTGGTCGGCAATCGAGTTGACGAGGATCAAGAGCAAGAAGGCCTGGATCTGGTCTCTCATAATGAGCGAGGCTACGATCTCTAGCCGCCAGTGCGCGCGTAAAATGTTTAATTTTAGTGCGTGCTGCGTGCGAACGCAGTGCGCACTAATAGGTCTACCAGTTCTTTGAAGCTCACTCCAAGGGCTGCAGCACCGTCTGGATAAAGGCTGGTTGCGGTCATTCCGGGTAAGGTATTGACCTCCAGCAGCGTGATGTTGTTTTCAGCATCCAATATGAAGTCGGCGCGCGATAGATCTCGCAGCCCCAGTGCGGCGTGAGCCGCCACCGCTATGCTCTGCAGTTCAGCCGAGACCTTGGAGTCGAGTTGCGCTGGAACGATGTGCTCACTTTGGCCAGGGGTGTAGCGATTTTCATAGTCATACCATTGACCNGTCGCTGTGCGAATTTCAATTACCGGATGAGCTTGNNGTTGAGTACTTGTATGCAGCACNCCCACAGTCAATTCTTTTCCAGCAATAAAGGGCTCTACTAAGCAATCGCCGAATTGTAAGCCTTTCGTTAGTGCGGCATGCAAATCGCCGCCTTTNGGCAATAATTGCACGCCNATGGCTGAGCCNGCGTTAAGNGGTTTTATCGCTACGGCGCTGCCTAAGNTGTTGTGGATTTCAGCTACCGCGGTTTTGAGTTCCGCGCCAGTGCCTACCACCCGCTCTGCGCTTACGGGCAGGTTATGGGATCTAAATACGGACTTTGCGACGACCTTATCCATAGCCAGCGCGCTGCCGCGCACGCCGCTGCCCACATATGGCAGGTCGAGCATTTCCAGTAGTCCTTGTATCGTACCGTCTTCACCAGGGGGACCATGCAGNGCCGGAAATACCACGTCGGGCGGCGCTTCGAGCAAAGTAGNCANAAAGTTCTGATCGAGTTCGATTAAACGGCTGTCGTGACCGCACGCTGCTAACGCGTTATGCACTTCANCTGCTGAACGTCGAGANACCTCCGCTTCAGCGGATTGCCCCCCAGACAGTACGGCGACTTTTAAGACGGTTTTGTCAGCGGATTGAGTCAGTTCGTTCATGCGGATATTAAGGTCGTAATTTGATCCTAGAGTCAACAATGCACCAGCGCTGATGATCCTGCCACGCGCCGTCGAGAAACAAAAAATTTCGTGATAAGCCTTCGTATTCGAAGCCGCAACGGCGTACCAGTTCCTGCGAGCGAAGATTATTCGGTTGAATGTTGGCTTCTAATCTATGTAAACCCATGGTGCTGAACGCGTAGTCGATCAATCGGATCAAGCCTGCCTGCATATAGCCTTGGCCATGGTATGCCGCCCCCGCATAGTAGNCTAGCGATGCGCTCAAAAAAGAGCCGCGAACGATGTTATTAACATTGATCACGCCGACGATGATGTCGTCGGCCTCGCGGCAGATGGCGAATCCTTCATGGTCGTTGCGGCGAATGCGTTGTAGATAGTATTTGAACAGGGCGGGCGTAGTAGGTGCCTGTATCCAGGGTTGGTGCAAATCTTGGCTGGCTTGCATAAGTGGTATAAATTCTGCCTCATCGTTGTGCGTTATCCGCCGCAGATAAATGTCGCTACTTGGCCTCATAACGCTCCTTGGTTCCNCGGACAAGGTGGTGAGCGCCGATTAACTCCGCTAGGGTTGAGGTGAGCAATCCTAGGCCGAGAATCAGCGCCAACACTGGGTGCAGTTCCGTGGTTCTAAAATGCGTTAGCGCGGTCAGAGAAAAATTGATCTGTTGCCATGCCAACAGCCCGTAGGTGATCAAAGCAAAACTAAGCGTAAGCATTGTATAGCGTAAGGTCTGGCGCATGGTTACCTATATATGTTCTGGTTCGGCGCCGATACTNGTGGNTTGTCNGGTTGCATGACAATGTTCAACGGTGCGTTGTGGGCTGGCCGAAATAGTAAGCCGCACCGCGATGCCGCAACCAAGCGGCAGAAAACTGTTGGCGGTCATACACACGGGCTACGCTTGTCGTATCCACAGCAGCCGGGTCCATAACCAATACGCTTTCTTCNTTGATGCCGTAAACCAGCAGTAGATGTCCTGCGGTGCGATCAAGTGGTGCGCCCTTTAGTTCGCCGCGTTCGAACCGTATGCTGCATATCACCGGTGTTTGTCGTATTAACGCGTGCTCGATGCCCGACCAATCTGTGTTGCATTCCACTGCGGCCAAGCANTTTAGGCGGCTGGCCTGATAAATGGCTTGTGGCCACATACCGTAGGCCTTGGTTACCGGGTCGTAGCAGCCGGTAGTCAATTCCGACCAAAGTTTTGAGTGATGTTCCATATCGTGGAGTTTTCNCAAATAGGCGAGCGCCATCGCTAAGGCGGTGGGTGAGCAGATTCGATTGCGAATGTCCTCGGTTGCGGTCATCTGGCTTATGGCGGGGGGTTTTTCTAATGCTACCGAGCGAACGGATGTGGCCTCAGAACGGATTTCTAGGGGTCGCGTCGATACGACACAAAGATAGTTGCGTGGTTGCGTTTTGCATTCGACCCGCAGAAGCAAACNGGCTGCGGTGATGGTGGTATGAGAGTGCCAGCAGTCAATATGATCGCTGACCATGTGGCTGTTTTCGGAGTGGTCTGTAAATAGCNTGTTGGGATCGGTGGCTGCTGGAAGAGCGCGCAGGATATTCGAACCGCCAGAGTGCAGAAGGAGGAATTGATAACGGTGCTCGGAGCCGATGAGCGCAAAGCTTGGAATAATGATCTGACCGGTGGGTAGATCACCAAGGTCGATTTGCGTTTGCCACAGGTCTGATCCTAGCGCCTGCCACTGCGCGTGATTATGGATCTGCAGTGGGTATTGGGTTGCGGCTTGGGTTTCACCGAGGCGTCGGGTAAATTTCATTGTTCAATGATAACGTGCTGGCTGCCTAACTGAAATTAATCACATTGGCGTGGCATTTATAAGGCGATTCTGGAAAGGTGTGGGGCAAATGCGGGAAATAATCCTCTATACGACCCAACATTGCAGTCTTTGTGACGCGGCACTCGACGTGTTGCTGTCGTTGCCCGAGGCTAGGGGCTTCAGCCTAAGGACGTTGGACATTGCAATGGACGAGGATTTGCTCAATGAATTTGGCGCGCGGATTCCAGTAATTGCGATTGGTGATGCTCAGCTTGATGCACCGTTTGACGCACCGACATTACAGCGCTGGCTCAAGGACAAGACTTCGTGTTGACTTGAGGAAGTATTTTCGAGGGGGGGATTATGAACGCTAGTGAATATCAGCTTGTGCAAAAGAGCTATGTGAGTGAGGGTACGGGACGTGCTTTGGCTTTGGGTAATCGGGGACCGTTGCGGTTAGACCCACAAGGCCACCTGCATGCAGACATTTTAGAGGCCTATTGGCGGACTGGGTTTTATGTCTTTGAAAATCTCATCGACCCATCTGAAATAAAACTGCTGAGATCAGAAATAGAGGATTTGTTGGCGCGCGCGCCGGTGGACAACGGGGCGCTTGAAGACGCTCAAGGTAGGCCTTGTTTTGGTCGGGAGTTTGCGCGACCTGTTTANGCCCTGATTCCGCCNCTCACGGATCCATGGGGNGGCACNGATAAGCTGAATGGTCGGCATCCCACGCAAATGACCCAGCCCGAATCAGATCGTCTCGCGCCGAAGAAAGTGGTCTTTTTGATGTCCGGTATGTGTCAAATAATGGACTCTGGTCTAAGGCTGTATGGGCATCCTGATTTGCTGACAATCGCTGCATCTATCAACGGCGATGATTTTGTACCTTATAACGATGCTATTTTTGTTAAACAACCGGGGTTGGGTGGCTCGGTATCTTGGCACCAAGATGGCGTTACTCACTGGGATTCGCCACGTTGGAATCAAGGCATCCATGGTTTTAACTTCCAGGTGCAGTTGTACGATACATCTGCTCAGAGTTGCTTGTGGGTGGTGCCGGGGACACATAAGGAAGGTAAATTAGACATCAAGCAGAGAGTTGCTGAAAACTCGGGCTCGGAATTTCTTCCNGACGCCGTGCCGCTGTTTGCCAGAGCGGGGGATGTAACGATCGTTAATCGCCAGGCGTTGCATGCGTCCTTTGCAAACACTTCGGCAGATACTCGGGTCTCACTTACGTTCGGCTTCCATCGCAGAACTTCTGTGCTCGGCGCTCACGGTGCCTTNAGTCAAACCAATGATGAGGTGTATGACGAGGCGCGCATTGACCGACGCTCTCAGGTTGTTGCCGTGGCGATAGATGCGCGGCAGCAGTTNTACCCAAACGAGTCGCGTTTTCAGTATCGTCCGATGATCGGCAGGGAAACCAAGTTCGCTCATACGGCAGAGAACTGGGAACGAGTGATCCGTGATTACAATTTGCACGACCTGTCNATTTANGCNATCGCNTCGAAGCCGAATAACCGCTTAGCGTTAGTTGCGCACAGTTGAGCCAGATNTTCTGGATTTTGCTGACGTAATTCGGCTAATTGAGATAAAACGAAACCCAGTAACGCAGGTTCGTTACGACGCCGATATTTTTTCTGCGCTGAGAACGTTCCAACAAACATTTGCTCGTTATCAGGCGCGTTCTGTGGTCGCAAAAACGGCGCATCTGTTTCGATCATCAAGCGACCATCGGGTATCAAGCTCACCAGTTTGCGGAGTTCGTCGCCGCGAGTTCGATCGCACAACCAGCCTGTGATGCCGATATAGCATCCTGCATCGAGATACTTTTCTAGCTCTGTGGCGTTGCCGGTAAAGCAATGCACCACCGCGCTGGGGCGATGGGTTGGCTGGGTTAACCAATGTAAGACCTCTCCGTCGCTGTCTCTGTCGTGAACTAACAATGGTTTATGGGTTTCGCAAGCAACTTCGATTTGTGCTTGAAATGCTCTTCGTTGGGCGGCGGGTTCGGAGAAATTTCGATTGAAATCCAAACCGCACTCGCCAATTGCAGATACAAAGGGGTTGGCGCTCAACATGCGTAAACGTTCGCTGTCGGCGTCTTGCCATTTTTGCGCGTCGTGTGGATGAACACCNGCAGTCGTTGCCAGCGTAGGCCAGCTGTTTTCTGTTTGCGCCTGTTTGCACAGGGTCTGATTATCCAAGACCATATCAAGATCGGTGGAACAAGCCAAAATTCCCTCTACTCCGGCTTCTGCGGCGCGTTCAAGGACTGCGGACCGGTCCTGGGCGAATTGTGAGTTTTGTAGGTTCGCGCAGATGTCGATCACGGTGAACGCTGACCCGCGCTGAGAGTCTTGGATTCTAGAATAGGCGCTGGGCTGCCGAGTAGTTGGTTGTACACGTAAGTAAAGGCCAGCACATTTTTTACATAGTTGCGGGTTTCGCGAAACGGTATGGTTTCAATCCATACATCTATGGGCATGAGATCCGCATCTTTGATCCAACGATCGACCCGATGTTCGCCAGCATTGTACGCNGCGATGGCTAAAGGCAGTTGGCCGCCAAATCGCTCGATGAGCCATGCGATATGGTAGCTGCCGAGTTGGATGTTGATCTTGGGGTCGTTCAGTTGGGTGGCAAAGTTACTGGGTAGGCGAGCCCGCTTCGCCACTAATTTCGCTGTAGCGGGCATCAGTTGCATAAGTCCGCGCGCGCCTGCGTGTGATCGTGCTGTCGGTTGATAGGCGGACTCTTGTCGTGCNACGGCTCTTAACAACGCTGGGGCGACGTCCTGCTTGTGCGCGGCTGAATTGAAGTCGGAGCTATGGGCTATGGGGAACCGCAGCGCCAAGTCATCCATGGCTTCAGCTAGATTGGCGCTGCGTATTGCTAAAGACAGATCGCCAATGTCGCGCGCCAGATGGCCGAGTTGGCGTTTCTCATCATTGTTGACTGTGTCCAGCGCTCGATACCATTCGCGGCGCCCGTTGAGGTCTTCGCCTATGGCAAAGAGTTCAATAGCGCGCCGCGCATGGGCGCTACTGGATAGGTCGAACGGTGGTGGTTTTGGGGTGCCCGCTTGCAAGGTCTGTAGAGGCGCGTCTAGGGCCAGCGCGGCCATGAAGCCATAGTAATGACGCTGTTCAGCGAGTTTTTGCAGCATTTTTTGTGGGTCGGGAGAACTCGTCGCCAACGGTTCCGAGGGCGCTGATTTCTGCAGTGCGCGAGCCCACCAATATTGCCAGCGTTGAGTGGTCTGTTCGCCAGTGGGGAGCTGGCCCACCCAGTACGTCAGTTCATCCCAGTTTTGCTCGAATAATGCCGCTTCGGCGAGCCCTTGGGTTGCAAAAGAAGATGTAAATTGGCTTCGATCAAGGNCNCTAGGGAATATGCCGCTCCGCGCCAATCCGACTTGAATGTGGTCGGCGATGATCGAGCGTTGTACGGCGCTGAAAGAATGGGTTTCAGCGTAGCGTTTCCAAGCTTTTGCAGCATCTTTAGGGTCCTTTTTGCTCAGTCGCATGAGCCCATGTTGAATAATGGTTCTATTTCTAGCGCTGTCCTGCGCGAATCTATTGCGCCGAATGACACGCTTTGGTTGTGTGTGAACTTGATAGTAAGCGTCTGCTGTGCGCCTATTGGCTCCAGTGAAGAATCGCAGCAAGTAGCGGGAAAGTGTCCGTTGATTGTTCTGTATGGCGGCGTCGAACCGCTGCCAAGCGATGTCCTGGGTAAATCTAGGCGTGGTGCGCCAAACGTCAAAAATGGGGTCGCAGGCTTTCGGTTGGGATTTCGGGCTGAGCCAAAGGTCGGTGGTCCAATCCAGAGCCTTCTCGCGCTGCCCGCGCCCATACAACGCGCGCACATAATAGCAGCGTAACTCGGCGTCGTTGCTGCGCTTATAGTCGCCGTCGGAAAAATTTTGCAGGAGCGTTGTCCAGTGGCGTTTTTGCCCAAGCTTCTTCAGCCAGCGACGATACATAATGTTGCTGGGGGCAAGATCCCCATGTTCGGCCATAAAGCCCGTGATCTCTTTAGCTGACGCCCGACTTAGCCGACCGTTAACGCGGTGGTAATCTAGATAAGGTCTTAGTGGATACTCCTCTAAGCGCTTGGCTTTCGCCCTGAATTTGGTCAGAGCACCGCGGCGCAAATCATCCATGGCTTGTCGATACAGCGCACGTTGCTCAAACAGGCTTAGAGCGTGGCTTTCAGACGCTGAGGCCTTGGTCAGCAGGCTGTGAGGTATAAGCAGAATGAGGCAGCAGGCCCACCAGTACGCCCGGATCGAACGCGGCCGATTATGAGAGGCCAGAGGCCGTGAGCCATTCTTGTTGGCGTGCGCTGCCATTAAAACGCCAGTCAAGAGAGCGATCTAATCAGCTTCGCTGTCGTTATTACCGACCCGCACGGCCAATACGTCACAACGTGCGCCATGCAGAACACCGTTTGCTGTTGATCCTAACAATAGAGCCAATCCGTGGCGTCCGTGACTGCCGACGATGATAACGTCTGCGCCTGCTTCTTCGGCAGTGCGTTGGATTTCGCTTTCTGGACGGCCAAAAATTAAATGCTGGCGCGCCTCCGGAACATTTAGGGAGTTTGCGAATTCTCGTAAGTGGGAGGCGGCTTGATCCTGTATCTGCTCTTGAACGGTAGATAAATCCATGGGCACGTCGCCACCATAGGCCAGACTCAGTGGTTCGATAACATGAACGATATGCAGCTCGGCATCGAATGCCTTTACGAGCTGATTTGCACGCTGCGCAACTTTAAGGGATTCCTCTGTCAGATCCACTGCGAGCATAATTTTTCTGTAGTCAGACATTCTGTAAACCTTGCGTGCCGATCGCTGTTGGGCGGAAGATACAATGTCCGTCTAACGTGAACAAGTAGGGGGTACGTGTGGTCTGGCTGATCATTATTGCGGCGTTGGCTCTGGCAATTGGGCCTATTTTTTATCTGTTACCGAATGCCCAAGATCGATTTCTAGCGGGTCTGCGGCAGCATGCGCGGCAATTAGGCTTTTCCATGCAACTGTATAGCTTAGACAAGCTCGATCCGACCGCAGAAGAGCGTGTCATGGCCTCGGGTCGACAGCTCAATCCCGTGGTCGAATGTATGTGCTACCAGTGGATGCTCCGCGAGCCATTGAACGCGCCTCCAGATTTACTATTACGGCGTTTGCCAGATGCGGCGACTGTGTCGGTGCAAGAGGTCTTTTCCGGATGGGGTGTTCCCAAGTTAGGCGAGCGCCACATAGCGGACAAAACTGCGCTGGAGCAGATAGGCCATAACCAGAATCTGCGAAACATTTTATTTGAGTGCGTGCAGAATTTGCCGGACGCGGTTCTGGCATTAGGCTTAGACGCGCGATCGGTAAGTATCTATTGGCGCGAGGCTGCGGCGATTCCGCGAGCAGCTGATGAAAAAGAACGACTGAATGATGGCAAAAGCCTTTTGGAGGAGTTGCGTAATCGTTTGCAGACCATAGCGTTGACGTTGGTTGAAGCATACGGGCGAAATTCGGATAATCCAGGGTGAAACATTGGCTATCGTATTTCCCTGCGTCCAAGTTCGGAGTCGTCAGTATTCAGACAAGTCTTTTACGAATTGGAGGGATTTCTTGACAGCGAGGATCTCCTAGGCCTATAACTCGCGCGTTCTCGGTAGCGTACTTAGAGTGTTGCGAGTGCAAACGATCATTTACGCTGCATTTTACTAATACAACTTGTTATTTTCTTGAGGCTCTATGGCTAGATCATTGGTCATCGTCGAATCGCCGGCAAAGGCTAAAACCATCAATAAGTATTTGGGCGATGATTACGTCGTGAAGTCCAGTGTTGGGCATATTCGTGATCTGCCCACTGGTGCTCCGGCGGTAGACCCCAAGGCGCGGGCAAAGGAAGCGCAAAAGACTAAAGCCCTGCCACCAGAAGAACGGGCCGCATACAAGAAGAAACGGTCTCGCGAGCAACTCGTGCGGCGCATGGGTGTGAATCCGGATCAGGCGTGGTCGGCCGAATATCAAATTTTACCGGGTAAAGAAAAGGTCGTCGATGAACTTAGGCGGCTGGCAAAAAATGCCCCGACTGTTTATTTAGCGACAGACCTTGACCGCGAGGGCGAGGCTATTGCTTGGCACCTTCGTGAAGCGATTGGTGGTGATGAAAGTCGCTACCGTCGTGTGGTGTTCAATGAAATTACGCGTAAAGCGATTCAGGAAGCTTTTGTTGATCCGGGTGAACTCGACATGGATCGAGTCTATGCCCAGCAGGCCAGACGTTTTCTTGATCGAGTGGTGGGTTTCGAGCTCTCGCCATTATTGTGGTCAAAGGTCGCGCGTGGTCTGTCTGCTGGTCGAGTGCAGAGTGTGGCAGTAAAACTTATCGTTGAGCGTGAGCGTGAAATCCGTGCCTTTGTGCCTGAGGAATATTGGGATTTGTTTGCGGATTTGTTGCGTGACGGCGATGCGGCACCGATCCGTTTTCAGGTCAGTAGGCAAGCAGGGGAAGTGTTTCGGCCACAAAGCCAAGCGGTTACGGAAGCTGCTATCGCTGCTTTGCGTAATGCGGACTTCTCGATAGTCCAGCGCGAGGATAGACCGACTCGAACTAAACCTAATGCGCCCTTTATTACATCAACGCTGCAGCAGGCGGCCAGCACCCGACTCAGTTTTTCTGTGAAAAAAACCATGACTATGGCGCAACGCTTGTATGAAGCCGGTTATATCACTTACATGCGCACGGACTCTACAAATCTCAGTGCCGAAGCGGTAGAGGCTTGCCGTGACCATGTGTTGAGCGAATTCGGCGCGGCATATTTGCCGGAACAAAAACGGACTTATACCGCTAAGGATGATGCTCAAGAGGCTCACGAGGCGATTAGACCCTCCGATGTCAATACGGGTGCGGAACAGTTGAATGGTGTGGACGCTGATGCAGTGCGTTTGTACGAACTTATTCGTAATCAGTTCATGGCGTGCCAGATGACAGATGCTGAATACCTAAGTACATCGATTAAAGCCCAAGCAGGGGACTTTGAGCTACGCATTCGCGGCCGAATTTTGAAATTCGACGGTTTTACGCGGGTGCTGCCACCCTTGTCGCGAAAGGAAGAAGACGTGCCGCTGCCAGACTTGCAGCCGGGCGAAACATTGACCCTTGGCGGGTTGGAGCCTGTTCAGCATTTTACGAAACCTACACCGCGATTTGGTGAGGCCAGTTTGGTCAAAGAACTTGAAAAATTGGGCATTGGCCGTCCCTCTACTTACGCCAGCATTATTTCCACAATTCAGGATCGGGGTTATGTGAGCCTCAACAATCGGCGCTTTTATGCGGAGAAAATTGGCGAACTTGTGACGGACCGATTGTCGGAAAATTTCGATAATTTGATGGATTACGGCTTTACTGCAGGTATGGAAGAACAACTCGACAGAGTCGCTCATGGCGAGGCGATGTGGAACCAGGTGCTTGATAACTTTTATACGGATTTCAGCTCTAAGCTCGATCAGGCTCAGGCGCTCGAAGGGGGTATGCGGCCCAATGCACCAACCGATACGGATATTGAATGCCCAACCTGTGCTCGGTCCATGCAAGTACGCAACGGTTCTACGGGTGTCTTTTTGGGTTGCTCCGGTTATGGCCTAAAGCCTAAGGAGCGCTGCACCACCACCATGAATCTGATCCCTGGCGAAGAAGCTGTGGATGTTGATCAGGACGAGGAGGGAGAATCCAAATTACTTCGGCGCATGAAGAAATGCGAAAAGTGTCAAACAGCAATGCTCAGCCACCTCTTAGATGAGCAACGCA
The DNA here is from genome assembly GCA_002725095.1 of Gammaproteobacteria bacterium. Lineage (GTDB taxonomy): Bacteria > Pseudomonadota > Gammaproteobacteria > Pseudomonadales > Azotimanducaceae > UBA4421. The sequence goes on from PBQQ01000009.1 coordinate 44,595, forward strand.
AATTGCACATTTGCGGCAACAATCCAGACTGCGACGGCTATTTGATTGAACGTGGCCAATTTAAGATCAAGGGCTACGACGGACCAGTCTTAGATTGTGATAAGTGTGGTGCGGAAATGCAGCTTAAGTCCGGGCGTTTCGGTAAGTATTTTGGCTGTATGGAATGCAAAAACACACGCAAGTTGCTGCGCAGCGGAGAGCCAGCGCCACCAAAGGCGGATCCGGTCCCAATGCCGGAGTTAGAGTGTGAGAAAGTGCAAGACCACTATCTGTTGCGTGATGGGGCCTCTGGAATTTTCTTGGCGGCGAGTCAATTTCCGAAGCATCGTGAAACGCGGGCGCCGAAGGTAATCGAGATAAAACCACATGCGAATGAACTCGATCCAAAGTTTCAATACTTGGTAGAAGCGCCAGAGCGCGATCCGGAGGGTAATCCCGCGATTATTCGTTACAGCCGTAAGACCAAGGAACAGTATGTGCAGTCGGAAATCGAAGGCAAAGCAACCGGATGGAAAGCCTACTATCAGGACGGTCGGTGGGTAGAAGAGCTTAAGGCGGCCAAGAAGGCTAAGTCTTCGGCATAGGCCCAATTCAGACGGTACTTTTTATAATTGGTCTAAGCCGCTTGCGATCAACAGCATAATCCTCGGGTCTGCTTCAAAGGTGGCACGGCGGCATTAAAGATTAGGGCCTCGGTTTTACGAGGCCTAGCTTCTTAGCTTACGTTTGGATGCGCCTAGAGGTGCTGGCGGATTACGCCAACAGACAAACCCTCAATCGCAAAGTTTTGCGTTGCCAGATCTACTTCAATCGGTTGATAGGCGTCGTTTTCCGGGAGCAGTACCACCTGGTTGCGGCGTTTAGTGCGTTGAAAACGTTTGACTGTAACGTCTTGTTCTATGCGCGCTACGACGATTTGACCATGGGTTGCGATCTCAGTCTTGTGCACCGCCAGCAGGTCACCGTCGAATATGCCCGCGTTCATCATACTGTCGCCGCGGACTCGCAGCAGATAATCTGCATGGGGTTGGAAAAAGCTAGCAGGTAAGTCAATGCGGTCTTCTATGTTCTCCTCTGCCAGTATCGGGTCGCCAGCGGCTACTCTACCGACAATAGGAAGGCCTACGTCCACCGGGTCGGGTAGACGTATACCTCGGGATGTTCCTGGAATCATTTCTATCGCGCCTTTACGGGCGAGCGCTTTTAAATGCTCTTCCGCGGCATTTGCCGACTTAAATCCAAGTTCTTTTGCTATGTCCGCGCGTGTGGGTGGATAACCCGTATCGATAATGTATTGACGAATAAGCTCCAACACCTGTGTTTGCCGCGCGGTGAGGGCGGCTGGCGTTATGATTGGGCTGACTATGGCCATATTAGATCCTGGGTAAACATACAGTGCTGGGAGTATATACAGATGTCGGGGCTGCTGACCAGCGCCAATTTGTCCATGCTGGCGACAGTTCGTAGAGAGCATGTGATGGATTCGCAGAGCGTACGCGATACTATGGTTAGGACGCTTCGAGTGAGCGTGTAGCCAAGAATTTAAAGCCAACGGATTTTTGCATGCAAACAATAATGGATTATTTCACCACCCACGGCTGGATCGTTGAGGTCTTTCTCCTAATATTGCTCACAGCGGGGCTTCGTTTGGTGCTTAAAGTATCTCTGGACCGGTTGGCTCGACAGGCGCAAAAGAGCAATAACTATTGGGACGATGCATTGGTAGAAGCTGGCCGGCGGCCAGCCGGTATAGCGGTTTGGGCGCTCGGTATCAGTCTCGCCGCGGAGGTCGTAGGGGGCGATGCCCAAGCGGAGATCTTCCAGTACATCGACAGCCTGCGCGATGTGGCTGTGGTGTGGCTGCTGGTGTGGTTTGCGCTGCGATTTATTCGCATGATCGAAGAGCATTACATTGCCGGTCACAGCGAAGATAAGTCGCTCGATCAAACTACAGCCTCTGCGGTGGGTAAGCTGTTACGCGCCACTGTTGCCATTACTGGCACGTTGCTCGTTTTACAGGCTTTTGGTGTATCCGTATCTGGAGTATTGGCGTTTGGTGGTATCGGTGGTATCGCAATCGGTTTTGCGGCCCGTGACTTACTCGCAAATTTTTTCGGGGCGTTGATGATTTTCCTTGATCGCCCGTTTTCGGTGGGTGATTGGGTACGCTCTCCAGATCGAGATATCGAGGGTACGGTAGAAGACATCGGCTGGCGTCTAACGCGCATACGTACATTCGATAAACGGCCTCTGTATTTACCGAATTCTATTTTTTCGAGCCTTGCGGTGGAAAATCCTTCGCGTATGTATAACCGTCGTATCTATGAAACCATAGGCCTTCGCTATGATGACATGGGCGCCATGGGCGCTATCGTGGCCGCGGTGCGCGAGATGATGGAACAGAGTGACGACATTGATCAACAACAGATCTTGATGGTCAACTTTGTGACTTTTGGGCCATCGTCAGTAGACTTTTTTGTCTACGCGTTTACGAAAACGGTCGATTGGCAAACCTACCATGAGGTTAAACAGCGTATTTTGCTGCACATTGCGCAGATCATTGAGCAGCATGGAGCGGAAATTGCGTTTCCGACGCAGACTCTGCATGTCTTGCCAGAACCTGGAAGCGACGCGCGCTGATGAATCTTAGTGACTTGCCTTACGCCGATGATGTGCCAGATCTGGTCAGCCGCGGGTTCTCTCAAGCTGAGCTGCTGTATTCGTCAGCCCAGATCACTCAAGCGATTGACCGTTTGGCGGTGGTCATCACCGCCAGTTTGCAGGATAAAAATCCCGTGTTGTTGAGTGTATTGCCCGGTGGTTTGTATTTATCCGGTCAGTTGATGGGTCGTTTGATCATGCCTTTACAAATTGGATATGTGGACATCGATAGTGGTCTGAAAGATAGACGGGGTGCGCAACTGGATTGGCACAACAGTAACTTTCCTGAGCTCACCGGTCGTAATGTTTTACTGGTTGCCGACGTTCTGACGCGTGGGTCGACCGTGCAGACATGGTTAGATTGGTTGAAAATGCAGGGCGTTGAATCGGCGCGTTGTGCGGTGATGGTTGAAATAGATGCCGCCGCTTCATCCGCGGCCGGAAGCGCGGCAGATTTCGTCGGTGTGCTGGCCCCCGAACGTGCTTTATTCGGCTGCGGCCTGGACTTTTGTGGCTATGGCCGAAACTTACCTGAGTTATACGCTGCTATGGGCTAGCCAATGTTTTGGCCTCTTGTAAGGCCTGCCAGCTGCTGTCGAGTGCTGCATCAGCTTCGATGGGCTCGATGTTAATTAACAGACCCATTAATGGATGATCGAGATAGTGCAACTCGTTGCTGCGCATGCGTCGGCTTTCATTGAGCAATGCGTACTGGTCTGAAGACGGGTCTGGTTGCAACCATAGCTTAGCGTTGGCGTGGAGATATCGCCCGAGCGTGATGCCAATGTGGCCGTTTAGGCGCACCAACTGGCTCGATAGGTGTGAATTTTGGATAGGCAACAGAATACGTTGCGGAGCGTCCCGTGCTGGTACGGGTTGTTGCCAGCGTCCATGGAAAACGACGTGCAGTTCCGGCGCCAGACCGATGTTGTAACGCTGTTGCTGGAGCGCCAAGTGGTCCTCGTTAAGCCACTGCCAACTGTTAGCGTAGATTCCTTTGTTGAAATTTTTTAACGACCGAGTGAAGTTTTCTTCCGCGCGACTGATGGCCGAAATCGTAATGATCGGAGCGGGCTCGCCCTCCGGTTCGGGTTCATAGACGTCGATTGGGTCGACACTCAGTGGATTAGCCTCTGCGGCGTTAAGTCTTGGTATTAGCGTGACTTGGCTGCCAGCCGGCGTAAATTCATTAAGCAGTTCGGTTTCGAAACCGTTGGCTAAAACAATGTTCATGAAATTGGGCAGCGCAGCACCCGGTTCTGTAAAGCAATAACGATTGTTTATATTAGCGATCCAGATTTGCTCGGAGTCTTTCGTGCGTTGCAGTTTGAGCTGAGTGGGTAGAGCCATGAGGTCTTCAGGCCAGACCAACGGAGGTTTCTTCTGCAACGGTTCAATAGTTGCATCGATGGTGGGCTCGCGGACAAAAATAAGGACTTCGATAGCAAACCGATTCGTCGGCAGAGCGTCCTTCAGGTCGTCTAATTCTCGCAGTTTGCTGGCACCTGCTGAAAGACTCAGGCCGCAGCAGATGATTGTAACGAGCGTGCGTTGGATCATCTTAGGCCGCCGCTTCTCTCTCTGGTGTCAGGCGTTCCAGTAATTCATGAGCGAAAGACAGGCGCTGCTCAAAGGTCTGCAGCGCGCATTGAATGCGTAATGTTGATGACCCTTCGAAGCGGAATATATGACTCTCGTGCTGTACCAAATTGACGATCATCAGTGGGTCCACGCGCGTTGTTTTACTGAACTCTAGTTTGCCTCGCTCCTCACCAAGATCCAGCTTTACAACACCGAGAAACTGCGCTGACAATTTCAAATGGGTAACACTAAACAATTGTTTCAACTGACTGGGTAAGAGACCAAAGCGGTCAATTATTTCTATCTGCAAAGCATCTAATGCCGCGCTGTCTTTCGCGCTCGCAATGCGCTTATACAGAATTAGACGCGTCTGTACATCGGGCAAGTAGTCTTCTGGAATTAGGGTTGGTGTGTGTAAATTGACTTCTTGATTTACCGGTTCGAGCGGACTGTCTAGGTCGGGTATTTTGCCAGAGCGCAACGCTGCGACAGCTTCATTGAGCATGTCCATATACAGCGAAAAGCCCACAGATTCAATTTGGCCGGATTGATCGTCGCCCAGCAATTCTCCCGCACCGCGTATTTCCATATCTTGAGTAGCAAGGGTGAAGCCGACACCGAGATCGCCAGCGGCTTCTATTGCGTCCAGTCGCTTCACCGCGTCTGCGCTTAGGCTGCGCGGCTCTGGCGTTAATAAATAGGCGTAAGCTTGGCGATGGCTGCGTCCGACGCGGCCGCGCAGTTGGTGTAATTGGGCAAGGCCGAATTTGTCGGCGCGTTCGATGATGATGGTGTTGGCATTGGGGATGTCTAATCCGGTTTCAATGATGGTTGTGCAAACCAAAACATTGAGTCGTCGGTGATAAAAATCATTCATCACCTGCTCGAGCTCAATTTTTTTCATTTGCCCATGGCCCACTCCAATTCGCGCCTCTGGTATGAGATCGCGCAGCGCTTGGGCCGCCTGCTCAATGCTGCGTACTTCGTTGTGCAGGAAAAATACTTGCCCGCCGCGCATCAGTTCGCGACTGATCGCCTCGCGTACGCTCTGCTCCCGTCTTTGTTGAACAAATGTTTTAATCGACAGACGTTTTGCTGGCGCTGTGGCTATGATCGATAGATCGCGAATGCCGCTCAGCGACATGTTTAGGGTTCTAGGGATCGGTGTCGCGGTCAGCGTCATGACATCGACTTCAGCCCGCAGAGTGCGCAGACGTTCTTTTTGCAGCACCCCAAAGCGGTGTTCTTCGTCGATAATTACTAAGCCCAGATCCTTAAACGCAAAGTTTGGTCCGAGTACTTTGTGGGTGCCGATGACGATATCGGCTTGGCCGTTCTGGCAGCGCTCGGCGACGTCTGCGTTCTCTGTGTTGCTGCGTAAGCGACTAACAGATTCTATGGTTACCGGCCACTGTGCGAAGCGGTCGCGAAAGGAGTCGAAGTGTTGCTGCGCAAGCAAGGTCGTAGGGACCAATATCACTACTTGTTTGTTGTTTTGTACGGCGACAAACGCAGCGCGCATGGCAACTTCGGTTTTACCAAAACCAACATCGCCACAGACCAGTCGATCCATGGCTCGTTCGGCTGCGAGATCCTGCAAGGTCGCGTCAATTGCCGTTTGTTGATCAGGCGTCACTTCAAACGGGAATTCGTCGGCGAATTTCGCATACTCGCCTGCTTCGGTTGTCAGTCGATGAGACAGTTTCAGTTCGCGTCGAGCGTAGATGTCTAAAAGCTCTGCGGCGACGTCGACGACTTTTTCTGCGGCACGGCGCTTTGCTCGTTCCCATTGACCAGAGCCGAGCCGATGCAGTGGTGCATGCTCTTCTTCGGCGCCAGCGTATCGGCCAATCAGATGCAGTGATGTTACGGGTACGTAGAGTTTCGCACCGCCTGCGTAGCTGAGCGTCAAAAATTCCTGCGACGCACCATTGATGTCCAAGGTGTCTAAGCCCAGATATCGGCCAACCCCGTGTTGCATGTGCACAACCGGTGCGCCGATGCTGAGTTCGGTCAAGTTGCGGACGATTTGGTCGGTGTCAATTACAGAGGCGGGATCGGTCGACTTGGCGTTTTGTCGAGCGCCGAGTACTTCGGTTTCGGTAACGATCAGCGCTTGTTCTGACCATAGGCCAGAAGCTAATGGCCCAACGGTGATGCAATGTTCTTCTGGGCCCGCGTTTCGATAGTCCTGAAAGTTGTCCAGAGGTTTCGCGTCAATCCCCGCTTTGCGCAACATTTCGTCAAAAATTTCGCGCCGCCCCGCGGTTTCGGCAACGAACAAAGCGGGCAGGGTCTGGTGGTTTAAAAATTCGACGAGCGCGCTTGCCGGCTGGGCGAGGCGAGGATTCGCACGTAGATCCGGAAAGACGCGGCTGCTGAAGACGCGTTCGTGCTTATGCGCGGTTTCGCTGATGACTATGCGTCGATACTTTGCCAGTCGACCGCCTAAGGTGTTTGCGTCAATGTAAAGTTCGGTGGGCGCTAAGATAGGCCGTTCAACGTCGTATCGCAGCGACTCGTATCGAGCCGCGACCTCCGTCAAGTAATGGTCACAGGCCTTCATCACGTCATCCTCGAGGATGAATAGAGTGTTTTCGGGTAAATAATCGAAGAATGTGGCCATCTGATCAAAGAAAAACGGCAGATAGTATTCAATGCCATTGGGCGCTATGTAGCTGGATACGTCCTGATAAATACTGCAGCGACGTACATCAACATTAAATGCGTTATGCCATCGATCGCGGAAACGGGCGATGGCCGTGTCGTCGAATGGGAATTCTTTGCCGGGAAGTATTTTTAATTCGTTGATGTGCGCCACGCTAAGTTGGGAGTCGGGATCGAATGTGCGCAATGTATCTATTTCTTCGTCGAACAGGTCGATACGTACGGGCAACTCAGCACCCATCGGAAAGATATCCATGACCGCGCCCCGGACTGCGTATTGGCCGCGTTCGGTTACGGTGTCTGTTGCTTGGTAACCAGCCGCCTCAAGTCGCAGCCGTTGTGATTCGGTATCAAAAACTTGTCCGCGCTTGAGATCGAAGCATGCGCCGTCAAGAAAGCTCGTGGGGGCGATTTTTTGTACCAGTGTGGGCGCGGGTACGATCAGCAGGCCCTGCTGTTGATTGCGCAGGTGTTGCAGACACGCCAAGCGTTCCGAGGTGATGTCCTGATGAGGCGAAAAGCCGTCATACGGCAGAGTCTCCCAATCTGGGAAACGCAAGATCTGCTCTGCCTCGGCGGCTGACTGAAAAAAACGTATGCCAGATGCCCACTCTTCTGCGCTGGCAGGTTCAGCAGTCACGATCACGATCATGTCTGTTGTTTGTGCTGACATTTGGTTTTTCAGCTGTGTCGAGAACTCGCTGAGTGCCAGCAGTTGTGCACTGCCGCAAAGGCCACGCCAGGTAAGTTGATCGCCGGCGCGTTGGGGCTGCAACTGGTCAACTGTGGTCGGTAAAATCAGGTGGGTCACGTTTTGAAATGTCGCCTAGTAAGCGGCTTAGTTTACCCGCATTGAGCACCACACGGGGCGCTATTGACGGGAAAATTTGTCGGTCCAAGACTGGTTGTAACGCGGCTGCTTAGCGGAAACGGCTTTGAAATCACGGCTTAGCTTCATGCTGGCGTTCGCTTAACGGCTAGGTTAGAGTTGAGCAGGTGCGGCTAGGGCCGCGGCTTTAAAAGGGGAGCAATCAAGCGTTTTGGCGTTGTTTAACGTCTGGCGCTCGTGATGTTATGCAGTCCACAGATATTGATGATCCCAACTACTTCCATAAGGTTGTAGATTGCCAATGGGCATGCCCCGCGCATACTCCCGTTCCTGAATACATTCGCTTAATCGCAGAAGAGCGTTATAGCGAAGCCTATATGCTTAATTGGGACTCCAACGTCTTCCCGGGGGTGCTTGGCCGTACCTGTGACCGTCCTTGCGAGCCCGCATGCAGGCGCGTTCGTACCGAGGAAAAACCCGTTGCGATATGCCGTCTAAAACGTGTCGCTGCGGACAACAAAGGCGATGTCAGTGCTTACATGCCGGCCGTGCCAGTCCTGAAAAATGGCAAACGTATTGCCTTGATCGGGGCGGGTCCTGCATCGCTGGCGGTTGCGCGGGATTTATTGCCGTTTGGTTACGAGGTGCATCTGTTCGAAAAAGATGCCAAAGGCGGCGGATTCATGCGTTCGCAGATCCCGGCATTTCGATTGCCAGAAGAAGTGCTCGATGAAGAGGTCGAGCGCATTCTAGATATGGGCGTGGTTTGCCACTTTGGTGAAGAAATCAGCAGCATGAAAGCGTTCATGCAGCAGGAGTTTGATGCCTATTTTGTGGGTACCGGAGCGCCGCGCGGTCGTGACTTAGAACTTTTGAACCGGCAAGAGGTGGATGACTACATTCACATTGGTATTGATTGGCTGTCGAGTGTGGCGTTTGGCCATACGACCGAGATCACCGGCAAGGTGATCGTTATGGGTGGCGGGAACACGGCGATGGACTGTTGTCGGACATCACTAAGACTGGGTGCTGAGTCAGTTAAGGTGGTGGTGCGTTCCGCATTCGAGGTCATGAAAGCCTCTGAATGGGAAAAAGACGACGCGATGAGGGAAGGTATTCCCATTATTAACAATAGACCTCCTAAAGAATTCGTTCATGAAAATGGTAAATTAAAGGGTGTTATTTTTGAGTGTGTCACGCCGGTTAAAGGAGAAGATGGACGCCTTAAGTATGAGCCTTCCGGTGAAGC
>PBQQ01000071.1 GCA_002725095.1 Gammaproteobacteria bacterium
TCGAATGACGGAATGTTTGGCGGTTGAATGGGCCAGATACAACATCAACGTGAACGCCATCGCACCGGGGGCGTTTTCTTCAGAGATGATGGACGGAATGCTTGAAAGGTTAGGAGATATCGCCCAACACTTCCCGCGAAAACGGATTTGTGATCCAGCGCAAATGGACAGCACCCTGCTGTATTTTCTGTCACCGGCTTCCGAGGCGGTAACCGGTACCTACATAAAGATTGATGACGGGCAGGGTTCCAGATAGCACGGAACCGGCAGCGTTCTGAAAAATAAACACTGAGGGCAATACCGCGAGCACGCTTTTGAAACTGATTTTTTTGTGTACCCACAACGCCTGCCGCAGCATTCTGGCTGAAGCGATTTTTCAGCAGCGTGGTTATGGTCTGGTGCTTGCCGCCAGCGCCGGAAGTGCGCCATCAGGGGTGGTGCATCCACTTACTTTGCGGCACTTGTTGTCTCGCGGTTACGATCCAGCNGGGTTGTTCAGTAAGTCTATGGATCAGGCCTCAGAGTTTGCGCCTGATGNNGTTATTACGGTGTGTGACGGTGCGGCCGAAGCGGCCTGNCCGNNCTGGTTGGATACAACGCCGCGCGTGCACTGGCCGTTGCCCGACCCCACTCGCTTGGCTGATCCGGCACTGATCGACGCTGAATTCGCGGCGGTGTTCAACACGCTCGAGTCGCGTTTGCAGAGGTTATTGGTCTACTTGCATGACGGCGGGGGCACCGAGGAGGCTCTGGACTGTCTTCACTTGCTTGATTCGGAGGCTTAACTCATGGGTATTTTTGAGCGTTATCTAAGTGTGTGGGTGGGGCTGTGTATTGTGGCCGGGGTTGGGCTGGGTGTGCTTGCGCCTGAGCTGTTTGCGATGGCGGCGCGCGCTCAGTTTGCGCAGGTCAATGTCATTGTCGCGGTTCTGATCTGGGTGATGATTTACCCGATGATGATCCAAATCGATTTTGGCGCGTTGCGTAAAGCCGGCGACCGACCTAAGGGTTTAGCGCTGACTTTGGTCATTAATTGGCTGATCAAGCCATTCACTATGGCTGCGCTGGGTTGGTTGTTCTTCCGCGTTGTCTTCGCTGACTGGGTTGAACCGGCGAACGCCACAGAATACATCGCCGGTATGATTCTGTTAGGTGTGGCACCGTGCACCGCCATGGTGTTTGTGTGGAGCCAACTGACCCGTGGAGAGCCAGCCTATACCCTAATGCAGGTGGCGGTGAACGACGTCATTATGATCTTTGCGTTTGCTCCGATTGCGGCACTACTGCTGGGGGTGAGCGACATCGATGTGCCATGGCAGACGTTGCTGCTGTCGGTGCTGTTGTATGTGATGTTGCCGCTGTGGGCCGGCTGGCTGACGCGCAAGCGCCTGTTNGGTAAAGGGGTCGAGGCGCTCGACGGGTTTGTGTCGCGACTTAAACCCTGGTCTGTGGTCGGGTTGCTGGCGACGGTAGTGTTGCTGTTTGCCTTGCAAGCGGAAAAGATTCTGGCTCAACCGTTGGTTATTGCGCTTATCGCGGTTCCGCTGTTGCTGCAAACGTATGGCATTTTTGCGTTGGCTTATGTTGCCGCTAAAAAGATACGCCTGCCCCACAATATTGCTGCGCCGGCCTGTTTAATCGGCACTTCGAACTTTTTCGAACTCGCAGTGGCGGTGGCCATTTCGTTGTTTGGACTGAATTCTGGNGCGGCCTTAGCCACNGTCGTTGGTGTGCTGGTCGAAGTGCCGGTTATGNTGTCGTTGGTCGCGTTTGTAAATCGTACNGGTCACTGGTTCGAGCGCTCAGAGCAGTAANAAAAGAATGACGAGCAATGCTGCCCCAAAGGCCACATCGAGTTGCCACGCGTAGTCGCGCAGTTGGGTTTGGATCACAGTCAGTGAAACCAGCGTTGCAATGGCGCAGTACCATAACGCGTCTATAACGCCCGCTAGGCTTGCCATGGCCAGTCGTGTCGTCAGCTCCAGTTCAGCGCCGAGAAACTGACTGAAGATCGCGAAGAAAAAGACCGCGATCTTAGGGTTAAAAAATACGATCAAAAAGCCCTCGGCGGCGAGGCTGGCGTTGCCCTTTGCCGGCAACGGGTCGGCGCCTTTGGCTGCGTCTGCGGTCGCGTTGCGAGCGCGCCAACCGGCCCACAACATGTTCGCACCCAGATAGCCGAGAAACCCCAGTCCGATAAGTTGTAGTACGCCAAACAGCTGGGGGTACTCGCTTTGCAGCGTGGCCGCGCCTAAAGCCACGGCGCTGGCGTAAAACAAAATGCCCAAGCCATGACTTAAGCCAACCGTTATGCCTGCTGCGCGGCCGAAGTGCAGTGCGCGTTGCATGACCAAGGCGAGGCTGGCACCGGGACTGGCTGCGCCGGCCAGTAGGGTCAGTGATAACAGCAACCAGTCTGCGGCAGACACCGGTATTAGCTCATGCGCATAAACTGGTTCACGTAGTCCGCCAGTTCGTCCACCTTTATGCGTTCTTGCGCCATGGTGTCGCGGTTGCGCACGGTGACCGTGTCGTCTTCTTCAATGGTTTGAAAATCCACGGTCACACACAGCGGCGTGCCGACTTCGTCGTGCCGGCGATAGCCTTTGCCGATGTTGCCGGTGTCCTCATAAAAGATCCGTCCAATACCTAAGCTCATCAACTGGTTTTTAATCGCCTTGGCCTTAGCGACAATGCCTTCGTGATTGCGCTTTAAGGGCAAAATCGCCACCTTGATTGGCGCGAGGTGCGGTTGAAACGCCATGACCGTACGCTCGCTGCCGTTGTCTAAGGTTTCAACGGTGTACGCTTCATTCATCACCGCCAGTACGCCTCGGTCCACGCCGGCCGACGGCTCGATCACATAGGGCACTGTCCAGCCCTTGCCCTGCAGATCTTGAATCGCCAGTTTGGCATTGGAGTCGGAATTGGGTGCAACNTTAGCGTCGATGCTGAAGTCGTCTTGGTTTTTGGTGTGNGANCCGAGGTCAAAGTCGGTGCGGTTGGCGATGCCTTCCAGTTCTTCGACGCCATGGGGAAACCGATACATCAAATCAACCGTGGCTTTACTGTAGTGCGCCAGTTCATCGCTGGGCACGTGATACAGTTCTATGGTGTCGCGTGGCACGCCTTGTTGTGCCCACCATTGCAGACGTGCTTCTACCCATTGCTCATGCCATGCGTCGTCTTCGCCCGGTCGCACAAAGAATTCCAACTCCATTTGCTCGAACTCGCGCACGCGGAAGATAAAGTTGCGTGGCGTAATTTCGTTACGAAACGCCTTGCCGATCTGTGCGATACCAAAGGGCAGTTTGGGCGACGTGGCGTCTACCACGTTTTTAAAGTTGGTAAAGATGGCTTGAGCTGTTTCTGGCCGTAGATAGGCGAAATTGCCGTTCTCATCTTGTACAGGGCCGACCTGAGTTTTGAACATGAGGTTAAATGGGCGCGGTTCGGTGAGATCCTCTGCGCCGCAGCCGGGGCATTTACCGTCTTTGAGATGGTCTGCGCGCCAGCGACTTTTGCAACTGCGACAGTCCACCAACGGGTCGGTGAAGGTGTCCTCGTGGCCCGAGTGTTTCAATGTTGTGGGGTTAGTGAGGATTGCCGCATCCAGACCCTCAACGTCGTCGCGCTCGTAAACCATGGCGCGCCACCACGCCGCTTTTAAATTATTCTTCAACTCCACACCCAAGGGCCCGTAGTCATAGACGCCCTGCAGACCGCCATAAATATCGCTGGATTGGAAAATAAATCCTCGGCGTTTAGCCAGTGCAACCAGTTCGTCCATGGATTGTGCAGTCACGGTAGTGTTCCCTTAAGTCGGTAGTGATGGCCGATCACTCGGTAGGTCCGAGCGGCGGCATGATACCCGAAAACGCGAAAGAGGTTGTTGCGGTGACAGGCTTGGCTGGTAATTTTTGCGGCTTTTTGGTTTGCTTGGTCGGTAAGGTATCGAACCAATCGAGACATTTAATAAGGAGGGGGTATGTCGAGCACTCTGTTTGATCTAACCGGCAAGGTGGCGTTAATCACCGGTTCGAGTAAGGGCATTGGTCGAGCGATCGCTGAGGAAATGGCGCGTCATGGTGCGCAGGTTGTAATCAGCAGTCGCAAGGCAGATATTTGCCAAGAAGTCGCGGACGCCATAAACCTCGAACTGGCCGATGAAGTCGGCGGCGCGACTGTCATTCCGGCACATATCGGACGCAAAGAAGATCTTCAAGATCTGGTGGACAAGACGCGCGAGGCGCTCGGCAAAATCGACATATTGGTGTGCAATGCGGCGGTGAATCCTTATTACGGGCCTATGCGCGACCTGCCAGATGAGGCGTTTGACAAAATCCTTGGCGTTAACATTAAGTCGAATCACTGGTTGGCGAACATGGTGTTGCCGGAAATGGTCGAACGCAAAGACGGTTCGATTATCATTGTTTCCAGTGTTGGCGGTTTGAAGGGCAGCCCGGTGTTGGGTGCATACTGCATTTCTAAGGCAGCGGATGTGCAAATGGTGCGCAACTTGGCCGTGGAGTATGGGCGCCATAATATCCGTGTGAACAGCATATCCCCGGGGCTAGTGCGCACGGACTTTGCTCGCGCGCTGTGGGAAAATCCGGATATTCTGAAGGCGCGGACTGAAGGTGACCCGCTGCAGCGTATTGGTGAACCGCGCGAGATCGCGGGTGCCGCGGTCTATCTGGCGTCTGCAGCGGGATCTTTTACCACGGGACAGAACATCGTCGTAGATGGCGGCTCAACGATTACCTAGCCGCGTTAGGCAAATTTTAAACTAGGAAAATAAATGAACGATCAAGCAGCAGCGAAACGTTGGTGGGCTCAGGCTATTCTAATAGGGGGTGTCATTGCGGCAGTTTGCCTGCCTCTGGGTGCCTTGGGTACTAAGCTCGGGTTATGGCCGTTTACCGGCGGGTTTATGTTGTTGGCAGCGGGCGCTGTGTTGGCGACGCTCGCGAGCTTTCTGGGCGTGATTGCGTACATTGTAAGTTTGCGTAAGAAGTTGATGGCGGAGCGCCCAACTCTTTTAATCGGTATTTTCTTAGGTGTGGTGGTGTTGGCGATACTCGGCACGCAGTACTCTGCGGCCAGTTCGGTGCCGCCGATACACAACATCTCGACGGATACTCTAAATCCGCCACAGTTCGACAAAATCGTGGCCATTCGGTCAGCGGCTCAAGCCAACCCATTGGCCTATGACGCGGAGGCTTTAGCACCCCAGCAAACCGCGGCGTATCCTTGGGTAAAACCATTAACGCTTATGGCGCCTGTCGACGAAGTGGTGGATCGGGCAGAAGCGGTCCTGCGTGGCATGGGCATGGAGATCGTGTCGGTGAATAAAACCACGGGCCTTGTGGAGGCGACTGCGGCCACGTTCTGGTTCGGTTTTAAGGATGATGTGGCGGTGCGTGTGCAAGCCGCGGCCGATGGCGGCACGCGGGTAGACGTGCGTAGCATATCAAGAGTGGGTCAATCGGACTTAGGCGCGAATGCTGCGCGTATTGGGGACATCCTAAACGGGATCGGTGGCTAAGCTATCAATTACGCCCGTTAAAATTTTAGAAGGATTGGGCGTTTAAAACGCATTGGCTGCGTTTTTTAGGCGGACTCACAGATAGGTTGAGTCCTAAACGGACCTTTGGTGCCGCTAAAAGCGCAGCAATTCGGTTGAAAGGTCTGCCGTATCCAGTACACCAATGGCGTTCGCACCTTTCATCATGCCGGCACATTCTCCTGGGTTGAAAATCAGTTGGCCGTTGGTGTGTTCGCAACGGTAGCGATGGGTGTGGCCATGCAGTGCAATGGCTTGCGTGTTCAAGTGGCCTTCGAACTCCAGAGGGTCGTGTACCACGATAATGTCGCGGTTATCCCAACAGACTTGTAATGGCGGCTCGTAGAATTCAAAACCGCAACGTTCTATGGCCGCTTCGAGGCCGGCGCGCTCTTGGTCATTGTTGCCGAACACGCCAACCATGGGCGCATCGAGTTGGCTCATTGCGTCTATGGTTTTGGCTTGGGTGATGTCGCCGGTGTGAATTACCCGATCGACGCCGGCGGCATTGAACAGTTCAACGATGCGCCGAACGTTTTTTAGATTGTTATGAGTGTCGCTGACAACGCCTATGCGCATAGCAAACCCTTTTTAAGGATTGAGTGACAGAAATAAAAACGCCGGCCTAGGCCGGCGTTTCCACAACAGGCTAAAAATTTAGCCGGCTTTTTCCAATACATGAATTGCGCAAGCGCTGCCCAGTCCTATGACATGGGTCAACCCGATTTTTGCGCCTTCAACCTGACGACCGCCGGCTTCGCCGCGCAAATGGGTGCTCACTTCGTAGATATTGGCGATGCCGGTAGCGCCAAGGGGGTGGCCCTTAGACAGCAACCCGCCAGATACGTTTACCGGGATACGGCCACCCAAGGCCACTTCGCCATCATCGATCAATCGACCTGCCTCGCCGTCTTTGCAGATCCCAAGATTTTCGTAGTGCAAAATCTCAGCTGTGGCAAAACAGTCGTGTAGTTCGATCAGATTGATGTCGTCTGGACCAACTCCTGCCATTTCATAGGCCTCGGCCGCCGCTTTACGTGTACAAGAGTTCACGTCAGGCATGACCAAATCGCGTTCTTGCCAAGGGTCGGACGCCAATACCGACGCACGCACCTTAATCGCGCGGTTCATCAGCCCAAGTTCTTTGGCTTTCTTCTCGGAACAGATGACCGCTGCCGCGGAACCGTCGACGTTTACCGAACACATGAGCTTGGTGTTGGGGTAGGAGATCATCTCTGCGTTCATGACCTCGTCCAATGGTGTTTCGATCTGGTACATCGCTTTTGGGTTCAGAGTTGAATGGTGATGGTTTTTGACCGATACCTTGGCGAACTGCTCAAAGGTCGTTCCGTACTTGCGCGCGTGCTCCATGCCGGCTTCGGCGAATACTGCGGGCATGGTGCCTGAACCGAGCAAGCCCTCTTTCGGGATACCGACTTTGGCGCCAGCGCCGCCGAGTAGGCCTTTACCCATCTGCTCTACGCCGACCGCCAATACGCAGTCGTAAAGTCCTGCTTTAACAGAGGCCCAAGCCTCGCGAAACGCGGTAGCGCCGGTAGCGCATGCATTGGCTACGTTAACTACTGGAATGCCCGTCTGGCCGATCTCTTGCAGCATGCGCTGTCCAACCATACCCGAGGCTTGGCCGAGGTTGCCGCAGTACAGAGCCTGCATGTCCTGAATCGTCAGGCCACAGTCGTCCAGCGCCATAAGTGCTGCTTGAGCTCCAATTTGTGGAACGGTTTTGTCCGGAAAACGTCCGAACTTGATCATGTCGACACCAACAATATATGCGTCAGTCATAGTAATTCTCCCTAAGTATTGAGTCGCGCTACTGGGCTAGGCCGTGGCAGCGGGTTGAAAAAAGTAAGATAAGTAAGCGTTGCCGTCGGCGTCTTTGCGTCCTAAAGCATCAGCATAGACCACCTCAACAGGCATATCGAAGCTGATGCTGTCTGGATCTGGGTCCACGTTAATCAGGTTACCCTTGATCGCTGTGCCGTCATCGAGGTCGACAATGGCGCTGACATATGGCACCTCGATGCCAGGAAAGGATCTATAAACAATAGAGTATGAATACAGTTTGCCGGTATTGGGCAGTGTAACGGCGGACATCTGGTCGCGTGCTCCGCACTTAGAACAGACGCTGCGCTCGCCAAGAAAGGTTGCGCTGCAGTCGCCGCATTTATAGCCTTCCAGATAGGGTTCGCCGTCGTTTGGAATTTTTAAATATTCCACCGCCGCTAAAGGTTTGTCGCTCATGGTTCCCTCCCAACCTAATAGTCTCTGAATAAAACCCGGATGTGGGCCTTGTAAAGTTCTCAATACTACTACGCGTTTTAAGGGGTAGGTAGGGCGCTAAGACCTAAGACGCGCTTGCTTTTTTCTGAAAAACCGGTCTCTTGCTTCAAGCCAACGCCGTTGAATCGGACAAACGCCATGATCGCCATCGTGTATTAACGCTCTATAGCGCGTTGGAGTTTTATCTTCGGGATGGATTGATATGTGACCGCCAGCAGCTTGCCATCCGTGGTTCTTATGGAATAGTCTAACGGTTGTAGTGTGCTAGTTTAATGAGGTGAAAGGTGTGTTCACTGAAAGTCAAAGACTATATGGCGACAAAGCTGGTGACCGTTACACCCGATTTGAACGTCGTTGAGGCGATGAAACGGATTCTGGCCCGCGGCATCACAGCGGCACCGGTGGTAGATGAGGCGGGTCAATTGGTGGGTATTTTGTCGGAAGTCGATCTGATGCGGGTGGTGATTCAAGACCGTTATTACAATGAGCCTTTGGGTATTGTTGGCGACTACATGAAGACGCGCGTAGATACGGTGGATCCGAACCTAGATATCTTTACCCTCGCCGAACGCTTTATTCATGAACACCGACGTCGCTATCCGGTAGTTTGCGAGGGCAAGTTAGTTGGGCAAGTGTCGCGTCGTGATGTTTTGCATGCTGCGGTAGATTACCGCGACCGATAGCAGGCAGCGGTGCCGATCAGAGGTTTTTGCGGATCAGTTCGTTAACGTTTTTGGGGTTGGTTTTGCCGCCGGTCGCTTTCATTACTTGACCCACCAAAAACCCAAGCACCTTATCTTTGCCTGATTTCAATTCCGCGACTTGTTCCGGGTTACTTTCTAACACTTGCTTCACGATAGCGCTCAGTTCACCGTCGTCGCTCATTTGTTTGAGCCCCAAATGCGCGATAAGTTCATCGATGTCGGCGCTGGCGTCAGCTTTTGCCCAGAGCGCTTTAAACAATTCTTTTGCCGTCTTTGACGACAACGTGTCGTCGTCGATGCGTTGGATAAGTCGTCCCAATTGCGCCGCGCTGACTGGGCTGCTGGCGATCTCTATATCTGCACTATTAAGATGAGCGCTGAGTTCGCCGTTCAACCAATTTGCGCCGAGCTTCGGATTGCCGCAGACGTCGACGACCGCCTCAAAAAAAGTGGCTCTGTCCAGATCGGTGCTCAGGCTTGCGGCGTCGTAGGGGGATAAACCCAATACCTCCTGATAGCGCGCTCGCCTAGCGGTAGGTAATTCCGGCAGGGCATCGCGCACTGTTTGCACGAAGGCCTCACTGATCTGTAATGG
>PBQQ01000072.1 GCA_002725095.1 Gammaproteobacteria bacterium
CTATGCGAATGTCGACCTGTCCTCGCTTTGCGGGTTGCCACTGCTCAAGCGGCGGCAGACGCTTGTGTTTTTGCAACGACAGTAACGTCTCAAACAGTTTTTCTATTTCGGCCATTAACCTGCCAGTAACTGCAATAAGAGCGGCGCAGCAGATTCCACCCTCTGAAAAAAAAACTACCCACCAATGAATTTCATGACCGTAGTTTCACCTTTGAAACTGAGGTCCTGCTTATCCTTAAGCGCCTGCCCAAGCACATGCCTCAGCGCTGAGCGTGCCAGTGGGTCGGGCTGTTCGAGAATCGGGCGGATGTCGTGACTTTTGCTATTCGAAAGGCATCCGTATAAGTGGCCATTTGACGACAAGCGCAAACGCGTGCAGGTCCGACAAAACGGCTCGCTCTCATTAGCGATCACTCCAAAATAACCACCGCCGACGATCTCAAAGCGAACTGCAGTCGAGTCAAACGGCGCTTGGGTACGGCTAAAAGTGTAGTGCTGGGCTATTAATTCAAGGATTTCGTCCATCGAAAAGAACTGCTGCTGAAAGGCCGCGCTTGATCGCAAATGGCCCATGTTCATGAGTTCTATAAAGCGCAATTCGATACCGCGCTCACGGCAATATTCAAGCATCGGNACGATCTGGGCGTCGTTNACTNCNCGCATNGGNACCATATTCACCTTTACCGCCAGTCCACCCTCCAGCAGCCGATCGATGCTGCTTAATACGGTCGCCAAATCACCGGAGCGCGCAATGTCGCGGAACTTGTCNGCNTCCAGAGTGTCCAAACTGACGTTGATACGCCGCATTCCACTGGCAACGATATGGTCGCCCCAACGCGGCAGCAATTGCCCATTCGTCGTCAGCGATACATCGCTTAGCCCAAGCTGCATGACACCGTGAAGGAAGTCCCCAAACTTAGGCGACAACAACGGTTCGCCGCCGGTTATGCGGACTTTGTTNATNCCGGNAATCTGCTGCAATAGTNCGACTGTGCGAATCATCTCTTCGGCGGACAGTTCATACGACGCTGCCTGCAGTTTTTTGCCATTGGGGACGCAATAGGTGCANGCGTAATTGCACGCCGCGGTCAGACTGACTCGTAGATTGCCAAATCGACGACCAAAACGGTCCGCGATTACTTCACTGTCGCTGTTATTCATCATGACGTCTAAATTGCTAAAGCCTAGGCCCGTTTTATTTCAAGTGCCTGCGCCAATTGTTGCACAAAGCCGCTGGCCCAAAAAACCTGATTTGAGCCTTTTATCAACAAGNTGTCGCTCGGCTGCAGTGTGTCGCTCAANCGTTCGATAAGTTGATCGTCGGCCTTGGCGCTGAAGTGCGAATCCGAATTTGACCACTCCGCGAAACCCGCACCCACTAANAAACAGCCATCGAAGGCCTCCAGTGTATCAAGCACCCCTTTGTGCGCAGCGCCACTGCTTTGGCCTANCTCCAACATTTCGCCGAGGAGAACGAACTTGCGGCCGGGCTTGGTTGCGCCCGCGAAAGCACGCAACGCGGCGTGCATGCTTACAGGGTTGGCGTTNTAACTGTCATCTATCAGNTCTACNCCAGCGCAATGCATTATATTGCCTCGCCCGTCGGGCACCACATCGTCCGACAGATCGAGAGCCGCCGATAGGTCTGCGCCAAGTAATTCCGCCGTTAAAATGACCGCGGCTAAGGTCAACGCTCTGTGTTCACCCCCACCAGGTAACCGCGCCTGCAGCTTNCGCCCGAACAAACGCAGCTCCAAGCGATCACCGGTGACNTCCAAAATTTGCGCATCGCTTTGGGCACTCAGTCCAAAACAGTACCCTTCGAGCCCCAACGTATCCTCTGCCACACGCTGTTTTTCGCCCTGCATNTGCGTAAAGATTGCGCATTTTTCACGGATCAGAGCCTCGCGAGACGAAAAATTTTCTATATGCGCGTTGTGCACATTGAGCAATATCGAACAATGTGGACGCACTAAAGCCGTAAGCGGTTCGATCTCACCAGGGTGATTAGTACCGACCTCGAATACCCAGGCTGAAGCATCTNGCGATGCGTTCGCCAAAGACAGAGGTACGCCAATATGATTATTGAAACTGCCGGGTGGCGNATAAGCGTCGAGCGCGGCAGCTAAAAACTGCTTGGCGGTGGTTTTCCCACTACTGCCCGTGACCGCAACCACTGGGCCACTCAANCGTTCGCGCGCAGCGCNGCCGAGTTGCCATAATGCGTCATAGGTATCCATTACGACGATTTGCGGTAGATCACAGTTTGCGAGCGGCCGCTGAACGANCAATCCTACGGCCCCATTGGCTTGCGCATCGAGCACATAGTCATGGCCATCTATCTCCGANCGATGACTGGGATTAAAGCGCTGCCCTGGATCGCCGGACAACGCAAAGAAAAGATCACCCGATACAANNTGCCGGCTGTCAAACGCCACTCGCTGCACANCAGGNCCCGACACNCGCGTATTCGACAGCGNATGCGANAGTTCAGACCATTGCCAAAGAATGCTCATAGAAAAAAAGCGTCCGGAAACGTANGAGGTTTTNNCAAAGCCGCCCTGTTTAGGTTTTAAAATAGAGCGGTAAATGTACACTTAGAAATTCATGTTGGACATCGCTTTGAGCCAACCCTAATTTGAGGATCCCCTATGAGTAACGACGCTGCGATTGAACCGCAAAGCTTTTTAAATCGGGCCGGACAATACATTACAAGGATCCGTAACTTCGTCCTCAATAGCTTTTTTGTGGTTGCCACGCTTTTCGTGTTGGCGTCGCTACTNGGCAGTTGCGAAAGCGAAANTGTGCCGAAAGGCAGCGCATTGTTCATTAATCCGGTGGGNGCACTGGTAGAGCAAACCTCGCCGCCCCTGAGCTTTCCGGATGCGTTGCTACAATCCGGACCGGTACAGGAAACGGCGATCAACAACGTACTTAANGCAATAGATCTTGCTGCTGAAGACGATGACATCAAGCTGATTGTGCTGGATTTGGATGATCTATTTTATGCCTCATCGGCGCAAACGCTGCGCATTGGTAAGGCCTTAACCGACTTCAAAGCTGGCGGCAAAAACGTCGTNGCATATGCCGACTATTTTGAGCAATTTCAATATCATATAGCAAGTTACGCGAATGAACTTTATATGCATCCGATGGGTCAGGCGTTGCTTACGGGTTATGGAGGTAACAACCTCTATTTCAGAGAGNTGCTGGAAAAATTATCCATCAATATGCACGTTTTCAAAGTCGGTGGGTTTAAGTCAGCGGTCGAGCCGTTCACTCGCGATAANATGTCCGAGCAGGCCAAACTTGCGAACCAGACGCTTTACAACGGCCTCTGGCGCGCGCTCGTTGAGGACTTGGCCGGCAACCGCCAACTCCCTGTTGCCGATATTGAAGCGTACAGCCAACAGTTCAGTGTGCTGCTGAAAAAAGCCGGTGGCGACATGGCGCGTACTGCCCTTGAAGCAAAATTAGTCGACGAACTGCTTACCCGCGACCAAGTGCGCGCCCGTATCGCGGACAAAGTGGGCTGGCTTGAGGAAAATGAACGTCTGAATGCCATCGGTATGAGNAGCTATCTGCAACTACGCCAAGAATTTCCAATNCCAGNGGACGGTGAACAAATCGCGGTGTTGGTCGCTCAGGGTGCCATTATGGAAGGCGAAGGTGCTGGCTTTGCTGCNGCCGATTCGTTAATTCGAAAAATTCGCGANGTGCGTTTTAATGATCAAATACAAGGNCTTGTTTTACGGGTCGACTCTCCTGGCGGCAGCGCGTTTGCCTCCGAACTGATTCGCCAAGAACTGGAACTGGTGCAGCTTGCCGGGAAACCGGTGGTGGCGTCGTTCGCCAGCGTTGCCGCGTCCGGCGGCTATTGGATTTCGGCTACGGCGGACGCCATTGTTTCCGAGCCGACAACGATCACCGGCTCTATTGGCATATTCAGCGTGCTGCCAAGTTTTGAAAACTCATTGGATCGACTAGGGGTTCACAGCGACGGCACGGGCACCACCCCTTTGACCTCGATTGATCCTTTGGCGGGCCTAAACGACGAATTCAAATCGATTCTGCAAAGCAATATCGAATTCGGCTACCAACAATTTACAGATCTAGTGGCGCGGGGCCGAGGCATGGATGCCAAAGCGGTCGAAGCGGTCGCCCAAGGGCGAGTATGGCAAGGCGAAAAGGCGCTAGAGTTGGGTCTGGTTGACGTTCTGGGAGACACGCAGGTCGCGATCGAAAAGGCTGCTGAACTTGCTGAATTGAGCGAGTGGTCGGTGCGCTATCTGGAAGACCCGCTTAACCCCCGCGACGAATTTATTCGCCAGCTCATGGAATCGGCGTCGTTCGAGGTCCAAGATCAATCGCCGAAGAGCCNATTGTTTAATAAAGCGGCCAATTTCATCGACACCACACTGGCCCCTCTCGCCTATTTGAGCGACCCAAAGCAAAGCTATGTGGTGTGCTTAGAATGNGTNGCCGGTAAGTTCTAATTAATCGGCTTTAATCTTTTGCCAGTAGGTNTGCGTCATCTGCTTTACCTCTTTACGCATGAGCAAAATGCCTATNAGGTTCGGCAGCGTCATAAGCGCTACCGTGATGGCTGAAATCAGCCAAATGAGACTGGTATCGGCGATGGTAGCGATAAAAAAGCCAGCCACATAAAGCAACCGATAAGCCATAACCCAGCGCGTGCCGACCAAATACACCACCGCTCGATCGCCGTAGTANGACCACGCTATGGCGGTGGAGAAAGCGAACAACACCAGACCGATAGTGACCAAATATTCGCCGTAAGCTCCCAGAAAACTGCTGGAGAATGCGCGCGCAGTTAATGGCACCGAGTGCAGCAACGACTTACCGGACAAGGTCAAGTTGACGTCAACAACATTGCCCTCTTCGACTCTTATGACGCCGTCTACTGAGGCCTTATCTCGAGTTACTTGCACGTCCTCAGCGATGGACCTGTTGTGCAAGACGGTAATATTGGTCAGATCCAACCGGCCATTATCCACTTCGACCGTACCGCTATAAGGCCGGACCGGATCATTTGCCGGCGGCATTAAATCTAAATGCGCAGACAGTTGCCGGACATGGGCTGGATTATCTTCATGGTACTGTCCCATAACGATTTCGGTATCAAATGCACTGAATTGTGTATCGAACTTTTCTTTCCACACCCCCGACGAGAGAATAACCAAGCCGGTTAAAGTACAAATCACCAGCGTGTCGATGAAGGGTTCGAGAATCGACACCATACCCTCGGCAACCGGCTCCTTGGTGCGGGCCGACGCATGGGCAATCGGCGCGGAGCCCTGGCCTGCTTCATTTGAATACAGNCCNCGATTGACGCCGCGGTTGAACGCGTAAGCAAACGACGCCCCGAGGAAGCCACCCGCGGCCGCTGAGCCGGTGAACGCATTTGCAAAAACCGCGATGAACGACGGTATAACGTTNTCGTAATGAGTAATTAAAACGGCAATGGCACCAAGCGTGTACAAGATGCCCATGAGCGGCACCAATGTGGCCGCTACCGCTGCAATGCGTTTTATACCGCCCACGATAACGAACCCCAGCAGCAATGCCAAAACGCCTCCGGTGACGTAACCCGGAATCGCAAAAGACGTCTCGATGCCCGCTGCCATATTATTGGCCTGAGGCATATTGCCCGAGCCAAATGAACTGATCACAGTGGCGACGGCAAAAAACACCGCAAGCCATTTCAAATTCAGACCATGCTCCATGTAATGCATTGGCCCGCCGACCATAAAGCCCTGGTCGTCCTCTTTGCGGTATTTGTGGCTAATGGAGACTTCGACGAATTTTGTGGTCATACCAACAAACGCGGTTGCCCACATCCAGAACAANGCGGCCGGACCACCGAGAAAAATCGCGAACGCAACCCCGCCGATATTGCCGGTACCGACGGTTCCTGACAGCGCGGTGGATAACGCTTGAAAGTGACTGGTGTCGCCGGGGTCCTCAGCCTTAGAAAAGCGCCCAAACAAGACGGCCCAGGCATGGTTAAAAAAGCGCAGCTGCGGAAAGCCAAGATACAGGGTGAAAAACACCCCGACACCCAATAACAGAATCGGAAAATAGGCCGCACTGCCGAGCAGGCCGTCGAAAAATTCTAGTGCTGCGGTCAAAGCCGACATAAGGCCTCCATAATCATTTTTTTAAGCAGACTGTGCTTGATCTNTAATCAGCTCNATCGAACAGCGCCCCTCGCATAACTTCAAATAACGCGCTTTGCTCCATCACCCCTCGCACCTTATCGGCATTTACACCAATCGCGAACGCCGCTACGTCCTCTCCTGCGTGGGTCTCGGCGTACATCGGCACAGTGCCGAGTTGTTGATAATTCAATGCCGTCGTGTCCACCTCTGACAAATCCAGCCGTCGCTTCTTATAACCGCCGCCATTCGCATAACTCAGCGTCGTATAGGGTAAGCCTGTGGCGTCCTTTGCCAATTTACCCGGCTCGTTCTCCACCAGCCCTAAGATGGGATTGCCACGGCGCGGATAACCACTGATCGTCATCGTGTGACTGTGATCCGCAGTGACTAAGATNAGGGTNTCTTCNAGATTCACATGATCCGCAACCCATTGCACCGCGTCGGATAACGCCACGGTATCCACCAGCGCGCGATGTGCGTTGCTGCCGTGATGAGCATGATCAATGCGCCCTGCCTCGATCAACAAAAAGTAGCCCCGATCAGATTTTTGCATTTCAGCTAACGCAAATTGCGTCATTTCCAGAAGCGACGGTTCGCCTGCTGGATCGTTTTCACGATCCGCTTCGAATTGCATGTGCGATGGCTCAAACAACCCCATAAACTGACCAGCGGTATCCGCATCGGCCGCGCGTTTTTCCATCAGCGCTAGGAAATCTTTTCGATTCCACACGTATTCGCGGCCGGACGCACCCGCTAACCATTGATCGATTAAATTTGCGCCGTCATCGCGCTTACCGGTCTTCTCCGCATATTCCGGATCCGCGACCGAGTCCGGTAAAAAGTGNGCGCGTCCGCCGCCCAAAATAACTTCAGGCCCGTCACCATGCGGCGTATCCAAAAGTTGTTGGGCAATATCTTTACAGCCATCAGCCGCCGCTTCCTTGGGCATGCTGGCGCTGTCTTCCCAGTTCCGATTGGGCGCGTGTGCGTAAGCACCGGCAGGTGTNGCATGGGTGATTCTTGCGGTGGAGACCACCCCNGTGCTCAGCCCAGCGTCTTCTGCCAGCTCAGCCACACTCGGCAAGCCGCCGTTTAACGATGCACTGCAGTCATCTCTTGCAACAGTGGCGTCCACCCCAACCACACCGATACGGGTTTTCTGGCCGGTCATAATGGCCGTTATAGTGCCTGCGCTGTCGGGCACTTGGGCATCGGTGTTGTAGGTCTTTATCAACGCGACATTGTCGAAACGGTCAAACGCGAGATCATATTCCTCGCCGCTCTTGCCCTGCTGTTGACCGGCAAAAATCCTTGCAGCCGTGATCGTGCTCACCCCCATACCGTCGCCCAGGAAAAACACGACATTTTTCGCTTGAGCTAGTGGCGGCAANACGAGCGCCAACCCGATAGAAACACCAACGATTAATTTTTTCACTACTGCATGTCCTTNGCTGATCCGATGGAAATAAACGCTACGCTCAAGCCGTTCGGCTNATCGACCGCATTGTTACAAATTCTTCAGCGGCGGTGGGATGAATACCCACAGTCGCATCAAACTGTGCCTTGGTTGCTCCGGCCACTAGCGCAACCGCCAGCCCTTGAGTGATCTCTCCAGCGTCGGGGCCAACCATATGAATACCCAACACCACATCGTCGCTACGGCGCACGANCATTTTTAAATACGTCCGTTCATCGCGACCACTCAGAGTGTGTTTCATCGGCTTGAAGTCGCTTTCAAAAATATCCAGATCGCCGGCNTGTTGTGCAACGGCTTCGGCCTCGGTAAGACCAACCGTGCCAATATTAGGCTGGCAAAAAACCGCGGTGGCGATGTTTTGATAATCCAAATGCTTTTTTGGATTGTCGGTAAACAGATTGTTCGCGATGCACATGCCTTCCTCTATGGCAACCGGAGTCAGTTGGATGCGATCGGTAACATCGCCTATGGCGTATATGTTATCCACACTGGTTTGATAATCGTCGTTGACTAAGACTTGGCCGTTTTCGCCCAATGCGACACCCGCTTGTTCAAGACCGAGCCCAGCCGTTTTCGGCTTGCGCCCAGTAGCATAAAGCACCAGATCGCTGGTTTGTTGNGTGCCATCGGTCATAGTGAGTTCGAAGCTGCTGTGACCGTCCGCACCCATCCGTTTTTCAATCTGCGCCACATTGCTGTTGAATAACAAATTAATGTGCTTTTTTTGCACCTCTTCTTTGACAAATTCGCGTACNGAATCATCGAAACCTCGGAGGAACAANTCGCCTCGATAAACCAACGTTGTGCGTGCNCCTAGGCCGGCGAAGATGCCNGCAAATTCCACGGCAATGTAGCCCCCACCGACAATCACCACGCTGTCCGGAAATTCCGGCAAATAAAAGGCCTCGTTTGAAGTAATTGCATGCTCGCTGCCTGGAAACTCNGGCACCACTGGCCAGCCTCCGGTGGCAACAAGAATGTATTTACTGGTGACCGTTTGCTCACCCACTTGCAGAGTATGGGCATCAATTAACGTCGCATGGGCTTCGAATAACGTGACACCAGCACCTTCAAGTAAATTCCGGTAAATCCCATTAAGCCTTTCTATTTCTTTGGTTTTATTGTCTCTTAACGTCGCCCAATCGAAGCTTTCCTGATTGACCTGCCAGCCGTACGCGGACGCATCTTCAAACTCTTCAGAAAAATGCGAGCCGTAGACAAACAGCTTTTTCGGTACACAGCCGACATTGACGCAGGTACCGCCCAAAAACATGGATTCCGCAACCGCGACCCGCGCACCATAAGCGGCGGATATTCGACTCGCGCGAACGCCACCGGAGCCCGCCCCAATAACAAATAAATCGTAATCAAAATCCATAATGGCCTTTTATACGTGAAAAAACGCATCGGCACCCTAAGCAAGATCGAACTGGGGTGCAATCGTCAAGACACTTTCTCTACAATACGGCGCAGAATCTCCTCAGCTATACATCTTTTCTAGGGAATTTATGAAGGTCTCAATTTTTGGTACAGGCTATGTTGGCTTGGTCACGGGCACTTGCTTTGCCGAAATGGGTAACGATGTTCTGTGCGTTGATATTGATAAGGCGAAAGTCGACGCCTTACGCAACGGGCACATCCCTATTTTCGAACCCGGGCTAGAAGATTTAGTAACCGCAAATGTGGCCAAGCAAAATCTCCAGTTCAGCACGGATACCGCCGCCGGCGTCGATCATGGTGACATCATCTTTATTGCGGTCGGCACGCCCGAGGATGAAGACGGTTCGGCAGATCTACAGTACGTGTTGTCTGTAGCGAGCAGTATTGGCCAACATATGACCTCGACCAAGGTCATCGTGGACAAATCTACGGTGCCTGTCGGCACGGCTGACCAAGTCCAAGCAACCGTTGCGCAAGCTTTGGCGGACCGCGGTAGCGACATTACCTTCCATGTGGTTTCGAATCCGGAGTTCCTCAAAGAAGGTGCAGCCATCAATGACTTCATGAAGCCCGACCGAGTGGTCATCGGCTCGGACAGTGACGAAGCCGCCAGACTGCTGGAGCAACTTTACGCGCCGTTTAATCGCAATCACGACAAGATCGTGCATATGGATGTGCGCTCTGCCGAACTCACCAAATACGCCGCCAACGTTATGCTGGCAACACGAATCAGCCTAATGAATGAGTTTGCNAATTTGGCGGATCGATTGGGCGCGGACATTGAAGCGGTGCGCCGCGGCATTGGTACCGATCCACGCATTGGCTATAACTTTATTTATGCGGGCACCGGCTACGGTGGCTCCTGTTTTCCCAAAGACGTAAAAGCGCTTATACACACCGCAGACAATGTGGGGTATGACGCAAAAATTACGCGCAGTGTTGAGGCGGTTAATGCGGTGCAGAAACGCACGCTGTTCGACAAACTCATGGCGCATTTTGATGGCGATATCACCGGACGCACCTTTGCCCTCTGGGGGCTCGCCTTCAAACCAAATACCGACGACATGCGCGAAGCACCCAGCGAAACGTTAATTACATTGCTCACCGATGCCGGTGCCCACNTACGCGCTTACGATGCCGAGGCGGCAGAGACTGCCCAGCGACTGTTTGCAGGTAACGACAAGCTGACGATNTGCGCCAACAGTGTTGAAACATTAACCGACGCTAATGACGCGCCAGCCGATGCATTGCTGATCGTCACGGAGTGGAACGAGTTTCGCAGCCCCGATTTCGCATTGCTGAAAAAAGCACTCAAACAGCCGGTTATATTCGATGGGCGCAACCTNTACGACNCGGAACAGCTTGCTAGGCTCGGCTTTAGCTACTATTCCATTGGCCGCCCAAGCATCGATCCAAGCTAGCTAAACAAACACCCGCGCGCATAACACTTGATACTGTATNNATATACAGTTATCTTTTCGGGCCGTAGTAAAAGACAGTGTCATGTGCGCGCTCAAAAAATCTTTCAGTCCTGCCTGCCCACAGAATTTACTGAAACACCCGCTGCTCTGGCGAGGTCAACAGCTCACACAACACGGTAGCCAGCCTACCGTGCACACGGGTTTTGAGCGCTTAGACGAACACTTACCCGGGCAGGGTTGGCCATTAGGCGGCTTAGTAGAAATGCTTTTAGCCCATGCCGGCATAGGCGAACTGCGTCTGTTAGTACCTGCGCTGGCCGCNCTNCAAAACAGCCTGCGCGATTCTTGGAGCGTATGGATCAATCCCCCTTTCATACCTTACGCACCGGCGCTGCANGCTNCAGGTGTAAATGNCAAGCGCCTTTTGGTCGTACACCCAAAGACGGCTGAAGATTTCCTTTGGACACTGGAAGCCACCTGCAAATCTGCATCCTGTGGTGCAGTACTGGCATGGCCTGTTGCGGATAAACTCAAGNCCCAAGACACCCGGCGCATTCAAATGGCCGCTAANCAGGGCCACACATTCGCCTGCTTGTTCCGCCCTTTAGCTAAACGACACATCAACAGCATGGCAGAACTTCGATTGGCGCTGCATCCGGCTAAAACGTCACATCACCTGCTTCTAGACATTGTTAAGCGCCGTGGCGGCTGGCCCATTGAACAACTGAAATTAACCCTTACGGACGCCACCCCGTCTGTACATACCGATACGACGCATGTGCAGCGCCTGTTCAGGAATTGGCAAATTGCACAACAGCAGCACNTTGCAGCGCATGCGCGGCCAACAGAAACCGATGANCCAGCGCTGNCNGCAACGATAGACGCTAATTTNCATAAAACGCCAAGACCAACCGCCGGGCATGCATTGCATTAGCGCCTTCATGCTTTGGCTAGCACTGTACTTNCCCCAACTGCCGTTAGAGTCATTTACGGCTTCGAGTTACATCGAGCACAACCAGGCTGCACAAGTGGTGCTGGAGCAAAACCGCGTCCACCTGGCTAATACGACAGCCCTATCCGCAGGCATTGTACCGGGTTGCTCATTAGCCACCGCACACAGCATTGCACCGTCCTTACAGCACTTCAGGCGCGATCCAAACAGAGAAGCCGCAGAACTTAAAAAACTGGCAGAGAGCCTTTATGGCTTCAGCAGTTTGGTCAGTCTTGCGCCGCCTGACAGCATTGTTCTGGAAATACAGGGCAGCTTAAAACTGTTCGCCCAGAAAGATTTAGTAATAGACACGAAAGCATTGTGTAAAAACCTCGGGTTTACCTGTTTAACGGGTATGGCCGCTACGGCCACTGCTGCCATCGCCTTAGCGCGCAGCCAAAGTCAGCGCCTTAACGATGCCCTCTTGGATCATTGCGGTCTTGAGCATCAACACATCAAACACCACGTTGTTGAGCAACTGGCCAACATGGGCCTCAGCACATTAGGCGCTTTGTTATCACTGCCTAGAAACGAAGTGGCGCAGCGCTTTGGCAAACCACTGGTGCTGTATCTGGATAAGCTAGAAGGCAAGCGTCACGAGCCGCGTAACGCCATTCAACCCGCTACAACGTTCGAACGCAAAATACATCTACTGCAACCCATAACGAACAAACAACAATTGTTTAAAGGCCCTATGTCGAAATTGAGTTTGGAGCTGCAGCAGTGGCTGATTGGGCACCAGCTGGGGTGCGAAAAATTAACCTGGCGTTTTGTTGAACACAGCAACAATGCCAGCGCTCTGCACGTTCGCTTTACTCAAGGTAAACAGCGCCAATTAGATTTGTTGTCCGTCAGCCAACTGCAGCTTGATCAAGCGACGCTACCCACAGATGTTCTCAGCATCGAACTAAAACTCATCTCGAGCACACCTTGGTCAACACGACCCAAAGACTTATTTCCTACAACCCAAGGGGCAAACAATAACGGCCAAAGTATTGGAGAGTTAGTGGATGCATTAACCGCGCGTTTGGGCCCCCAAGCGTGCCAACAAATTCACAGCAACAATCAACACACCCCAGAATACGCCTGGCAGTTCAAAGCGGTTCTACAGTCAGCGGCTCACTCAGCGCTTAACAAGCACCGTCAAGCCAGCCGACCCTTATGGTTATTGTCTAAACCACACCCGGTCAAAGCCGTAGATCTGCAATTACTGCAAGGCCCTGAACGCATTCAAAGCGAATGGTGGCTGCACAGCGACGCCCGAGATTATTACATTGCCCAACACCGTAATGGCGCGTTGTGCTGGGTTTATTGCGCTTCTGTAATTTTGGGCGAACTGCAAAATCATGAGTTCTATCTGCATGGCTACTTTGCATAACTGCTTTGTATAACGACCACTAAGCATATGAAAAATAAAGGCCTACAATTTGCGGAACTGCATTGCCTAAGCAACTACAGTTTTTTACGCGGAGCCTCACACCCCGAAGAGCTTGTGGCGCGCGCCTATGAATTGGGTTACCAAGCCCTAGCGCTCACCGATGAATGCACTTACTCAGGCTTAGTTAAAGCACATGTTGCCGCAAAAAAACTCAACATAAAGCTTATTGTTGGTGCTGAATTCAGCTTTAACGCAGAACCTAAAACAGCTAAAACCATAGCCACAGATGAGAAATTAATCTTACTTGCCCCCACACGCAGCGCTTACGGCCAACTCTCTACATTTATCAGTGTATTACGCCGGCGTTCCGACAAAGGCCACTATAACGCCGAGCTTAAAGATTTCAGTTTTGGGCTAAAAGACTGCATAGCGCTCTGGGTACCCGGCCAACAGGATATTGATTCACAAGTCTCTCTTGGCGCACAAATTAAAACGGCGCTGCCTAAACTTTGGCTGGCCCTAGAACTGTTCCATGACGGCCATGACCTGGATAAAACCGCCCATATACTGACGTTGTCCTCGCGCCTGCGACTGCCTATAGCAGCAACCAACAATGTTCATACGCACACCCGCGAACGCCAGCCGCTGCAAGACATTGTTACCGCCATACGTCACAAAACAACACTGCAAGAACTTGGGCATAGGGCATTCAACAACAGCGAACGCACGCTTCGATCGCTGAATCAACTCGCTGACATTTATCCTGCCGAACTGCTCAATGAAACCATTCATATTGCTGACCAATGCCAGTTCAACATGAGCGAATTGCGCTACGAATACCCAAAAGACTTAGTGCCACCGCACCTCACTGCGGCACGTTATCTACGCCAGCTGACCTTTGCCGGCGCTGCCGAGCGTTGGCCTGAAGGCATACCCAACGACACTTTAGAGCTGATCGAAAAAGAACTGACACTGATCGGCAAACTCAACTACGAACACTATTTCTTAACCGTGCAAGACATCGTGCAATTTGCGCGCAGTGAAAATATTTTGTGTCAGGGCCGAGGTTCCGCCGCAAACTCAGCCGTCTGTTATTGCTTGTTCATTACCGAGGTCGACCCTGCACGCATGCATTTATTGTTCGAACGCTTCGTGTCTATGGAACGCAACGAGCCCCCCGATATCGACGTGGATTTTGAACACGAACGCCGCGAAGAAGTGATTCAGTACATCTACACACGTTACGGACGTGATCATGCAGCGCTCGCAGCAACATTGGTCACTTACCGCTCACGCAGCGCGATTAAAGACGTGGGTAAGGCCTTAGGCTTTGATTTGGATGTACTTGAGTTACTGGCAAAGTCCTTGGCTTGGTGGGACAAAAGCCAAGACATCAGCGAACGCTTACGCGGCATAGGCATCGACCCCAACAGCGCTAAAGCACAGCATTTTTTACAGTTTGTAACCGCCATTATCGGTTTTCCACGCCACCTCTCTCAGCATGTTGGCGGATTTGTTATTTCTAGCGGCCCGATCACTCAATTGGTGCCGGTTGAAAATGCCGCTATGGCCGACCGTACTGTTATTCAATGGGACAAAGAAGACCTTGAGGCGCTCGGTTTGTTGAAAGTCGATGTGCTTGCGCTGGGCATGCTGAGCGCAATTCGCAAAGCCCTAGATCTTTGCAACGCAGACCCAAGTCAAAAGCGTCCATTAACTGTTCAAGGTATACCGGCTGAAGACCCGGACACTTATGAAATGCTGCAACAAGGCGACAGCATTGGTGTCTTTCAGGTGGAATCTCGAGCGCAAATGGCCATGCTGCCGCGCTTAAAACCCAAATGCTTCTACGACCTTGTTATTGAGGTCGCCATAGTGAGGCCGGGGCCAATACAAGGCGATATGGTGCATCCGTATTTACGTCGCCGGCAGGGTCTAGAGAAACCGGCCTATTCCAGCCCAGAAGTTGAACGTGTTTTAGAGCGCACGCTGGGTATCCCTATCTTTCAAGAACAAGTTATTGAACTGGCCATGGTGGCGGCAGGATTCAGTGCCGGTGAAGCCGACCAATTAAGGCGTGCCATGGCGGCCTGGAAGCGACGTGGTGGACTCGAGCAATTCCATCACAAACTGGTTACAGGCATGCTCGCACGAGGCCATGATCGAGACTTCGCTGAACGTGTATTCAATCAAATTAAAGGCTTTGGTGATTATGGGTTCCCGGAGTCTCATGCCGCCAGCTTTGCGCTGTTGGTGTACGTTTCAGCCTGGTTGAAACGCCATAAACCCGCAGCGTTCTACTGCGGTTTATTAAACAGCTTGCCCATGGGATTTTATTCCCCTTCACAGTTGATCCAAGACGCTGCGCGTCATGACATAGAAATTCGCCCTATAGATGTCCGTTTAAGTCAGTGGGACCACACCCTAGAACGCAACAACACAACGACACCTAATACCCACTCACAGAAATGGGCGTTGCGGTTAGGGTTGCGCTTAGTCAAAGGTCTGAGCAAAACACACGCGGAGCGCATCATGCGTGCTCAAGCTGTAGCCGCAATTAAAAACAGCCAAGACCTTGCGACACGCGCACAACTCGACAGCCAGCAATTGAGCGTGCTCGCCCGCGCCGGCGCTTTGGCTGAACTTGTAGGTCATCGCCATCAGGCGCACTGGGACGTCGCTGGCATCAGTACACCACTGCCGGTTCAGCACAGCCCAACGACGCAAAAAGCGAGCACGACCCGCTTACACGCACCCAACCAGCACAAAGACATGCTCGACGATTATCGCTATACCGGATTGACACTCGGCGCACACCCAATGGCACTGATCCGCCACCACGACGACTTTTTGCGTTTTTGCACCGCAGAGCAATTAATGCAAAAGCGGCCAGGGCAGCTTGTGCGTATCGCCGGGCTGGTTACAGGACGGCAACGTCCGGGCACCGCTAGCGGTGTGGTTTTTGTAACCCTGGAAGATGAAACCGGCAACATTAATGTCATTGTTTGGTCGAGCATTATGACGCGATTTCGCGCCGCGCTATTGCAAAGTCGCCTACTGAAAATTAAAGGCGTGGTCGAGCGCGAAGGCCTTGTGGTTCACGTTGTGGCAGGCCACGTAGAAGATATCAGCCACATGTTGCACAATGATCAGGAGCATTCGACAGAGCCATCAACGGCCTTTCGTTCCAGAGATTTCCATTAGCAGCAGTCGTCTCTAACTCACAAAGAACTGCACCAAGAGAGATAAATAAATCATGCGCATTCTCGTCACTGGCGCTGCCGGCTTCATAGGCGCTCACACCGCAAAAGCGCTGTTGGCGCGAGGCGACGACGTCATCGGCATCGACAATTTCAATCCCTACTATGATTTGGCACTTAAACGCGCACGCCTTGATGAACTGAAAAATAATGCGCGCTTTGAATTCCAGTCTGTTGATCTGACTGAAAAAGAATCTTTCAGCGATCTGTATAAACGCGCCAAGCCGGATCGAATAATCCATCTGGCCGCACAACCCGGGGTGCGCTACTCACTTGAGAATCCGCAGGCGTACATCGACGCCAACATTACTGGTTTTTTAAATGTACTTGAGTGCGCGCGCGACCACGGCACAGAACATCTCGTTTACGCGTCATCATCATCCGTGTATGGCGCACACGCCAACATGCCCTATTCGGTGCATCATAGCGTTGATCACGCCGTCAGCTTGTACGCCGCCACCAAGAAATCAAACGAGCTTATGGCCCATACATACGCACACCTGTTTCGCATCCCCTGCACAGGCTTACGTTTTTTTACCGTTTATGGCCCATGGGGGCGACCGGACATGGCGCCTTTCATTTTTACGCGTAAGATCATTGCCGGCGAAGAAATCCAACTCTTCAACCACGGTCAACACAGCCGCGACTTCACCTACGTGGACGACATCGTCGAGGGCGTGATTCGGGTCACCGATCGTATCGCCACCGAGAACCCAGAATGGGACCCCGCTCACCCAGACCCCGCAACCTCGAATGCGCCCTATCGCGTTTACAACATCGGCAGCAACAACCCAACTCCGTTACTGCGTTTCATTGATGTGCTCGAAAACACCCTTGGTATTGAGGCCAAACGTACACTGCTGCCCATGCAGCCCGGCGATGTTGAGCACACCTATGCAGATGTAGACGACCTAATTCGCGATGTAGGGTACCAACCCACCACTAAAATCGAAGACGGCGTCGCTGCATTTGTGCGCTGGTACAAGGACTATTACAACCATACCGATATCGCTCACAACCTGAATTAGCGCAACCGACCATCACCCCATAAACACCAACACACCATACTCAGAACGCGCCACTGACTCTGTACAACACACGGTTGCTTTCACCGGCAACAAATAACGTCCCCGCCTCATCGGCGGTAATGCCGTTAAAAATCTGAGACGGCGGCTGTTGCGCACTTGCTGCCTGGGCACCCGGCGGGATATTCGCGACCACACGCTTCGAATCGTCCGCTCCAGCAATAGTCACTTGCCCAAGATCCGCCTCAACCACAGCAAAGGCGGACTCGCGCTTCACAAACCCTTCCGGTGTGGTAAGCCCCGCAATAACAACTCTGGGCTCGGCCAGAGCCACCCCGGCCGCAGCAATTTGTAGAATCTGCCCAGTCGCGCGATCACTGACGAAAAGATCATCACCGTCGACGACTAGTCCTGTGGGCGCGCCTAGCCCACTGGCATAGACCGTGGTTTCATCGCCATTTGCATCGTAACCAACAACACTTTTTCGCCCATGCTCAGCAACGACAATATCGCCGCCGAATCGAACAGCCGCGACCGGCGCCGCGAGCCCAGCTTTTTGCCACAGCCGTTGCTTATTCAGCGGATCCCAAACCCGAACGTCGTTATCAACCCACGACACCAAGACCAAGTTATCGCCATCAGTGCTGACATTTAACGCCCCACCCATGACACCTGTGCCCAATACATTACGTTGCACATAAGCCACGGCACCAGACGGCTCATAGGCACGAATGGCATGCAAATCCGCCGCAACAATCACACCGTTGTGATAAACCAGCCCGCCCGCATGAGACATGCCGCCGGGCTGTAACTCAGTCATCGAACCATCCAGATTAACCCGCTTAACAAAACCATCTGTAAAACTGGAAACAAAGTACCGACCCTTAGCGTCAATAGTGAAATTGTCCAAACCAGGGCTTAACTCCGCCACCGGCACATTTTCACCGTCGGCCACCTTGAACAAAACCCCAGCACCGGTATCGAGCACGTGCAACACACCGTTGGTGTCGAACTTAACCGCTGCGGGCGTATTGAAGCCCTCAGCCTCGACCCGCATGGTATTCGCGTCCACGTCGAAACTAACCACCTGCTGATGGAACCAACGTGGGCCGTATAAACGCTGATCCGGCCCCCAATCCATGCCGTTTAAGCCACACCCAGGACCCAGATCATCGCTGATGGTTCGCGCAGCCGTCAGACCCTTAGGATCGACCTCGAATAGATGAGTGCCAAAAAAGCACTGCGAGACGAACAAACGACCGTCATCAGCAAAGGTAATCGGGTTAACCCCAGCGGTGAGTTGAGCCGCGACAACTTTTTCGCCGTCTGCGTTAAAACCCGCCACCTCACCGGTCATAATCGATGTCCAATACCAGCTACCATCCGGTCCAAAGGCAACATCGTCCGGGCCGATAACGCCGTCTTCAGGGCCGTACACTTTGATCACCTCACCAGACTCCGGATTCAATACGGACATGTTGGAACCCAGCACCGATGCAACATATAAGTTGCCGTCCGGCCCAAACGCCATGCCGTTCGCACCGGCAATATTCGCGCCAGTAGCGACAACCTCAACCAACGGTTCAGCAGCGACCTCCGACGAACCGTCCACCGCGGGTTCAACCCCACAGGCCGAAATACCAAAAATCGCAACACCAACAAACAGTGACGTTCTAAAAAAACCTCTAAACATTAGACCCCTCCAAAGATATGACAAACCATGCTGCAATAAATTCACCGATACGAAATTCGACTCGATCGAAAGCACATATTGGTTGAACACGCAGCTTAACCTAAAAGCAGACCGATGCATGAGGCCCAGCGCGGCAAGGAAAAGTTGCTGCAAATCTACGCAGGCTGTTGCAAAAAGGAGTTTAGATGTTGAGATATCAGCCCGACTTCGTCATCATGCGCGACGCTGGAGGGATGGCAGAGCGGTTGAATGCACTGGTCTTGAAAACCAGCAAGGTGTAACAGCCTTCCAGGGTTCGAATCCCTGTCCCTCCGCCATACAGCCATCTCAT
>PBQQ01000073.1 GCA_002725095.1 Gammaproteobacteria bacterium
GCGACCTTAAGCAAGCGAATGCCTCACGACTGCCCACCATTCCAGTGGGTCAATGGCAACCAAACAAGCCCTGAGAGAGGCTTTGGTAAAAAAATCAAATAAGAGATGACCCATGTCCACTAATCAGCAGCAACCAGACCCTGAGAAACAGGTTAATTTCGGCCACCAAAAAGTCTCGGCAGAAGAAAAAACCGAACGGGTTAGCGCGGTATTTCGCGCCGTCGCAAAACGCTACGACGTTATGAACGACATTATGTCGTTGGGCAGCCACCGCATTTTTAAGCGTATGGTCCTGCATATGTCGGGGATCCGCCAAGGCGCTAACGTCCTAGATCTCGCCGGCGGCACCGGCGATATGGCGGCCCTGTTTGCAGATGCCGTAGGGACCGAGGGTGCCGTGATGCTCGCGGATTTGAACGAAGACATGATGCGCGTGGGGCGTGATCGACTGCTTGATCAAGGCCTAACGCAGATCGGGTTTTGTCGAACGCCCGCAGAATCACTGCCTTTTGCAGACCAACAATTTGATTGTGCCTGTGTGAGCTTTGGCTTACGCAACTTTACCGACAAAGATTTAGCGCTGCGCGAATTGCTGCGCGTACTCAAACCAGGTGCTGCGTTATTGGTTCTTGAGTTTTCAAAACCTACCGACCCCTTGCTCGAGAGCGCATACAAAGCGTTCCAAACGCTCTGGCCGCCCATCGGCAGAGCATTGATAGGCGATGCACAGCCTTACCAATATCTAGTGGATTCGATTCGCGTACATCCAGATCAAAAGGCGCTGCGCCAGATGTTCAACGACGCTGGATTCGTCGATGTCGAATACCACAACTTGCTCGGCGGCATTGCGGCTATCCATCGCGGCTGCAAACCAATACAAGGCCCTAAAGCCGATTAACCCCAATGAACCCAACGGACTTATTCGAAACGCTGCAAAACTGGACGAATCAACTGTCCCAATCCTGGTTATCACTGGACCCACTACTGCAACAGCGAATCAACAATTTTGCTGACCAGACTGTTGAGATCGAATGCACGCAACCCATTCTTATCGTGCACATTAATATCTTTACAGATCGTCTCACATTACACCGCGGACCAGCCGCAGCGCCCAATGTGCAGCTGCGGGGCACTGCAACGGCGTTACTGAGTCGCGCTCTCACCGACGAAGGCCTAGCCACTGTTGAGGTGAATGGCGACGAAACACTGCTTTTAGAACTGCTCGACATACTGCGCGGCTATCGTCCAGATCTCGCCCCAGTGCTCGCTAAACTATTGGGCGATGACACCGCGCAGACCATCACCGCCGCCTTGGAGTTAGCAGCACAAACAGCACGCCGATTAGCCAGCAGTCAAATTCAGGACGTTGTGCAAACGAGCAAAACCAGTATGCAGCGTCATTTCGCCGCTCAGGTTGAAGCAGACGAGCTACAAAGTCAGCTTGACCAACTGCGCTTACGCATCGACCGTGCCGCAGCTCGCGTACAAAACCTCGAGCAATCCT
Source organism: Gammaproteobacteria bacterium (assembly GCA_002725095.1). Classification (GTDB taxonomy): domain Bacteria; phylum Pseudomonadota; class Gammaproteobacteria; order Pseudomonadales; family Azotimanducaceae; genus UBA4421. The sequence goes on from PBQQ01000073.1 coordinate 1,505, forward strand.
CACAGCGCAGATCCAAACAATGACACTTGCACAATGGATAGCTCTGGCTAAATTAGCGCGCTACGCCTTAAAGCTCGGTCTTCACCATTTTGTTGACGTCAATGAATTGCCTAACAGTTTTGGCAAACATCTGCTGTCGCTGACGCAAAAACTAGTCACCGCTCCAGCAGACGATCAGGCCACGAAATTGTGCGCGACTGTGGAATCACTCGGGCCCGTTTACATCAAGCTCGGGCAACTGCTGTCTACGCGCCACGACCTATTGCCCAAGGCCATTGTAGAGGCACTGGCCAAGCTGCAAGACCAAGTCGAACCTATTGAGGCGTTCTTGGTAACCGAGGCGGTCAGCGAACGCCTCGGCCAACCATATCAACAGGTCTTTCGTACCATCGAGTCGCAGCCTCTAGCGAGTGCGTCTATTGCCCAGGTGCACGCGGCGACCCTGCACAATGGCTCAGAAGTTGTTATCAAGTTAGTGCGGCCCGGCATTGCCGAACACATCAACGCGGACATGGATAACTTAGACGCGCTCGCGGCTTTTTTGTGCCGCAACTCGGCGATCGCGCGCAGGCTGCATCTGGTTCGGGTTATGCACGACCACCGAGATGTCCTTAACCGCGAACTGGATATGTTTGCGGAAGGCCGCAATCAAATCCAGTTGCGTCGCAATTTTGCCGATTCAGATTTGTTGTATGTGCCCCGGGTATACAGCGAGCATACACGCCGCAACCTACTGGTTATGGAGCGCGTATATGGCATACCTATAGGTGACATAGAAACTTTGCGCGCAGCCAACATCGACTTCGAGGTACTGGCGCACAAGGGTGTGGAAACTTTTTTCACCCAAGTATTTGACCACAACTTTTTCCATGCCGACATGCACCCCGGCAACATCCAAGTCGACATAACGGACCCTGCTAATCCGAGCTATATCGCCCTAGATTGCGCGATTGTGGGCTCCCTCGAACGCCAAGACATCGACTACCTCGCGCAAAACATTCTGGCGTTTTTCCGCCGCGACTATCGCACCGTGGTGGATCTACACTTACGTTCCGGCTGGATCCCCGCCACCACCGATGCAGATGCGTTCGAGCAGGTCATTGCACAAGTCTGCGATCCTATTTTCAACAAACCACTGTCTGAGATTTCTTTCGCCGATTTCATGACCCAACTGTTGCGCACCGCAGCAGACTTCGACATGGAGATACAACCACAACTGGTGCTGCTGCAAAAAACTCTACTCTATGTGGAAGGCCTTGGCAGACAACTCTATCCCCAGTTGGACTTATGGAGCACCGCTATGCCCTTTATGCAACGCTGGGCGACACGCAACCTGGGGCCGATCGCGATATTTACCCAACTCTTGGAACAAGCGCCTATGCTGGCCGAAAACCTATACCGACTGCCAGAACTGTTGCGTCAAGATACACTGCCGCTGCGTATTGAACTGGCAGAGCAGAATAAGGCGTTGGAGAATTTACAGCAGCACATGACGCGCCTGCGGCGCAATCAACGGCTCGGCATTGGCGCTATCATACTGATCACGGCAGCCGCAGTGATGGCGTTAACCTAGTTCACGGCGCTAAAGTGCCTCGATTAAAGGAATGCGAATGGATACTTTGCAACAACTTAACGATACCTTGACAAGGCGCAAGCTGGAGGACCCCAGCGTGTCTTATGTCGCCAGCCTCTATCAAAGTGGCGTCAATAAAATCGCGCAAAAGGTGGGCGAAGAGGCCACCGAGGTGGTGATCGCAGCCAAAGACGCAGCCTCCGATGCCAAGCTAAAGCCGGCGTTAGTCGGAGAAGTCGCCGATCTATGGTTTCATTCGCTGGTGCTACTGAATCATCTGGAACTTAGTGTCGATGACGTACTGAACGAATTGCAGAACCGCATCGGCGTCAGTGGCCACACCGAAAAAGCCAATCGCCCGAGCGTATAAAACGTCGCTATAATGGTGCTATAAACGTCGCCTAAATCTTGGATGGAGAAGAGCTATGTTCGGAGGATTCGGTATGACCGAACTGTTGGTCATCCTAGCTATCGTATTACTGATCTTCGGCCCGAAACGCATAAAGAGCATCGGCTCAGATTTGGGTAGCGCAATTAAAGGTTTTAGAAAAGCCGTGACTGATGATGAACACGCCAAAGCACCCGACAGTGCGGCTAAAGTAATCGACGGCGAAGCGGATGGAGAAAAACCGTCTAACAGCGATGAGAAACATAACGTCTAAACCGCCGGTGCGGCGGCTAAGGCGCCCCAGCACCTTAAGAGGACCTGATGTTTCCTGATTTTGGCAGCCTCGAACTCCTATTGATCTTGGTCGTTACGCTTTTGGTGATCGGCCCAGAAAAACTTCCCGACACCCTTCGTGAGTTGGGCCTTTGGTTCGGTCGTTTGAGTCGCTCTTTCAACAGCGTGAAGTCCGAAATCGAAAAAGAAATCGGCATGGACGATGTGCGGCGACAGTTACATAACGAGGCCGTAATGCAAGAAATGAAACGCATTGAAGACGAAGTAAAAGGCGCCATTGATCCGGCCAACCAGCCTCAGAGTATTGACCCCGCATTAGACAATTCAATAGATAAGGANCAATCCAGCACACCAAGACCAACCAGCGAAGCTGAGTTAGAAGCCCAGCACGCCAGCAAAGTTAAACCTTCGTCGTCTGACGACGCTTGATCAGCAACAAAATATGACTTCCCCTAATCCTGACGATGAGGCCGTCGACAAGACGCAACAGCCTTTTCTTGAACACATTGTCGAGCTGCGCTCACGCATTCTTCGATCATTAGCGTTAGTTGCGCTCTTGTTTCTGCCCGTTTACTACTTTGCTGAACCGTTATTCAGCTTCGTTGCTGCGCCACTTATGAGCCGCCTACCTGAAGGCTCGGGGATGATCGCTACCCAAGTCGCGTCGCCCTTTTTAGCGCCGTTCAAGCTCGCAATTTACACAGCAATCTTTATCGGCATACCGTTTTTACTGCATCAACTGTGGTCTTTCGTCTCCCCAGGTTTGTACCGGCACGAAAAACGTTTCGCATTGCCACTGCTGACCTCTAGTGTGGCCTTGTTTTACTGCGGCATGGCATTCAGCTACTTTTTGGTGTTTCCAATCGTTTTCACGTTTTTTATCGAGATTAACCCGACCGGCATCAGCATGATGACCGATATCAATCAGTANCTAGACTTTGTCATGAAGATGTTCCTCGCGTTCGGCCTCGCGTTCGAAATACCCGTCGCGACACTGCTGATGGTGTGGTCTGGGCTGACGACTGCGGATGCCATGGCGGCAAAACGTCCCTATATCGTCATTGGTTGTTTTGTCTTGGGTATGTTCCTNACGCCACCGGACGTTGTCTCACAGTTATTGCTGGCTCTGCCGATGTGGTTACTATTTGAAGTCGGAGTTGGGCTGGCCCGGCTTTTCAATCGAACCGACGAGGTCGCCGACCCCTAACCCGACTGGGCTGCCGCAGCCCCAAGACCTTATAGAATAAGAGTAAACGGGCCGTCGTTAACCAAAGTGACCTGCATGTCGGCACCAAACCGGCCGCTTTGCACCGGTACTCGTTCGGCGAATCGCGCGNCCACCATATTATACAAGCGCTCTGCATCATCCGGTGCCGCCGCCGCGCTAAAAGATGGCCGCCGACCACGCTGGATATCCGCTAGGAGCGTGAATTGCGANACCACCAAAACCGATCCGTTGATCTGACAAATGTCGTAATCAAGTTTGTCCNGCGCATTCGCAAACAAGCGCAGGCCCAAAACCTTGTCCACCANCCAAGACACCTGCGCATCGTCGTCGCCTTGCTCAACCCCGACTAAAAGCACATAACCACGCGCAATCTCGCCAACCACCTCAGCATCCACGGCGACGGTGGCTCTCAGTACGCGTTGCAACACCGCTTTCATTAAGGGGCCAAGTTTTAGGCGCGCTTGCGCTCGTGCTCTTTAAGCAGCATCTTGCGAATACGAATGCCCTTNGGCGTTACTTCGACCAGCTCGTCGTCATCAATAAACTCTAACGCTTGTTCTAATGTGAACTGCAGGGCGTTGGTCAGAATAATCGCTTCATCAGTACCGGACGCCCGTACATTCGTCAGCTTCTTCTCTTTCAATGGGTTCACGGTGAGGTCATTCGCACGGCTATGAATGCCCACGATCATGCCTTCGTATACTACGTCGTTGGGTTGAACCATCATACGGCCGCGATTCTGCAGGTTGAACAACGCAAATGAGACCGCCTTACCTTGCGCGTTGGAAATCAATACNCCATTTTTGCGATTGCCTATGTCGTCGGTGAGCCTTGGCCCAAAGCCTGCTGACGCAAAGGACATAATGCCGGTGCCCGATGTTTGCGAAAGGAAAACCGGGCGATAGCCCATAACCCCACGACTGGGAATCCTAAACTGCAGGCGCACTCGGCCTTTACCGTCGGGCTGCATCTCTTGCAACTCACCTCGCCGATCGCCAAGACTTTCCATAACTCTGCCTTGGTGCTCTTCTTCAATATCAATGATTAAGGTTTCGTAGGGCTCTTGAACAACCCCTTCAACNTCGCGAAAAATAACCTGGGGGCGCGATACCGCNAGTTCAAAACCCTCTCTGCGCATGGTTTCGATCAAAACGGACAAGTGCAGCTCGCCACGTCCAGAGACGCGGAAACGATCAGGATCAGGGGTGTCTTGGACTGACAGCGCCACATTGTGCAGGCTCTCTGTATACANCCGCTCACGAATTTGGCGGCTGGTCAAAAATTTTCCATCCTTGCCGGACAAGGGCGAATTGTTTACACAGAACATCATCGTCAGCGTTGGTTCGTCCACCGACAAAGCCGGCATAGCGTCCACCTGACCCANTGCACACAAGGTATCGGAAATGTTGATCTTGTCGACGCCGGTAAGGCAGATGATGTCTCCAGCAGCTGCGGATTCTGTTTCAACCCGCTCTAAGCCTCTATGGCTATATAGATTGGCAACTTTTGCCTTACGCTCATTGCCCTCGCGGTCAATCACAGCCACCTGCTGATTGCGCGTAACCTGACCACGAGTAATACGACCAATACCGATCACACCTTCATAGGTGGAATAATCCAGCGAACTGATCTGCATCTGAAAAGCACCCTCGGTATCGACTTGGGGCGGTGGCACCTGATCGACAATCAGGTCCAATAACGGCGTCATATCCTCGCCGATGGCGTCCAATTCCAAACCGGCTACGCCATTAATTGCAGAAGCATATACAGTGGAAAAATCCAGTTGCTCATCTGAGCCACCGAGGTTGTCGAACAAATCGAAGACCTCGTCAATCACCCGGTACGGCTCACTGCCATCGCGATCTATTTTATTGACGACCACAATGGGCTTGAGTCCATAACTGAAGGCCTTNTGAGTAACAAAGCGCGTCTGCGGCATTGGCCCATCGACCGCATCGACCAGTAACAACACGGCATCAACCATTGAGAGGATCCGCTCCACCTCGCCACCAAAATCCGCGTGCCCCGGCGTATCNACGATATTAATGTGGGTGTCTCGGTACTCGATCGCTGTGTTCTTGGCGAGAATCGTAATGCCACGTTCCTTTTCAAGGTCGTTGCTGTCCATAACTCGCTCCGCCGTGTTNCCCGCTAGCAAGCCGGTCTGCTGCAACAAGCAATCCACCAATGTGGTTTTGCCATGGTCAACGTGGGCGATAATCGCAATATTACGAACGGTCGGATTAGCCACAGGAGTGCTTCCTTTATTATTCAACAGCGCAGATGAGCGTCGCACGTGGAGACGCCGAGTCTTTTTATGCCCCATNAAAGGGTTAAATCAGACCCANAGGCGAACGACGCGCGATTATGGCGTAAGCGTCCCGCGCTGTCGCGTCAAACTCGCGTTCTCGGATACAGATCGATAGCGCCTCGGCATAAACAGCAGAGCGACTGCGGAAATTTATCGGTACAAACGCATTTTGCGCACCCTTTCGCACCAGAATGGTGCTAATATCATTANTCGANCGTGCAAGCGACCAGATTAGAGGCAAAAAGCCCAACAGTGGTGCACGGTANAAATGGGAAGNTACTAAAAACAACAACTTAGNGACAAATGAGNGTGGCATATTTTTTGCTNNCTCCTCGATGCCGNCCTAATGGGGTGGGCNTGCTGATACTCAACATGCGCTTGAGTGCTGCGAACGCCGACTGGCCCGGGCATACACCCGTCCGGATCATGGTCAACGTCTAATAAGGAGACAAAAATGAAAGCAAAATTAGAATACATCTGGCTGGACGGCAGTGCGCCTACNCAAGGCCTGCGNAGNAAAACCCAGGTTCGGGATAACTTNGGCGGGACNTTAGAAGAGTGNNNNATGTGGTCTTTCGACGGCAGTTCTACACAGCAAGCNGAAGGCAANGCCTCAGATTGNTTACTNAAACCCGTNGCGATTTTCCCGGATCCAGANCGCCAAAATGCCTACCTCGTTATGACNGAGGTGCTGAACGCCGATGGCACNCCCCACGNTACTAATGGGCGCGCGACCATTGACGACGATGACAATGATTTCTGGTTTGGCTTCGAGCAAGAATACTTCCTTTGGGATATNGACACGCAANTACCTCCCGGTTTCCCAGCGGGCGGATTTCCTGCACCCCAAGGCCCTTATTACTGCTCCGTAGGCGCGGCCAACGCATTTGGCCGCGACTGCATCGAGGAGCACTTCGACCTCTGTTTGGAGGCTGGCATTAATGTAGAGGGCATCAACGCTGAGGTTGCGGCAGGTCAATGGGAATTTCAGGTCTTCGCTAAAGGGGCAAAACGCGCGGGCGATGAAACCTGGGTTGCTCGCTACCTATTAGAGCGCACAGGCGAAAGATATGGCTATGCCATCAATTATCACCCTAAACCCTTCGGTGAATTAGACTGGAATGGTTCGGGAATGCACGCCAACTTCTCCAACGGCGTAATGCGCGATAAGGGTGACGAAAGCATCTTTACCAAGATATGCGAAAACTTCGGTCGTCACATCGAGCGACACATGAGCGTTTATGGCGCCGACAACGACCAACGCCTAACCGGTAAACACGAAACCCAGTCAATTGACGAATTCAGCTACGGCGTATCAGATCGTGGCGCGTCTATCAGAGTGCCGATTGGGACGGTTGAGGACGGCTGGAAGGGTCGGCTGGAGGATCGCCGCACAGCATCCAATGCGGACCCTTACAAAGTAGCCGCCGCAATCATCAAAACCTCAAAGGAAGCCCTAGTCTAACTTGGTTTTGACATGCACAAAAAAAGGCGGGCCTAGAGCCCGCCTTTTTGTTTGCTAGTTGAATATCCGTTAGATAATCCGGCGCAGATGGATGAACTAAAACAGTGCATGCACCGTTTTGGTGCGATAGAGTGGTGGTGTAAGCGCGATTTATTTAATCCAGTCTCGGTTCGCGGGACTAAGAACAACAAGCGGCCTTGGTATGACACGTGCCAAGGCGATCACGTTTAACAACTACCGATCACTTGGATTTTCCGAACAGAGTTAAAAACCAGGCACGAAAATTGCTCAAAAATGAC
>PBQQ01000074.1 GCA_002725095.1 Gammaproteobacteria bacterium
ACGATACTTAATTTTGGCTATCTCCGGCTCTGTGACCATCCTATTTTCGGTCCTCTTATGCGCGTTCGGCACACTGAATCAGCTTCCTTACCTTCACAAAGTCGACAGACCGAAGAAATTTACTCTTTTTAACTACTTTGGCGAACTAGCGGCGTTACTAAAAAACATCTCTTATGTATCAGCCTGCGCGAGCTTACTCACCATGTATGCGGGCCTTGGCATTCTCAGTGTGGTCGCCATGTACGCCTATATTTATGTCTACGAATTGTCTACTGAGGCGATAACCTGGGCCAGCGTTGCGAAAATGCCTGGCATTCTGGCAGCATTGCCTCTTCTAGCGCTCTTATCCAAACACCTAGATAAGAAAACGATATTAATTCTAGCAACGCTTGTCACCTGCATCATGATCTCGTTGCCCCACAACCTTAAGATGCTGGGTTTGTTTCCGGCCAACGATTCTCCATTTATTTTATTTGCTTTATTCGTGCCACTGTTGCTTGGCTACATGATTTTTCCCGTGTCAGCCATCATCATCGATTCACAACTGGTAGATATCGCCGATCAACACGAGCTGTCCACCGGGCAACGCTCTGAGGGGGTTATCTTTTCGGTGCGCAGCTTTGCCATAAAAGCGACCACCGGCGTAGGCGGGTTTTTAGGAGGATTCGGACTAGAGTTTATTGACTTTCCCCAAAGCGCAGAGGTTGGGGCGCTTGCGCAGAACACGCTCTCCGGACTCCTGTTTCTAAACGGCCCCCTGTATCTAATCATTTACTTAATCGCGGTTGGATTTATGTCGCTCTACCAGCTGGACAGAAGTACGCACAGCCAAATATTGCGCCAGCTCGAATCAAAGCGTACTTAAATACTCCCACCGCTCAGGCGCTGGAATATTCTAATTCGATACAACTTTAATCTACTTCCTAACGGTGGTATTGAAAGGGTTTGGGGAGTAAAAAATATGAAGCCGACAACAATTATTGCGAGCGCCACGCGCGTCTATACCGGTAATCTATTGGATTGGGCTAGATGCACTCTTTTGCTGATACTCTGCTCTGCGAGCATTGCCTGCGGACAATGGCCGTTTTCTCAAGCGCAGTTTCTAACCCCTCCAATGGCAAACGCATCGGATAACCAGCTTTCGGAAAAAGAAATATCCTCTGGCTGGTTCCTGCTATTCGACGGCCAAACTCTCGATCAATGGCGCACCTATAATCAAGAACAGCCCGGCTCTGGTTGGTTGGTCGAAAACGGCGTAATGGTATTAAACACCGGTGGCGGCGGAGACCTCATCACTAAGGGTCAGTGGTCAGATTTTGAAATGAGTCTCGACTGGCAAATCAGCATCCAAGGTAATAGCGGCGTGTTCTTCCTAGCGGACGAAAGTGAACTACCAATTTTCGTGCATGCACCTGAAATCCAGATTTTAGATAACGAACGACATGCCGACCGCAAAAAAGCCAATCATCGATCGGGTTCTTTGTATGACATGGTGGCTGCGCCCGCAGCCTCGCAACGACCAGCTGGGGTTTGGAATAATTTGCGCATTAAACTCGAAGCGCGTCGCTTACAGGTTTGGCAGAACGACGTTGAGTCGGTAGATATCCTTCTAGATAGCGAGCGCTGGGGGTCGTCGGTCGCGTCAAGCAAGTTCAGTGATTGGCCCGGCTTCGGCGAAAATTTAAGCGGTCACATTGGTCTGCAGGATCATAGCGATCCCGTCGCCTTCAAAAATGTCAAAATTCGACCGCTTTAACTAGCGTTGATGCGAGTCGTGGGGACACCAACGAATGCAATATAGCTATCAAGATTTTTTTTATGACGTCATCGTGGTCGGTTCCGGCGCGGGCGGAGGCATGGCGGCCCACACCCTTACCCAAGCCGGTCATCGAGTACTGATGCTTGAGGCGGGACGTGACTACGACCCAGTTACTGAGACGCCAATGTTTAACACCAATGATCAGGCCCCACTGTTGGGCGCCTCCACCCCAGATAAAAACTTCGGATTTTACGACGCCACGGTTGACGGTGGTTGGCAAGTGCCTGGCGAACCCTACACCATGGGTGAAGGCACAGAGTTTCTTTGGTGGCGTTCGCGCATGCTGGGTGGGCGCACCAACCACTGGGGTCGACTGTCATTGCGCTTTAGTCATCACGATTTTAAGGGTTATAGCCGCGACGGTTTGGGTGCAGATTGGCCCATGGAATATGAAGATTTAGCGCCATGGTACGACCGCACTGAAAAATTGGTGGGCATATGTGGCAACAATCCCGGTCTAGACGACATGCCAGATTCGTCTCCGGGAGTATTGCAGCCTGCCCCTGCGCCAAGAGTGCCAGAGCTATTACTCTCTGCTGCGGCAAAAAAACTTGGTATCCCAACTGCGCCTATGCGCAGAGCGGTACTGACTCGCCCGCTGGATGATCGACTCGCGTGTTTTTACGCAACACCCTGCGGGCGTGGTTGTTCTATTGGCGCTGCCTTTCAAACCACCACATCTTTGTTGCCGATGGCCATGAATACTGGACGCATGAAAATTGTGACCGATGCCATGGTCCGCGATGTTCAGCTCGATGAGTCAGGACGCGCAAAGCAGGTTACGTTTATTAATCGACTCACTGGCAAAGCCGAACAACTTAATGCACAAATCATTGTGCTCGCGGCAAGTGCGTGCGAAACAGCACGCATATTGCTGAATTCTAGAACTAACGAACGGCCAAACGGCGTAGCTAATTCTAGTGGTCAGGTTGGGCGGAATTTAATGGACAGCACCGGCGCAAACTTCGGCGGCCACATCCCAGCGTTAGAAGGTCGTCCGCGTTACAACGAGGACGGCAATACCGGCAATCATATTTTTATCCCATGGTGGGGACACAAGGCCCAAGCCAGAGGCGAGCTGGATTTCCCACGTGGTTATCATTTTGAATTGGGTGGTGGTTTCACGCCGCCGGGCGCGTACGTCGCAGGTGCAGACTCGGGCTATGGCGTAGCATTAAAGGAGCGAATTCGCCGTCACTACGGCGCCGGCTTAGGTATGGCGCTACGCGGCGAAATGCTGCCGAACCCGCATTGTTATATGGAAATTGATGAGCGCGTAAAAGATAAATGGGGCATTCCTGTGGCCAAATTTCATTGGCGGTGGTCCGACCATGAAATTAATCAGGTCGCGCATGGTCAGCGCACAGCCGCCAAGATCATCGAATTACTCGGCGGCAAAATTGGCGATGCAGAGCAATCACCCGAAGACGCCATTAAGAAAGGCGGTGAGATCATTCACGAGGTTGGCACCACCCGAATGGGCACAAATGCCAAAGAATCTGTCACAAATGAGTGGGGGCAAACATGGGATGTACCAAACTTATATGTAATGGACGGCGGTGTTTTTGCTTCGAACCCGCATAAGAACTGCACATTAACGCTGATGACGCTGGCTATGAGAAATGCCGACCATTTAAGTAAATCTATGCGCAGGGGGAATATTTGAGTAAGCAACATATTTCACAAGATGGTGCGAGCATCTGGTTTATTTCGCGCAGACAAATGCTGCAAAGGCTATCGCTCATGGCCGCCGCCAGCGGTTTACCTTTCATAGAGGTCGAAGCCGCTCAACATCAGGGAGCCGCGTTAGCTCAGGGCNAGGCGACCNCCGCAAACGCTCAGGGATACGGCACNGANCCNGTNTTGGTNACCCCCGTTCGCGAGCCGTGGCCTCGTACGCTGAATTCTGTGCAGTTGGAGTTACTGGGCGCTCTGACAGACATTTTGCTGCCCGCAGAGAAAGATAATCCGGCCGCTACCGCGCTTGAAGTCCCCGGCATTATTGATCATTGGATCAGCGCGCCTTATCCCGCGCAGCAGGAGCATCGGCATATCATTTTAGCGGGCTTGCAGTGGGTAGACCTGCAAGCGCAACTGCGTTTTAACCAAGCTTTTTTGCAAACGGATCTTGGGCAACGCCTAGAGATTATTGACGATCTTGCTTCGCCTGATGCAACGACGCCCGCGGAGCTAAGGGGGCCAATTATCTTCTTTAATACGCTGCGACGATTGACCGCAGGCGCTTATTACTCGTCGCCCCACGGTGCTAAAGAGTTAGGCTACTTGGGCAACGTGCCAATTGCCGNCGACTACCCCGGACCCAGCGACGAGGCTATGGCGCATTTACATAAGCAGCTCGATATCTTAGGCCTAAGCCTTTAATACAAGTCTTTAGACTCGATCTCTCGAATCGTTTTTTAGCAGTATCACCGCACAACAGCAGATACAGCCGGCCAATATCGAGGACAGCCGTATAGAAACCCCGATATTACGTTCTAACCCTCAGCTACGACAAAATGTTCGAGCTTAAATATTTGGTTTTCAGGAAGGGTTCGACCGACAGGGGCAAAGTACGGAGCATTGAGATCCTCCAACGTGACGTTCTCTTTTATTGAGTAACCACTTCGTGAGAGCACGCTGGCCATTTCTTCAGCCGTGTAAAATGATATCCAAGGCTCGCCGAATTTCGCGGATAAGCTTTTTATCGCTTCAGCCCGTTTTGCAGGGTTTGGGTACCCTCTACCAAAGCAAGCCTCAGGGTCCTTATCTAGAAGTTCATCGACATACGATATAAAGAAGGTTGATCTGGTTTCTTGTGTAAGCATCGCCAGTTCTTCGATCGTCGAACTAACGGCCTCTTTAGTGATGTACTGCGAGACACCCTCGAGGGTGAAAACAGTGGGTTTGCTTTGATCAAAACCCGCGGCCAGAAGTTGTTCGGCGAGCGACTGATGAGTGAAATCCACCGACACATAAGTAACATTTTCTGAGTTGGCTAGATCTTTGGGAAGTTTAGAGCGCTTGCGAGCCTGAACTTCAGGTTGATCTACTTCAAAAATTCTCAGTGCAGACGGAAGCCCAAGCCGGTGCGCCCGCATGTCATACCCGGCGCCCAGAATCACGTACTGCTCAGTCCCGCTAATCGCACTTTTTTCAATCAGTTCATCGATGAAGCGCGTGCGCGAAATGAGATGTTCGTGAAAACCGGGGGCCAACTTTTGACCCAACCAGATGCTTAACTTATGCCCCATCAGTTTGATAATGCCGGGGCCTATTACAAACCTTTCGGCGTAGGGATCGTTAATCACCCGCGCATCGGGCCCAGCTAGGGTCTCAATCAACCGTTGTTTAGCCACCCCCTGAGCTGTGCCATCTTTTTGAGTAAAAATCATGTTGCCCATATCCTGAAACCCCCAACAACATTAAAAATATTCTTNACCACACTGGTCAGTGCGCCATTTGCATTCTCGCCCTACTGGCACTTTTAGCAACCCAAAAAAGCTCTCGNATATTAAAGTCTTCACGCTCCATCACGAGCCTGGATATCGGCTCATGGTCTAGGTTCCGTTAGGGTTTAAGAAGACAATTCAGTATGATGAATTGATCAACTCATGGGCCGCAAACTAAAAACATTACCGCAATCGATCTTTGGAAAATGGAGTAGCTCAATGGCAAAAATAATCGGCAACCTAACGCCCGAGGACGACTACACTCACCCAGTTGGCCCAGAGACAAATTTCAACGAGTCGGTCTATTTCAACTTTTTTGATCCAAATCAGCAAAGAGGCGGCTTTCTGCGGATAGGCAATCGAGCCAATGAGGGATACGCCGAAATGACCGTCATTGTCTGGAATCCAGATGGNTCAGCCTACTTTACTTACGCAAAACCTCAGATTGACAGTAACGACCGCTGGCAGGCCGGCGGTATAGATATTGAAATAGTCGAACCGGCGCAAAAAGTTCTCACGCGCTACGACGGCAAGGCGCTGTTTCTCAAAGATCCTAGGGACATGGAGAATCCGAGCAACGCGTTCAAGAACAATCCAAGCCAATCCATAAAAATTGATCTGGAACACACGGCTGTTGGCCCACTTTACGGTCACGTTGGAGAACCNGGAGACGGCAACGAGTTTGCAAGATCTCATACNGAACAGCATATGAAAGTATCTGGCAAGCTGATGCTTGGNGGCACTGAGATGAACTTTTCAGGCTGGGGTTTAAGAGACCACAGTTGGGGGCCTAGGTTCTGGCAGTCCACTCCATCCTACCGCTGGATTACGTGCAATTTTAATGATGATCTCGGACTGATCATCACNACAAATGGTGACGGCATAGGCAAAGGTTTGTTTCAAAAGGGGCAATCGCTAGAAAAGATAGAGGCCGCATCCATCACGACCGAATTTGACAGCGATTCTGGGTTTCACAAAAGATTAGAGGCTGAACTGCAACTCGAGAATGGCCAGACNCGGCACCTTTCTGGAACAGTAATATCNTATATACCNTTAAGAAATCGACGATCGGGAGCGAATACCCGCATTGGCGAAGGCATGACCGAGTATCGACTGGATGACGAGTTAGTTGGATACGGATTGAGCGAATACTTGGATCAAGCCGACCCCAGTTAACGTAATAAAACGCACGTTTTCGCGGACGCAGACGGGCTAAGTTTGNTCCTGCCAAATAATGCCTTGCGCAAAGAGTTTTGCGACGGCGGCTTCGTTGTAGCCGATCTCTGCTAACAGCTCATTACCGTGTTGACCCGCCGTAGGCGGTGGCTTCAACTGCGGCTGGCGTCCGCCAAACGTGACATTAGCGCCATGTCTGTCATAAGCGCCCCAAGCTGGGTGCACACTGGGCTGAGTCAAATTCAACGCGTGGACTTGAGGATCGTGCCACCAAAACTCGACTGGGCTATAGCGGTCCGCACGCACGCAGCCGACGCCCTCAGGGGCAAGCTGGGCCTCCCAGAACTCTGCATCTTTCCCCTTAAAGATCTTGCTTAGATGACTCACCGTGGTCTCGTCATTCCTGTTTAGAATCGCGATATCCACCTCTATCCCGAGTGCGGTTAAGCGTTCAGCAAAATGCTTTTTTTCTTTTGCTTCTGGGATCGCTATAAACACCCACTGCTCTTGGGCAGCCGCGTACAGGCGATAAGTCGGATGCAGCCCATGCAACCCTTCATCAGGCATCGCCCGCGCGGGTTTGCCGGGGTAGGCGAGAAAATCATCGTGGTTTGCGTAGGCATTGGCGCCAAACATATCGATTAAGATGCGCTGACCCTCACCCGTTTGTTTGAGCGCATTCAAACCCAGAAGCGCCGAGGAGCAGACCACCATCGCGGTGTTCGGATCCGGGTTCAATTCGTTAGCGCGCATTAACCGTCTGGTCCAAGTCCGTAAAGCTGGAATGTCTTGTTGCTCTGCAGGAATGCGGTCGCCCATTTGATAAAGCACACCACCCATGGCAGCACCCGGTATCGGATGCGTTGACGGTCTTTGTGCACCGGGGCCATCTGGACCGTAACCATTTACTTGCAGATAGACGATATTTGGATTCACAGCGGCAATCTGATCGTAACCAATGCCTAACTTCTCCGGCACGCCGGGTCGATAGTTATGGATAAGCACGTCTGCTTCAGCAGCAAG
The DNA here is from genome assembly GCA_002725095.1 of Gammaproteobacteria bacterium. GTDB lineage: Bacteria > Pseudomonadota > Gammaproteobacteria > Pseudomonadales > Azotimanducaceae > UBA4421. The sequence goes on from PBQQ01000074.1 coordinate 7,468, forward strand.
TTTGACCGCGATCGCCTGTCCTTCCGGCGATTTCAAATTGAGACTGATACTGCGCTTGCCAGCATTCACTCGGGCGGAGCCCACCCCCATCGCCAACCCCCTATAGGGGTCTCCATTAACCTGTTCGATCTTTGTAACTTCTGCGCCCATATCAGCCAGAAAAGACGCGCCTAAGGGTGCTGCAATGATGGTCGCAATTTCTAAAACACGGAGGCCAGCGAGCGGCAGTCCCTCGGCATCTTTTACTTGTGGACGCGGCCGTGGGTCACTCCGCCATTTTTCAGACAAGCCGTCATCTGATCGACAAGGTGGTCCCGGTTGAGCCGGCGTCTTCGTCATTCTGGCAAGCGGGCCAAGCTGGATACTGCCGTCATCTTGATCGATCGCATGACCATTGGCGACGATGTCAGGATCCTGAAGGGCGTCTTGTGTTGTTTGATAGACCGTGGCGACCACGCTGCCATTAGCGATGCAATCATTTATCCAGTCTGCAGCGGGACGATCCTGCAGACGACGAAGCATACGGTCGCGGAACGGCTCATATTTTTCCGGCGGCAGAGCCAACTGGGTGGGTTCAAAATCCGGATCAGCAATGATGTCTATTAAATCAGTCACCATAAGGAAGTTGTCGAACAAGTGGGGCAACAGATTGCCAAACTGCAGCCAGCGACCGTCGCCAGCTTGAGCAGGATGATAGTGCAGTGTCGGCATGGGCGGTTCGTTAGACGGCAATTCCGGGTACATCGCCCCAAATCGTTCTGGGAACTGGCGCCCGATCATTGCCCCCTGTTCGTAGGGCAACATGCCTTGCAGCATACTTGTCTCTACTAACTGCCCGGCTCCCGTTGCATCGCGGACCAGCAGCGCGGCCAGAATACCGGACAGCGCTGACTGAGCTGTAGCATGGGTACCCACTTGCAGTGCTGAATAAACAGGCCCCTCCCTATCACAAATTCCAGCGAACGCTTGCATGCGCCCAGAAGCCGCGGCGACCAAATGTTCGTACCCCGGATAGTTTGCTTTTGGACCACGACTGCCGAAGCCAGAAATATGACAGTAAATTAGATGGGGATGACGCGCGTGCACACGGTCAAAGTCTAAGGCTTGCGTTTCGAGCGCTTGGGGACGCCAATTAACCAGACAAACATCCGCGCCTGCGAACAGTTCCTCTAACGTGTCGCGCTGCGCCGTATCCTTGGTGTCGAGTGTCAGACTGCACTTACCGCGACGCCACATTGGGGTCGAAGCGAGTTGGTCTATACCGTGAGGTTCTGGCGC
>PBQQ01000075.1 GCA_002725095.1 Gammaproteobacteria bacterium
AGCGTACGTGCAACTGCATAAGGGCGAAGCCTTTCTGGCCGGCTGCAACATAACCCCGTTACTCAGCGCCTCGACTCACGTGATCGCTGAACCCCAGCGCGTACGCAAACTGTTATTGCATGCCAAGGAGCTGGCCCAATTGTTCAGCGCCAGCCAACAAAAAGGCTATACGATTGTGCCGTTGGCAATGTATTGGAAGGGCAATAAAGTAAAATGCGAAATCGCTTTAGGCAAAGGTAAAAAACAACACGACAAGCGCGACAGCTTGAAACAAAAGGATTGGCAACGGGACAAACAGCGGCTATTTAAAACCACCGTGCGTTAAGCAGCGCCGACCACCCCTCGACGCCAATGAATCATTTCCAGCGCCGCAACCGCGGCTTCGATCCCCTTGTTGAATTCGTCATCACTGCTGCGGTCAATCGCTTGCTGGATATCAAATACCGGCAAAATCTCCACCACCACGGGGCGGCGAAATTCGTGCATGACTTGGCCCAACCCGCGCATGCTCTCTTGGCTGATCATTTCGAAGTGCAGCGTATCGCCCTTAACAATGACCCCAAAACATATCACTGCGTCAATCTTGTTGGTGACATCCTCTGCAAGCAAATCTCGGGCGGCCAACGGAATTTCTAGCGATCCCGGCAATGTGTGTTGCTCGATGTCTGCATAGCCAGCCTGACGCAATATCGTTTCGCACGCCTGAGCCATACTTTCGACATGCTCGGGATACCATTTCGACTTAAGAATGCAGATTCGGCCCGGCGCTTTAATTGCCGGCAGTGCGGTGGTGTCGACCTCGGTTTTCATATCAGCTCTTATACTCTAGCGACTGATCAGAACCTATCCGCCACGTCGCGGTTTCTTGATCCAATTCGATTTTACCTGCTGCAGCCAAATGCGAAAAATCAGCACGCAGTTGCCACACAGGAATAGGTGAATTATCGGACCTGAGTTGCTCAGCCACATCAGCGGGTGTCAGCTGTTTTCTTCCTTGCTCAGTGAGATCACGGATGACTAATAAGACCTGTTCGATACGGCGACGGTCGATGCTCAAGGGACTCTCCAGTTAGCGCTTCCCAAGCCGGATTTGTACCAGAAACCGGCTATTCCCGCCACGGTTGCGCGCGCTGATACGCTTGCAGGCGCCGTTCTAGCCCCACTTGCTCACCCATATCCGCCGCCAGCAGTGCAGCGATCGCCTCGCGTTGGGTTTCCACGGCCCGATCAAATTGTCCAGTTTCCGCGTAGGCGGCCGCCAGGGTGTCCAAATGCGTTGAAGAAGGCTGGGCCTCAACAGCCAACTGCGCATGGACCAGCGCACGTGCACCATCGCGTAATCCGGCGTCCCTGAAGGTCGCCAATAGCCACGCCAAATTATTATGGCCAGCCGCATTATTCTGCCGGGCCGCCGCCGCAAACCACGACCTCGCTTGCAAAGTCCGGTTCTGGCCAAGCAACATGCGCGCCCAGCGCAACTGCCCTTCAACATTGCCCGCGTGTGCAGCCCGTTGATACCAAAAGCCTGCAGATCGATCCAACGGCACGGCAACCAGTTCAGCTTGATACAAATAGCCTAGCCCGACATCAGCATCGGTGTTGCCCAGCGCCGAGGCAGCAGCAAACAGCTCTTGCGACTTTCTATAGTCCTTGGGCACCCCCATACCCGATAAGTAATGGTGTGCCAAACGCACCATGGCCACATCTGAACCTGCTGCGGCTGCTTGTTGCAGCAGCGCATTCGCTTCATCTAACCGATTTGACGCGGTTAATTCACCGCCCAAATACATGAACGCTAAAGCCACCAACGCGTTGGGATCGCCCGCTGCAGAAGCTTTGCGGTACCAATCTGCCGCCTCATCATGGCGCCCCCCGTCAGCGCGTAAACTGCTCGCGAAATGAGACATCGCCAACGCGTTGCCGCCTTCCGCTAGGGCCGTCAAGCGCGCCCGCCCCAACGCGGTATTTTGAGCCACACCGCGCCCATACAAATGGCCCAACGCAATAAATAAATCAGCTCCGACATGACCTAACTCATGCGCCTGGGCAAACAAGCTGAGCGCCAGCGTGTCGTTTTGTTCAACAGCGGCGCCGTCCCAATGCAACCGTGCTAATGCAAATAGCGCAGCCGGATTAGCGGGGTTAAACTCCAATGCGCGATTGAAATCGCGCAACGCAGATACCGGCATACCAACCGACGCAAACGAAAAACCCCGCAAGTAGTAAGCGCGCGAGCGGGCAACCGAAGAAATACGCGGATCCACCAAAGCCGGCGCAAGGTAACTTCGAGCAAGACTGTGCTCACCTTTTTCGATCAACACGACGGATTTTTCGATCGACGCTAAAGGATCGGCAGCCATTGCCGAGACCGCGACACCGGACAGTGCAACAGCGAGAGACAAGATAAACGTACGGCACAGCATTGTGCGGATCATATCACCGAGAGCGAACACCAACTTGGACGCCAAGCGCCAATCCTTTACAGCCCCCTTTTTATCGGTAGAATCCCCGCCCATTCCTGGTGGTAGTAACTTGTGATCTCACGCTTTCAGCACAACTTAGGCGGACGCAGATGGCTTAACGGCCTGTTGCTAATAGCGTTTTTGTGTCACCAGTGTGTTGCACTCGCCCACGATCACCAATACGAAAACGCGCTCACAGACGATGGCGCCATAGGGGAAACAGAGCACTCCTGCGCNGCATGTGCTACTANTGATCATTCGCCTGCAACTGATTCTGCCGGCATTGACTCGTTCCTCCAAAAGTCGTCTTCAGAGGTTGCAAACGCTGCCCTGAGAGTTGTTTTAATCGATTTAGACGAGTTCTACCTCGCCCGAGCACCACCGATCAGCCAACAAGCCCTCGACCCCGTTAGTTAAAGGAAGGCGCCAAACGCCTGCGCCATAAACGCCGCAATAATGCGGCATTAGCTTGTTGGTAAAAACATGAAAAAATTTAGTCCATTTGCACTGATGACTCTGTCGCTGTGCTATTTGTCCGCACCTATCGTTGCTCATGGCGACGATGAGGCGCAAATCATCAACGAGGTGGTTGTCNCCTCTTCTTACGTGCGTTCGACTCAGATCGAAAAACACTCTTTAGTCATCGATGGCGGTTCCATCAATGAGGGGGCGAGCCAAAGCCTTGGTGAAACCCTGGATGACTATGCTGGCATTTCGTCCAGCGATTACGGCGCGGCCGTTGGTCAACCGATCATTCGCGGCCTGTCGGGCGACAGAGTAAAAATCCTGTCGAATGGTGTGCCTATAAGAGATGTCTCTGGCATCGGCGCCGACCACCTCAACGAGGTCGACCTATCTAATGTCCAGCAAATAGAAATTGCCAAGGGACCCTCTTCACTACTGTATGCCAGCGGCACCGCGGGAGGCATCATCAATATCGTGGATAACGCCATCCCGCGGACCGATTTGACCGAGAGCGCGCTGCGCATTGGCGCGGAAACCCAGACAGTCAATGACGGATCGTCAGGCTCACTGTCATACCGCGGCAATATTAACGGTCTGAATCTGACCTACAGCTTTAAGGATGAGAGCTATGGCAATTTCGACATCCCCAGCGGCGCTATTCTGCACTCAGAAGAAGAACACCACGATGAGGAAGACCACGAGGGAGAAGANGAGCATGAGGATGAAAACCCCAGCTTTCTGGAGAACTCAGACTTCACATCGCGATCCCATAAGCTCGGCGTCTCCAAGGTTGGCGACTGGGGCCATTTAGGCATTTCTTACTCAAATATANAGAGTGTCTNTGGCATTCCTTTCCATGGCGATGAGCATGGCGACGAACATGAAGACGAGCACGAAGACGAGCACGAAGACGAGCACGAAGACGAACATGAAGACGAACATGAAGGCGAGCACGGCGACGAACATGAAGACGAGCACGGCGACGAACACGAAGGCGAGCGAATTTTTTCAAACACCGAGTCAAAGAGCTTTGATATCGACGGTTCTTTCAACTTAGATCTGGGCCCGATCAATAAAATGTCCTTCACCTTNCGTGACTCCGACTATTCGCACACTGAACAACATGCCGAAGAAGCAGGTCATGGNGGCGANCANGAAGACGAGCACGAAGACGAGCACGAAGACGAGCANGCGCCAACAACCTTCTCCAACNACTCACGCGAACTGCGGGTCGTGGTGAATCTTGATAACGACANTTTTAACCAAAACATCGTTTTCAACATGGTTGACGAAGACACCTCCATAATAGGCGAAGAAGCTTTCATGAACCCAGTCGACGCTTCGGGAAATTCATTCGGCTACTACTTGTCTAAGGACTTCACGAACGTGAATTTCGATTTCGGCGCCCGTATCGAAACCATCGAGAAGGATGGGTCGATCACCGAGAGAGAGGAGCATCATGACGATGAAGAGGAGCATGAAGAAGAGCACGAGGGTGAAGTTACGCAACACTCCTACAGCACAGAAATGATCAGTTTTGCCGCCTCAATCGGCAGAGATTTCGGCGATGCATTCAGCATTACTGCAGGTGGCGCACGGGTTAATCGCGCGCCTTCCGCATCGGAGCTGTTTATGAATGGCCCTCATCTAGCGACCGGTCGTTTTGAAGTCGGGGACCCTACTCTAGGCACGGAGACTCACAACAACTTTGATATCGCTTTTAATTATGCGGCTAACGGCTATTCAGCTTCTCTGACTTTTTTCAACTGCTCGGTGGACGATTTCATCTATTTGGTGGATGAGACCGAAGAAGAGCANGAGGATCACGATGACGATCATGGTGGCTTGANNATGGCAGAGTACAAACAGCAAGACGCNGACTTCAACGGTTATGAGCTCGAACTTAGCAAATCGTTTGACCTGGCCTCGGGAGTCGTCAAATTGGCTTATGCTCGGGACACTGTGATTGGTGAGCTTGCTGACGGTAGCGATGTTCCAAGAATCGCGCCGGCACGAAACATCTATTCGGTCGCCTACGGCGGTGAGTCTATCTACGCCAGCTTGCGCCTGAAAGACGTCGAAGAGCAGACGCGGGTGGCCACTAATGGAACAGCTACAGACGGTTACCAAATGCTCGATTTTTCGATGACAAAGTCATTTGACCTTGCAGGCGGGCCGTCTCTTAACGTGTCTATTTTTGGCAACAACCTTCTGGACGAGGTCGCTAGAAATCACACGTCTTTCGTGAAAAACGAAGTGCCTCTGCCTGGACGAAACTACGGGCTGAAATTTAACTTCGAGATTTGATCCTCTGAAAACAAAGTGGCGTGCTATCATGCCGCCACTTTGTTTTGACGGAGCGATAAAACAGCAAGTCAAATACGCGCTCAGCAATAGCGCCTCAAAAATTTGGGGGCGACATGGTTTCGACGCGGATATCAAAACTTGCGGTGCATGCCGAGAGGGTAGTGACTCTCGTAAAACAATCGCTGTAACTTTTATAGTTGCCAACGACGAAAACTACGCACTAGCGGCCTAAAAAACCCGCTTACGTCCATGATTCGTTTCTTGCTAGGAGAAATGGACGGCAAAGCAGCAAGATCGCGCGGATGTCTCGCCCGGGGCTGAACCGTTAAAACCAATCGGGATCGCTGAAAGTACCCTGACCGTCGGGTCACTGGACGCTAAATTAATAGACGGACTCTAAGCATGTAGAGCCAATAGCGGCGAATCAGCGGACGCGGGTTCAACTCCCGCCGCCTCCACCATCTTCCCTTCTCAGGTGATCCTGTGAGGGCCTCATAATGAGATAGATTAATTCTTTATCGCTCATGTTTTCCAATCAGGTCTGAGATCGTTTAACCCAATCCATACCTACTAGGGGGAAACTCAAGGCTTATGTTACAGCTGCCACGAATGGCGCTTATATCCCTGACGGTTAGACGCGCGCAAACGCATTTCGAACGGGCTGAGAAACGCCTGAGCGACCATACCTAATTAAACCAAATGGGTGACGACCAAGCTCTCTCTTGAATGGTTGCGGGGATATCAGACCTAGGCGTTTCTGCAACTCGAACAGCATCCCAAGTCGACCACCTGCACACAGGGTTTTCCAGCACTCGCGAATAATAAAAGGCTTCCTGATTTGGCAGAAATTCGGGATCCTGCCAAACGGTCTTGATCTCCTTATCGCCGTTGTTGGCACTGATTGAGCAATCTTTTAAATCAACGAAGGCGCCATTATCCGGACAACGGCTCGTTTCCGGATCGACGCTCAAGCCATCAGAACAGGCGACGTCATAGACTTTTTCTTTCTTTTCGCCGTCTTCAAGCCAGCCTTTGATAATTTGCAGCCTTTGCAGGGGCGCGCCTAAAGGATCTGCGGTCGCCCAGACAAAGAAAGACGGCGTTTTGTCTTGCTGCAGACTGATTGTTCCACCCATGGGCCGGCCTTTGGCGTACAAATTCTCTAAAAGACCAGCGTCATTTAAATCGGCTGCTGCCAGATCATAGCCCGCGAAAAACCGGATTTTGATTCTTGGGCCGCTGGTGGCAAAGGTTTCTTTGCGTCGTAGCGCGTCATAAATTGCTTCCCGAGTATTTTCTTCCGCCCACACCGCGGCGAGACCAGAGGCAGAGAAATGAATAAGCCGAGGACTGGCGGCTAAATACCTTTTATTTTCCTCCCCCTCTGCAAGAAATTCAGGCTTGGCCAAACTCAAAACAGTTCCGTAAAGCTTGTTGAACGGAATAGACCCCCTTAACTCAGCAGTACCGTCTAACAGGCCAATTTTTGAGAAGTACACTTCCTCATTATCGGAGCCACCCCCAACATGAGTGTCACTCGATCCTATAACGCCAAATTTGTANGGATTAGTTATGCCCTGCGCGGAAAAGCTCAACCCTCGCAAATACGCGTCTCTTACATAACTCCCATCTAAGTTGCTCCGAATCTGTTCACCCTNGTGACCCGTCGACACTTCNAAANCTGCCCATTCATCGTTTTTNGANAGTAACGGGTGGGTTTCTGACGTGCCCTTNACNTGCGTAATTTCAACCAGCGGCTCGTTCAGAATGCGCCTCTTGGTGTATTCGTCGTCTATGGGACCGCCGTCGTAGTCCTTGAGCGGAAAGGCCGCACCACCGGAAATGTTAGAGTTATGGGGTATCGCCAGACTCTCTACGCCCTTCTCCCTAAGCCCGTCCATCCATGCCCAAAGCTTTTCCGGATCTTGGCTGTCCATTCTGGAGAACAGTCTTCCAGGTAAATTTTTAGTGTCTCGAAAAATAACATTCCGATGTAAATATTTTTCGTACAGATCAACCGAGGAGGTGTATTCGTACCCTGCAAACGTTGTAAACGAGCCAGGCTTATACGCGTCATCAGCTGCCTTTATGGTCTTTTGCCAGACAGACCGCCCGACATTTTCAACCAACGACTTGTCGATTGTGCCTTTCTGCAGACCATCATTAACTTGTCTGCCAAACGGCCGAAACAGACCGCTTCTCGAAAAAACCGAGAACATGTTATTGCTTACCGAGTCATTGAGCCCATGCAGCGGTTTAGTAAAGTCATAACGGGAAAATTTTGAGTTCGTATCGGCCGCCTCTTTCAGGAGTCCCAAGAACATTGCATGGTCTGTTACCGCATAAAAATCCAACGGGCGACTCAGTTGGATTTGATAGCCCGTTGGATGAGGAATGGCTTCACCCTGAGCATATTTGTATGCGTCGTCAGGCGTTGCGATGGTGCCAAACGTATACGCATCAAAAGAATTTTCAGTGTGCACATGCAAATCGCCGAAATACGCATTCTTGTTGGGATTCGGTGCAGGTTGTACGGTGAGCTCATTGGTTACCACGGGCGCCGGCTGAGTCGCGCCATCGAGAGTCTCCGACGGACTTTCGGCCTCACCGCAGGCGCTCAGAGCAAACGCGAGCACAAACAAAATCTGTTGGTTTTTCATGAAAAAGCCCTCCTCCCTCTGGGCCTTTTGGGCTTCTCCCAAGTTTGCACAATCCCTCAAATTATTTTCTAACTCTCGATATCCATGGGGCGATAGTAGTCCCTGCCGGTGCGTTCAAATTCTTCGCGCATGGCCCTGAATTGCTCACCCGCAGAACCTTCGTCCGACAAGGTTAAATTCTGACGAATAAAGTTCACGCTATCAGGGTTTAGATCAGCGGCTAGCTGCCAGTAATGGTCTGCTTTGGCGCCCATGCCAAACCTACGGAACAGGTTACCCAAGCAAAAAGCCGCATCGGCTTTTTGTTGGTCATTCGAGTGATTGCGGATGTTGCCAGCCACTGTTGCTGCAGATTGCACATGCTTGCTCTGCGCACCGTTAGCTATCCAATCTTTTAGTGCGCCTTCATACACATTCGTGCCGAAGGAAATTGATTGATCACCCACGCCCAGTTCGTGCACCTTGGCATATGTGCCCTCGTCAATTCGCACAATACGGCCATCCTCATCAATCCATGCTGCTGAGGGTACGTTGACAAAATTAAAAGCACTGCTAACCAAGTGGTCTTCATCGACGACCTGTATATACGTTGCCTTAGCGGCATCAAAAATCGGGCCCGCTGCGGCTTCACCGCCAGTGTCCTGAGCGGCACAAATTAGGACAAAGTCAGGATCATTTATTTCTTCGTAAATACGTTGCCACACGGGCACGTCAAGGAAGCATCCTCACCACGACGACCATGTAACAATAAGCGCTTTTTTACCCTTTAGATCAGCCAGTCTTACCACTTCGCCTTCACGGTCGACGAGTTCAATGTCTGGCGCCATGGCATCAACCAGCATGTTTGCGCGCTTTGCTGGAATTTCCGCAAAGCTCCAGACGCCCGCCGATTGATCCGCAACGTAGGGTTGGCCGAGCACATCTGCAAAGGCCGTTAAGTTGAACCATTTCTGTCCGTCTTGCTCAATCAATAATTGATCACTCAACGGAATGCACAGATCTCTGAAACATGCGCCTTCTGGCTTTATTTCGAAGCCATTGATCTGCCGGAGGTCTTCGGGGTTAATCAAAAGCCCGTCGCCGGCGCCTGTTTCGGTTAGGGTGATTGTCTTGCCCTGATAAAGCACCGTTGCACAGCCCTCAGGATGAATTTCTTGAGCGTCAAATGGATTTCGAAGCTCTGGATAGGCCATAAAAGCTTTAGCCATTGGGTTCTCCTTTTTTCTTCCCCAATGGTACGTGATATTGCTCAGGCCGTATGCATCGCTGGAGTGTTATGGGTCGGAATCACACCCGGAGGCCTAAAATACAGTTCACTATGTGGGCGTAGTCAATCCAAACGTTCTTCGCTGTTATCCGACCCGCCAAACCAAATCGGCGATGACCAGGCACGCTCTTGAATAGTGCTAGCCAGATCTGGGCGCGGCCTTTCACCCGCGCGTAAGGCATCCCATGTAGACCATCGGCACGTGGGGTTTTCCAGCACCCGCGCGTAGTAGAAGCCCTGTTGTTTTGCATTAAATTCTGGGTCGCGCCAATGTGTTTTGAGCTCTTCCACCCCACGATCTGCCGATATAGCACAATCGGCCAGATTCACTTTTGCGCCGTTATCCGGACAACGGTGGGTAACCGGATCGACCGTCAAGCCGTCTGAACACGCCACGTCAAAGACGCGTTCATGGGTTTTGCCATCCTCCAGCCAGCCCTTAATAATTTGTACGCGTTGCAACGGTGCGGACAGCGCATCCCGAACTGCCCAGACAAGAAATGAAGGCGCTGCTCTTGACTCCACCAGCAGATCTCCGCCCATAGATACGCCTTGGGCGTATGCGCGAGACATGCCACCTTGTTTATCCAACATCGAGGCATCGAGGCCAGATCCGGCGAAAAAACGTACGCGGATGCGTGGGCCGGATGTTGCAAATGTCTCCTTGCGGAGGAACGCGTCATATATGGCCTCTCGTGTGTTCTCTTCCGCCCACACAGCCGCCAGACCTGATGCGCCATAGACCGATGAGGCGCGCTGCAGATAACGCCTCCCATCCGGAGCTGTATAAAAGGACGACGCATCCGCCTCAGCAAGACCTAAGGTCTTAACATCATCGTCATTAATAGGTATCGATCCGCGAAGCGCAGGTGTGGCGTCCAGCAGGCCCACCTTGGCAAAGTAACTTTCTTCGACGAACGATCCAGCACCGGTATGGGTATCAGAAGACCCAATGAACCCGAACTTAAACGGATTACCGAAACCCTGCCCTGCTAAGTGCAGACCATTCTTTAGCGCATCACGCACATAGCCGCCTGACGGCTTTCCTTTCGTTAATGGCCCGCCGCCAGCCACATAGGGGTCGATTTCAAAACCCGCCCACTCATCGTTCAAAGACAGCGCCGGGTGGGTCTCCGAAGTTCCTTTCACCTGGGTGATTTCAACCAACGGTTCATTGCGTATGCGCTGTTCATTGTGCTCTAGCGTCATTGGGTCACCCGCCCAAGTAGTCAGTTGGAACATCTGCCCGTTGGACTTGTTGGAGTTATGTGGGATCGCCAGACTCTCGATCCCTTTGTCGCGCAAACCATCCATCCAATTCCAAAGGTCAGCGGGATCCAGCGAATCAAGCCGGCTGAATGGCTCGGCTGGCAAGTCGTCGGTGCCACGGAAGATCACATTGCGATGGAGACTGCCGCCATCTGGCTTGGTCGTTGAGAACTCGTAGGCCGCGAAGGTGGTGAACGTACCCGGCTCATAGTGGCGATCCGCCGCGCGTATTTCGTCCGCCCAAGTGGAGCGCATGATGCTCGCCACCTCCGCCTGTAAAGGTTTAGAACGGGCCATAGCGAATAAGAAGTCTCTTATCCAATCGCGAAAGTTGCGTGTCGGGATACTTTCGAAAGTCAGATTTTCCGCCGCATTAAGGTTATGAATCGATTCCATAGCAGGGTACTTGGAGACTTCCGATGAGGTATCGGCACCTGCGCTAACCACACCAAGAAAGAAACCATGGTCTGTTACCGCGTAAAAATCCAACGGCCTGTCGAGTTGTACATCGAAGCCCGCTGGATGTTTGATCGCTGCACCTTGAGCGTAGCGGTATGCGTCATCGGGGGTGGCCAGAGTGCCAAACTGAAAGGCATCCATGGAATAGGTGGTATGAACATGCAGATCACCAAAGTAAGCGTTGCGTTGGCGGCCTGAATCCGATGCCCCCCGGACGGCCCGCACGGGCGCTTTGGTTTGCCGCTCAGAGTCCGTGGCGACTTGGCCGCTGGCTCCCCGATCACCATCGGCGCAGCCGCCGTTAGTTGTCACCAACAACGAAACGACTACCGAAACCAACAGCACTCGATATGTGTTTTTCATACTATCCCCCGTTCAACCTATGCAAGGCATTATAAAAAACTGGCTGCCAACTGCACCGGTAAAAAATTAACGTCCATTCCACTCCGATCATTACATCCAACAGCCGGTGTTACGCGTTCGGCGCGGTCATGATCAGTCGCGAATCCAACAACGCCGCCCGCCTGTGCAACCGCGCCGCTTGGTAGGCTGCTGTTGATTTCATGTCCAGATAGGCTCTGGCACTTGGGTACTCAACCAGCGCTACCATATCCCACGTCTTCTCAGCCGGCCCAATGGGCATGTGCAGCGCTTTTCCGGACCAAATAAGTTTTGCGCCCGCTTGCTGGCGAACCTCTGATGACTCTTGTGTGTAGCGTGCAAAGGCCTCGGACCCCGAGCAGTTTGCAAACCCCTCAGCCTCGTATTCGGCAATTTCGCGCAGGCTCATTAGGTTAACCATGACGATCGGCTGCGCGTTGTCGCGCGCGAATTGTTCCATAACCGCCACGTTTTCATCCGGTATTTCCAAATGCGCCGCCATAACTTCTCTCCATTGTTGTTCGCCCAATCCCTGTCTCGACCCCCCGTATCACTCTCGTGATTGCCCAAACCATAAGCGCTGTTAGTCGATCAGGCTTTAAATATTTGCGCTCGCGCGAGATCATGGCCGTCCTGATGCTGCGCAGCTTTTCGACCAACATATATGAACCCAAACCCTTGCCGCTATCGAATCTACGGCGTTGACCATTCACCATGGGTGCAGGCCGTATTAATGGGGCTACACTTAAACCGCCAAGAATGCGACCTAACCCCGCTACCCAGCGTGCCGAAGCTGATGCAATCGGGCATACGCATGCCGGCGCTGCATGTGAACGGCCAGTGGCAAACCGAGTCGGCCACCATCTTAGAAATCATCGGGTTCGAGGCGGCCAGCAAACAAGACCGAGACATGGTTGCAGCGACGTGGCAAGGCGTGCTGCACCGCACCGACAGCACTCTGACCTTCTTCAACGCCTTTGCGTCGATCAAATTACGCCACGGATCAAGCCGCATGCGGTTTATCCGACAACTGCTCAGACCACTGGTTTCCATATTCTTTTATTCGCTGATACGGCTCGGGGTATGGCGATTAAAACCACAAGACCCTGCTGACTTTGCGGACCAATTCAGGCCGGTAAACGACCGACTCAAAACCCAACCCTTCTTGGCCGGCGATGCGCCCGGAATTTTAGACGTTCAGCAATTTGGCATTGTGCAGTGCCATTTCAGCATTCCCTATCAACCGCTCATTGCCGCCATGTTGGAGGATCCTGAATTAAACGAATTTCGTGGCTGGGTAAGGCGTATGCACGACCAGCTGGTGGATTACCCCCATCTGTATTCCGCCGGGCACTTCGGTGACCAATACACGCGCTGCGAAAGCGCATCGCGCGGGCACAAAGCGGTGTTTTGGCTGGGATTATTGCTGTACCTGATGTTGCTGCCCGTGACGCTTTCAGTCATCGTTCTATTAATTCTAAAAACCGTCTCGAAGCGATAACCACATATTCGAGTCAGAGACAAAACTAAGGACAGGCCATGGGCCAAACCGCAACAGAACGCCTAAATCGAGCTAAGTCGTCGAAACGCGTCGTTTTAAAAACCGACTTTGCTGGCCTAAACGCAGGTAGCTCGATGTTTGTCGCGACGCCAAAAATCGTCAACGACTACGTTAACCAATTGCCGGTAGGCCAATTCATTTCAATGCCCGAATTGCGCGCCGATCTGGCCATAGAACACGACTGCGACGCCACCTGCCCACTCACCACAGCCATCTTTTTACGGTTGGTCGCAGAGGCCGCACTGGAGCAGCTTGAGTCGGGCAGCGAGATCGAAAACATCACGCCTTTTTGGAGGGTCGTCGCGCCAGGCGACCAAGTAAGTTCTAGGCTGCCTGTTGATCAACAATGGCTTGAACGCCGCAGGAACGAGGAACTGCTTCTGAGCGTCGACTGAGCCAGAGGTGTTTTTATACCGGCGGGCGCAAATACTTTTTACCTCGTCTTAGGCCCAAACATTGACTTATGATCAGACCCTGTTGATTGCGCTTGTGCGTCAACACAGTCACATACGCCAATGCTTTTTGACGCGCTGTTTTGGTCTAATGCTCGGCGTTTTCTTTAATCATTAATCCGGATTCTCTGTCTTGTTCCAGCAAGTTCAGGCCGGTTGCTCTAAGGTTTTTTATGCTCAGCTCTGTTGATCGCTTCTTTGGTTTGTCGGCAAACGGCACTAATCTATCGCGCGAAGTCACGGCAGGCCTCACTACTTTTTTGGCCATGGCCTACATCACGGTTGTGAACCCGTTAATTCTCTCAGACGCGGGCATGGACTTTGGCGCGGTATTTGTCGCCACCTGCTGTGCGGCTGCGTTTGGCTCATTGGTTATGGGCTTGCTCGCGAATTACCCCATTGGTCTAGCGCCGGGCATGGGTCAGAACGCATTTTTTACCTACGCGGTGGTCATCGGCTCTGGGCATCCTTGGCAAACGGCCTTAGGCGCGGTTTTTCTGTCGGGCATTATATTTATTCTGATCAGTTTGCTGCCTATTCGCGCTTGGTTAATAAACTCCATTCCACGCAATCTGAAGCTCGGTATGGCGGCGGGCATTGGCTTTTTTCTGGCCTTTATCGCTATGAAAAACGCCGGCATTGTCGACGCCAATGCCGCCACCTTTGTCACCCTTGGTAATCTGATCTCTTTTGGTCCACTTATGGCCTTTACCGGCTTTTTTGCGATTACCGCCATGGCCGCGCGCGGCTATCGCAGTGCGGTGATTCTCGGCATGGTACTGGTGTCGGTGATCGGCTGGCTCAGCGGCCAAGCCGACTTTGTTGGGCTGGCGTCTGCACCCCCTTCAGCCGCTCCAGTATTTATGCAATTGGACATCGCTGCAGCGCTGGATATCTCGATGCTCAGTGTGGTGCTGACCCTGTTGCTAGTGGACGTTTTCGATACTGCCGGCACGCTGGTCGGCGTTGCAACGCGCGGCAAGATGATGGACGACGCCGGGCGATTGCCGCGCCTTGGCCGCGCCTTGCTGGCGGACTCAAGCGCCACCGCGGTGGGTGCGCTGCTCGGCACGTCTTCAACCACCTCGTTTATCGAGAGTGCGGCGGGCGTGGAAAGTGGCGGACGCACCGGGCTAAGTGCCGTGGTCGTTGGCGTCGCTTTTCTGCTGTGTCTGATCTTAGCGCCCCTTGCACAAAGCATTCCTGCCTATGCGGCAGCGGCCGCACTGCTTTTTGTGTCGGCGTCTATGGCGCAAACTTTGGTCGACGTTGACTGGCCAGACATCACGGAGTCGACCCCAGCCATTATTACCGCGCTGGTTATGCCGTTGAGCTTTTCTGTGGCCAATGGCATCGGTGTCGGTTTCATCAGCTATGTGGTGATCAAGCTGCTCGCGGGCCGGGCCAAAGAAGTGCCCGCCGCGGTGCTTGTCGTCGCTCTGGTGTTCGCCGCGAAATTCGTATTTTTATAGCGCGCATAGAAAAAGCGGCCCGTTGTGAGCCGCTTTTTATCTCTTCAAGTACCACTAGCTTAGAAGGTGTACTGAACCTTCGCCAAGAAGTGGCGTGGCAACTCTGGTAAAACAATGGCGCTGCCAAAGAGGTTCGGGAAGTTAGCACGGAAGTAACGCTCATCCGTTAGGTTTTTACCCGTCAAAGACACGTTCCAAGACTCGGATTCCCAACCAAGAGTCATATTCAACAACGTATACGCTGGCAGAATAACGCTGTTGGAGAAGCCTGAAG
>PBQQ01000010.1 GCA_002725095.1 Gammaproteobacteria bacterium
AAATCAACAAATGACTTTAAACCAAAGAAATATTTAGAAGCTTTCGTGTTTTGCAGCATATAACGCCCATTTTTATCATCTGCATTGGAAAGCGCAAAAGCAGTAGTCCCAAGTTTATCAAAGAATATTTTTTTAGTATCTCGATACGATTTAAAATCATTATGATAATCCAAGTGATCGTGTGTAAGATTGGTAAATAAACCTCCAGAAAAGTAAAGGTCGACTATTCGATCTTGGTCTATACCATGTGATGATACTTCCATAAAACAATGTGTAACGCCAGCATCTACCATATCTCTTAAATTCTTGTTTATTGTCAGGGAATCAGGTGTTGTGTGTGTGCTAGGAAAAATTTTTTTAATAATTCTAATCTCGACAGTAGATAATAAACCGGTTGCAAAACCCATCTTATCAAAAAGCTGATATGCCATGGTTGCAACTGAAGTTTTTCCATTTGTTCCTGTTATACCAATTAGTTTCAAAGCTTTGCTTGGTGTGTTGTACCATTGTGAAGCTACTGTTGCCAAGGCTTGGCGTGTGTTTTCACATGACATATAAACAACCTTATCAATCAAAATGTCTGGAATATGTTCACACAAAACAGCTACTGCCCCGTTATCAACGGCATTGTTAATGTACGTATGTCCATCTTGGTGTATGCCTTTGACTGCTACAAAAAGAGATTGTTGGGTAACGGATCTAGAATCAAAAGCAATACCGCTAATTTGAATAGCAGTACTTCCCGAGACGGTTTGCAAGGAGACACCAAACAATATGTCTTTTAGCTGTTTCATGATAAAGTTAGTATTACTTTTTTTGTTTTGCTAAGAGTTTCTCCTGGTCGTTGCGATTGCCGCTTTACCTTACCCTTCCCTAAAAGCATTACCTCAATGCCTAAGCTTTCAAGAACGGTCAATGCATCCATAGCTGGCCATCCACGCAGATCAGGCATTTTTTCAAGATCATATGCACTAATAATATCTGGTTTAGGTGCTGTTAATTCAGCAACTTTATTAAAGTCTAGTGTCGTGTGATGTGGTATATCGTGAATAACGGCTTCGGCAATTAGCTTAACTACTGGTGCAGCAACTACCGATTTTTGGTATCTGCCTAGGCCATCAACTGTTGGCGCTCGCCAGCGGTGCCAAGACGATGAAAATGTCGCATGGCCATCATGGCGCTAATCACCCGGTACAGGACCTCGCGACCGGCGCGGTGATGATTACCAGCCAGAACCATGGCTTTGCTGTCGACGCTGGCAGCTTGCCAGATAATCTCGCCTGCACGCACACCTCGTTATTTGACGGCACAGTGCAAGGCGTGTCGCGCACCGATGTGCCAGCGTTTGGCTTTCAAGGTCATCCAGAAGCGAGCCCTGGTCCGCAGGATTGCGAACACTTGTTTGACCAATTTACCCAGATGATGGCGGAGCGGGCTTTGAATATGGCAGGAGCCAAAGATGCCTAAACGTTCGGACATTCAAAGCGTATTGATTGTTGGCGCTGGCCCTATTGTCATCGGTCAGGCCTGCGAATTTGATTACTCTGGTGCCCAAGCCTGTAAGGCCCTGAAAGATGAGGGCTTAAGGGTAATTCTGGTCAACTCGAATCCAGCGACAATTATGACCGACCCCGCCATGGCGGATTCGACCTACGTCGAACCTGTGGAATGGACGACGGTGGCTAAGATTATTGAAGTAGAGCGCCCCGACGCCTTGCTGCCGACCATGGGTGGGCAGACCGCATTGAATTGTGCGCTGGATTTGGTGCGCGAAGGGGTTTTAGAAAAATACGGGGTTAAGTTGATTGGCGCCAGTCAGGACGCCATCGACAAAGCCGAAGATCGCGAACGTTTTGATCGCGCGATGAAGTCGATCGGTCTGAACACGCCAAGATCGGCGATTGCGCACAGTCTTGAAGAAGCCCTGCAAGTGCAAAGTCAATTGGGTTTCCCCTGTGTGATACGTCCGTCCTTCACCATGGGCGGCAGCGGTGGTGGCATAGCCTATAACCGTGAGGAGTTTGTTGAGATCTGCACTCGTGGGTTGGATCTGTCGCCGACCTCTGAACTGCTGATCGATGAGTCTTTGCTGGGCTGGAAAGAATTTGAAATGGAGGTGGTGCGGGACCGCAACGACAACTGCATCATCATCTGTTCCATCGAAAACCTGGATCCCATGGGTGTGCATACGGGCGACAGCATTACGATTGCACCTGCGCAAACCCTCACTGACAAAGAGTATCAACTGTTGCGTAATGCCTCGCTGGCGGTTTTGCGTGAGATCGGGGTTGAAACAGGCGGATCGAATGTTCAATTTGCTATTAATCCCGATGATGGTCGCATTGTTGTTATTGAGATGAATCCGCGGGTGTCGAGGTCGTCAGCATTAGCCTCTAAAGCGACCGGGTTTCCTATTGCTAAGGTGGCGGCAAAGTTGGCGATCGGTTTCACCCTCGATGAGTTGGCGAATGACATTACAGGGGGCGTGACGCCGGCCTCGTTTGAGCCCACGATCGACTATGTGGTGACGAAAGTGCCGCGCTTTACCTTCGAAAAATTTCCTCAGGCCGACAGCCGGTTGACCACGCAAATGAAGTCTGTCGGCGAGGTCATGGCGATTGGCGCGACGTTCCAAGAGTCTCTGCAAAAAGCGTTGCGCGGTTTAGAAGTTGGGTTTGTTGGCTTGGACAGCGTAGTCGACAAGCAAGACTCGGAATGGCGCAGCGTACTAAAGCGCGAGCTTAAAAATCCCAGCGCCCATCGTCTATGGTACGTGGCGGACGCGCTGCGAATAGGCATGAGCCAAGAGGATCTGTTCGACTACACGAAGATCGACCCGTGGTTTCTTGCTGAAATCGCAGATCTCGTTGCTGCTGAACAAGCGCTGGAGGGTATGACGGCCACCGACTTGGATGCCATGCATTGGCGGCGACTGAAGCAGCAAGGGTTTTCAGATGTGCGGTTGGGGCAGTTATTGGGCGTCCACCAAGATACAGTTCGGGAGGCGCGCCAATCTCATGGCGTAACACCGGTGTATCGACGCGTCGATACCTGTGCGGCTGAGTTCCCGGTCAGCAGTGCCTATATGTATTCCACTTACGAAGAAGGGTGCGAAGCGAACCCCTCGTCGAGAGACAAAATCATTGTGCTGGGCGGTGGCCCGAACCGAATCGGTCAAGGTATAGAGTTCGACTACTGTTGCGTGCATGCGGCTCTGGCAATGCGCGAAGACGGTTACGAAACCATCATGGTGAATTGTAATCCGGAAACCGTTTCTACCGACTACGACACATCAGACAGACTCTATTTTGAGCCGGTAACCTTAGAAGATGTGTTGGCGATTGTTGATGTAGAGCAACCGAAGGGCGTAATCGTGCAGTTTGGTGGCCAGACGCCGCTTAAGCTCGCGCGAGATCTGCAGGCGCGCGGCGTGCCCATTATCGGCACTAGCCCTGACGCAATTGACCGCGCTGAAGACCGCGAGCGCTTTCAGCAGTTGGTTGAAAAATTGTCCCTGCGTCAGCCGTCTAATCGATTGGCTTCTAGCTTAGAGCAAGGATTAGCCGGTGCGGCAGAAATTGGTTATCCAATTATCGTTAGACCGTCATACGTGCTCGGTGGGCGGGCGATGGAAATCGTTTATAACGACGATGAACTCAGTCAATACATGCAGTCTGCAGTAGATGTGTCGAATGATGCACCGGTGTTGCTTGACCGTTATTTGAATCAGGCCGTAGAGGTGGACGTAGATGCCGTTTGCGATGGCAAGCAGGTCGTTATTGGCGCAATCATGCAACATATTGAGCAGGCAGGCGTGCATTCCGGCGATTCGGCGTGCTCGTTGCCGCCCTACAACCTGCCAATGCCTATTCAGGATGTCATACGGCAGCAGGTAAAAGACATTGCGGTGGAGCTGCAGGTGGTGGGCCTGATGAATGTGCAGATGGCGGTACAGGGTGATGACGTTTTCGTTTTGGAAGTCAATCCTCGCGCGTCGCGTACGGTACCGTTTGTGTCTAAGTGCATTGGCGAATCGCTGGCTAAAGTTGCAGCGCGCTGCATGGCTGGTAGGAGTTTGGTCGATCTACAGTTCACACAGGAAATTGTCCCCAAGACCTTTCACGTTAAAGAGTCGGTCTTTCCGTTCAACAAATTTCCAGGCGTAGACCCGATCTTGGGGCCAGAAATGAAATCGACAGGCGAAGTTATGGGCGTTGGCGACTCTTTTGGCGAAGCCTTTGCCAAGGCTTCTTTAGGTGCTGGTGATGTTTTGCCTAATGGTGGAAGAGCATTTCTTAGTGTCAAAGATTCAGACAAAGATCAATTGCTCGACGTTGCCAAAGAATTGGTTGCGCTGGGATTTTCTCTCGTTGGGACATCGGGAACGCAGCGATGTTTAGTCGCTGCAGGCATTGAGTGCCAAAAAATTCAAAAGGTTAATGAGGGTCGCCCCGACGTATCTGATATGTTGAAAAATGAACAAATAGACCTGATTATTAATACCACCGAGGGGCGGCAGTCCATTGCGGACTCGGCGGTTATTCGTCGCCTCGCGTTGCAGAACAAGGTGTGTTACACCACGACCTTGACTGGTGGAGAGGCCTTTTGTATCGCCATCCGCCAGGGTCAGGGAGAGCAAGTTCGCAGCTTGCAGGATCTACACAGGCGACTTATGCAGGGTTAGTGTTATGTCCACGCCAATGACAGTGCGCGGAGCGGAAGCATTGCGGGAGGAATTGGCTCACCGTAAGGGTTCGTTGCGCCAAGAGATAACTCAAGCAATTGCTGAAGCACGCGCCCACGGCGATCTGAAGGAAAACGCTGAGTATCATGCCGCTCGCGAACAACAGGGCTTTAATGAAGGGCGTATCCAAGAGATTGAGAGTCGCCTTGCCGATGCTCAGGTCATCGACATCGCAAAGATTCCAGAGAACGATAAAGTGATCTTCGGCGTGACAGTGATGCTGTACGACGCTGAATCGGACGAAAGCATCAGTTATCAAATCGTTGGCGAAGACGAAGCCGATCTCAAACAGGGTAAAATTTCAGTGATGTCGCCGATTGCTCGTGCGCTCATTGGGAAAAACGTCGACGATGTCGTTGTTGTTGTTACGCCAAGTGGTGAAAAAGAATACGAAATAAGCAACGTCGAACACAAATAACCTGTGGTCTGGGTGCGTTAGCCCAAAAAGCGTGAAACGTTCGACAACTTGGGGTTGGCGCGTTGGTTTTTCCGGTACAAAACGGCAACCTTTCCGATATTCTGAATAACCGTCGCTTGAGTCCGCTCGGCCAGTAACTGAGTGACGGCTAGGCGATCGGGCTTCGTCAACGCATCGACCTTTACTTTGATTAACTCGTGATCGTTCAGCGCTCGCTCGGTTTCCGCAACAATGCCGTCGCTCAAGCCGCGGTCGCTGACAGATACCACGGGGTCCAAATGGTGTGCGACACCACGAAATGCCTTTTTCATTTGCCCATTCAACGGGTCTTTGGTCGATGATGTAGAATTCATCGCCGCAGTGTAGCGGGTTTGTCGATGACCATACAGTGATCAAGGCGACAAGAGCGGGATAACAGGTGAGGCTATGCCGAAACGCAGCAAATCCAGTGAGCGCTGGTTACAGCGTCAGCGTAAAGATTACTTTGTACGAAAGGCTCAAGACGGTGGTCAGGTGTCTCGTGCGCATTACAAATTGGAGCAAATCGACCAACGTTTTCACCTACTCACTGCGCGTAAGCGGGTGTTGGAATTGGGTGCGGCGCCGGGCGGTTGGACCCAGTATTTGGAGTCTAAGCTCACGCGCGGATTTCTGATTGCTGTGGATCCCTTGCCGATAACCCGTGGTGGTCGGTGTCGAGTAATAGAGGGGTATGCCGGAGAGGACGAGGTTAACGCGCAAATAACTTCGTTGCTGGCTGATCAGCAATTGGACCTTGTTTTATCCGATATGGCCCCCAACATTTCTGGTATCCGCGCGGTAGATCAGGCCCGCGCCATGGATCTTGCTGATATAGCTCTAGCGGCTTGCGAAGATTGGTTGGCGGTAGGTGGGGATCTGGCGATTAAAGCGTTTCAGGGCGAAGGGCTCGACGCATGGGTTGCGGCTTTGCGACAGCGCTTCGAGCAGGTGAATATGATGAAGCCTAAGGCATCAAGGCCCGAATCGAGAGAGGTATTCGTAGTGGCAAGAGGCTTTATGGCGTCGCATAACGGCCAGCCAGACGGCGACCGTAAGCAGGCGCGTGAAGAGTAAAGTAAGGTTTGGTTCAGTTTGTAGTTTTAGCGCTGCGACGTTATCTTCACGACAAAGCGCATAAGTTTAGGGATTGCACGGCGTCTGTCGCAGCTNAGCGGCGGCCGTTAAGATCGAAAAAGAGGTAAAGGCCTTGTCAGATATGGGAAAAAACATCTTACTTTGGCTCATTATTTTGGCCGTCTTGTTGACGGTGTTTAATAATTTTGAGGTAGAGCCAAAACAACAACCGATGGCCTATTCGGAGTTCATAGACGCTGTTGAGCGCGGTGAGGTTCGCGAAGCAACAATNCAAGACAACAAAATTATTGCGACCGACGGGTCTGGCGAAACCTTTTCGGTGACGGGCTTTCAATACGACCCGCGACTGGTGCAGATTCTCGACGAAAACNGGGTTCGGATCGACGTTAAACCGCCAGAAACGCAGAGCATATTTACGCAGATCCTAGTCGCTAGTTTCCCGATTTTGATCATTCTGGCGATAGCTATCTTCTTCATGCGCCAGATGCAAGGTGGCGGTGGAGGCCGTGGTGGGCCTATGGCGTTTGGTCGCAGCAAAGCGAAACTTTTGTCCGAAGATCAGATCAAAACGACATTTGCCGATGTGGCGGGTGTTGATGAAGCCAAAGAAGACGTTCAAGAGTTGGTTGAATTCCTCCGTGATCCTGGAAAGTTTCAGCGACTTGGTGGTCACATTCCTCGCGGCATACTTATGGTGGGCCAGCCGGGCACCGGTAAGACGCTGCTTGCAAAGGCGATTGCTGGTGAGGCGAAAGTGCCGTTTTTCTCTATTTCCGGTTCTGATTTTGTAGAGATGTTCGTCGGNGTAGGCGCGTCGAGAGTGCGNGATATGTTTGAGCAGGCGAAAAAACAGTCGCCGTGCATCATTTTTATCGATGAGATTGATGCCGTTGGTCGGCATCGTGGCGCTGGATTGGGNGGAGGTCACGACGAGCGCGAACAGACGTTAAATCAACTCCTGGTAGAAATGGACGGGTTTGAGGCCAATGACGGNATCATCGTTATCGCCGCAACGAACCGCCCTGATGTGCTGGATCCNGCNTTGTTGCGCCCAGGTCGNTTTGATCGTCAGGTGGTCGTAGGTCTGCCGGACATTAGGGGCCGTGAGCAGATCGTCAAAGTTCATATGCGCAAGGTGCCATTGGATGACGACGTAGAGCCAAGCATCATTGCCCGAGGCACCCCTGGATTTTCTGGTGCGGATTTAGCGAACTTAGTTAANGAGGCTGCCTTGTTCGCAGCGCGAGCGGGTAAGCGGCTCGTCAGCATGGAAGAATTTGATAAGGCCAAAGACAAAATCATGATGGGTGCCGAGCGCAAGTCGATGGTCATGTCAGAAAAAGAAAAGCGCAATACGGCTTATCATGAGGCGGGGCACGCCATAGTCGGTCGGCTGATGCCAGATCACGACCCGGTATACAAAGTGACGATCATTCCGCGCGGTAGGGCGCTGGGCGTGACGATGTTTTTGCCTGAAGAAGATCGTTACAGCATGAGTCGCCAAGGCATACGTTCGCAGATTTGTAGTTTGTTTGGTGGACGCATTGCCGAAGAGATGACGCTGGGCGCCGACCATGTAACAACGGGCGCTTCCAACGATATTGAAAGAGCGACCCAATT
Organism: Gammaproteobacteria bacterium; assembly: GCA_002725095.1. Classification (GTDB taxonomy): domain Bacteria; phylum Pseudomonadota; class Gammaproteobacteria; order Pseudomonadales; family Azotimanducaceae; genus UBA4421. The sequence goes on from PBQQ01000010.1 coordinate 7,899, forward strand.
GTCGCGTAACATGGTCACTAAGTGGGGCTTGTCAGAACGCATGGGCCCATTATTGTATGACGAAGACGACGGCGAGGTCTTTCTTGGCATGTCGGCCAATTCCAAGCCTAAACTTCACTCGCCTGANACTTCAAAGGCGATTGATGAAGAAGTGCGGCGCATTGTGGATGAATGCTATGCCCAAGCGAGCCAATTGTTAGAAGACAACNTCGACAAGTTGCATACGATGGCTGACGCGTTAATGGAATTTGAAACGCTGTCGTCCGACCAGCTCGACGACATTATGGCGGGCGCCAAACCGCGCCATCCTTCCGATCTGCCACCGTCTTCTGGCAGTTCAAGCTCTCCTAAAGGCGAAACGCCGATTGGTGGTCCAGCGGAAGAAAGCTGAGATTCAATGTTGGCCAGGCAGTGGCTGTGCCGTGAACAACGGCTTACGTTTGAGGAACCNTTGATTATGGGGGTGATGAACATCACCCCCGATTCTTTTTCCGACGGTGGAAGTTTTTACCAAAAAAGNCATGTCCTATTGGATCGGGTTGTCGCCGAAGCCGAGCAAATGCTTGCTGAAGGCGCCCGAATCCTTGATGTTGGTGGCGAGTCCAGTCGCCCTGGCGCTACCCCGGTGGGACATGCCGAAGAAATCCGTAGGGTTATCCCGGTAATCGAAGCCTTGATCAAACTCGACGGTCTCGTNTCAGTGGACACCCATCACGTTGAAACGGCGCGAGCGGCGGTGGCCGCTGGGGCTCACATCATTAATGACATCAGTGGCGGCTCTGACCCAGCTATGCAGGCATTGGCCGCTGATACTGGTGTTGGCGTATGCCTTATGCATATGCAGGGTTCGCCGCAGACCATGCAAAATAATCCTAACTACGCCGACGTTGTCGAGGAGGTCGCGCACTTTTTGGATCTCCGCATACAATCGTGTGTGGCTAAGGGGCTTGTGCCTGAGCAGATCGCTATAGATCCAGGCTTTGGTTTTGGTAAGTCGCNGAAACACAATTTCCGATTGTTAAGATCGTTACAGCACGTGCGCGTTGGACAGCATCCGTTGTTGGTGGGGTTGTCGCGCAAGTCCATGTTGGGGACAATCACGGGTAGGCCTGTAGAGGAGCGTGATACGGCGAGCGTTGTGGCAGCTGTACTCGCGGCGCAGAATGGCGCTGATGTCATCCGCGTGCATGATGTCGCTAAAACCACCGATGGGCTGCAAGTGCTCAAGCGTGTGGCCANCGACAGNGAGTAGTAAGACTGCGCACTAGCCAATANCGGAAAACAATGAAGCAAAAATATTTTGGTACCGACGGCATACGTGGACGTGTAGGCGAACATCCGATCACTCCGGAGTTTTGTCTGCGCCTGAGTAATGCGGTTGGCAGNGTCTTCACTGTGGATGGGCGAAAACCGAAAGTCTTAATTGGTAAAGACACGCGTATCTCCGGTTATATGCTGGAATCGGTATTGCAGTCGGGGCTGATCTCGGCCGGTGCGGATGTTAGTTTATNGGGGCCGATGCCAACCCCCGCTATCGCTTATCTAACGAGAACGCTGCGAGCTGATGCGGCGATCGTAATCAGCGCTTCGCATAATCCTTATTACGATAATGGAATTAAATTTTTCGACGCTCAGGGCAGCAAACTAGACGATGCCACTGAGTTAGCGATTGAGGCGGCGATGGATTTGCCGCTGTATTGTGAGGGCTCAGAAACTTTGGGAAAAGCGTCGCGCATTTCCGATGCCCCTGGCCGTTATGTGGAGTTCTGTAAAGCTGCAGTGCCCAATGGGCTTAGCTTGCGGGGGTTGCGCCTGGTTTTAGACTGCGCTCACGGAGCAACCTATCAAGTGGCGCCACAGGTATTTGCTGAGCTGGGGGCGGATGTGGTCGTTATGGCGGCGGAACCCGATGGTTTCAATATAAATGAAGAATGTGGGTCGACCCATACCCGCGCCTTGCAAGAACGGGTTTTGGCGGAAAAAGCCGATTTAGGCATCGCATTTGATGGCGACGGGGATCGCGTGGCCATGGTCGATGCCAATGGCGTTTTGCTTGATGGCGATGAGTTACTTTACATCATTGCCCGGGACCGTCAGCGACGCGAGGTTTTACACGGTGGCGTCGTTGGAACAGTAATGAGCAATCTAGGATTCGAGCAGGCGCTCACGCGGCTCGCCATTCCGTTTAGTCGAGCTAATGTGGGCGATCGAAACATTCTTGCGCAATTACAGCAGCGTGGATGGCAGTTAGGCGGAGAACCCTCCGGTCATATCTTGACATTGGATCTAGCGACCACGGGTGACGCCATTGTGGCAGCGTTGCAGGTGGTTGTGCCCNTTGTCGAACAAGGGGAATCATTGCANACGCTGGTTCGGGGGATGGATAAATTCCCGCAAATATTACAGAACGTCACCGTGGCAGAGCCCGGTAAGCTGTCCAGCGATCAGCGCTTGTTGTCAGAAATAGCCGCGCATGAAAACGAATTAGCTGAACGCGGCCGTATTTTGGTTAGGGCATCTGGCACGGAACCGTTATTACGCATTATGGTTGAAGGCCAAGACGAAAAAGAAGTGGGTGCCATTGCGCAGGCGTTGGCCGACCACGCGATTCGACTCAGCGCCCATTAGCAGTGGTTGCGAGCGACGCGCTCGATGCACTTAGCAACGTGCCACCGCTATATCGGGCGGATTATTAAACCTGGGTATANCTCAGCGATAGTTCGCTATGGCTAATCTGTCAGCAGAGCACCCTTAGCGACAGAGTGCCCTTGGCAACCACTGGTGCAGCGTTTACCATTGCGCGCCCAAATTTTCAGACTCGCTATGCGTAAAGCTTTAATCGCAGCTAATTGGAAGTGCCACGGTTCGTTAACGATGGTGGACGAATACGCCGCCGTGCTGGAGCACTCGCCAAATGCGGAAATTGCGGTCTTTCCTCCGGCTGTTTTTTTGGCTCGGTATGCCAGCAAAGCAGCGAATCGCTCAGATTGTGGGATTCAGGATCTTGGTGTCGCAGTTTCGGGGGCGCATACTGGAGAGATTGCTGGAGACATGGTTCGAGCAGTTGGCGGACGTTGGGTGATTGTTGGGCATTCGGAGCGTCGTCACGACCAGATGGAAAGCGATGACTTGGTTGCCGAAAAACTTAATGCAGCGGTACACGCGGGATTGCGTCCAATTTTGTGTATTGGCGAAACCGAACAACAACGCGATTCAGGAAATGCCTTGGCGGTTGTCGAACACCAATTGCGCGTTGCGCTTGCTAGGATAAACGTGTCACAGATTTATACCGGAGCCATTGCTTACGAGCCGATCTGGGCAATTGGCACTGGTCGAACGGCAACACCACGGCAAGCACAAGACATGCACGCAGGTATTCGCGCTGTATTGCGCTCACTGGATGTTGATGCTGCATTGGCTACCAGAATTATTTACGGTGGCAGTGTCAATGCCCATAATGCTTCGGCGTTGCTTTCGCAAGCGGATATTGATGGCGCATTGGTAGGCGGTGCGTCGTTGCAGTTGGACACATTTACGCGGATCATTTCGGCCGTCGCCTAAACCGGTGCGGTTTGCGACCTAATATTGGGATTAAACAATGGGTACTTTAGAATCTGTATTGCTGGTGTTACTGATCGTAGACGCGTTAGCGCTGACGATTCTTGTGCTGCTTCAGCAGGGCAAGGGGGCTGATGTCGGGGCGGCGTTTGGCAGTGGCACGTCGAACACGATGTTTGGCAGTTCGGGCGGCGCGTCGTTTATGACTAAGATCACAACGTGGTTGGCCGTTGGTTTTTTCGTTATCGCGTTTGGGCTTGCTTACACGGCCAAGGAACGGGCAGCGGCCGCGGGACAGATCGGCATTCCTCAATCGACAGCGCCGGCGCAATTGCCAACACTTGGAGACGAGATCCCTGCAGCGCCTGAGCCCGAACAAGGAGACGACATCCCGCAGCTGTAGTTTCTAGATCCTTTGCCGAAGTGGTGAAATTGGTAGACACGCTACCTTGAGGGGGTAGTGGGCGTATGCCCGTGCGAGTTCGAGTCTCGCCTTCGGCACCATCTCCAACCCATCCAGAAATAGCCTTGCAGGTCGGGTAACGCATCCCTATAATTCGCGTCCCTATTGATGCGGGGTGGAGCAGTCTGGTAGCTCGTCGGGCTCATAACCCGAAGGTCGTGGGTTCAAATCCTGCCCCCGCTACCATCTTAGGAAAGCCCCTAATGAGGGGCTTTTTATTACTTAGGCTTAACAGTCGGGTAAAGGTAGGTGCGTCNTAAAAGCGCACTGGCGTGTGAAGTCTAAACGTGAACGACTTCTTTGTTTTGGGTAGGCCTGTGTGGCGATTGAGCCGTATGAGAACCTCAGAGCAGCTAGGGTCACGTAAAGGAGATGGGCGTTAGGCCCATTTTTTGTGCCAGTAATAAAGGTTCGCGGGAATGCTTGGCACTGCCAAGCTGTGTTTAGCGGCTAGCCCGGTTTCTCTAGGTGAGGTTGTAAGTTATTGAATGTTAGGGAGATACAGATAGAAGAGCTTATCGCGCCGACGGTTGAGTCGCTTGGTTGCGAGGTTTGGGGTATCGAATATCTCAGCCAAGGTAAATACAGCAAGTTGCTGATCTATATCGATCGAGAAGAAGGCATTGATGTTGATTTGTGTGCGGCGGTAAGTAAACACGTAAGCGATTTATTAGATGTGGAAGAGTTGATCAACAGTCGTTACACGTTAGAGGTTTCTTCTCCTGGTATGGATCGAGTGCTGTTTAAGGAAAAACACTATACGGATCATGTAGGTGAGCGTGTTGAGGTTCGGCTGAATTATCCCTTTGAAGGGCGTAAGCGAATTACCGGTGTTTTGGCNGGGGTGGAAGACCGCATGGCGATCGTGCAAGAAGCAGAGAATGAATTTCTACTGCCGTTGGAAAATGTTCAAAAGGCACGGCTAGTGCCATCTTTTGATTGAGGCGAATAAATGAGTAAAGAAATACTTTTGGTGGTTGAGTCCGTATCGCATGAGAAGGGTGTTTCTAAAGACGTATTGTTTGGGGCGATAGAATCGGCCTTGGCGGTCGCTACAAAGAAGCGATATGGCGAGCATGCCGAATTTCGCGTGGCGATTGATCGTGAGAGTGGCGAATACGAAACGTTTAGAACTTGGGCGGTGGTCGACTTCGATGAGATCGAGGCTGACGAAGAAGCAGAAGTTAACCCGGAGGCTCAGTATTCGGTAGAGCAGGCGCAAAGCTTTAAGTCAGGCGCTGCGCTCGGTGATGTTATCGAAGAGCAGGTTGATTCGGTTGCGTTTGGCCGCATTGCTGCGCAAACGGCTAAGCAAGTTATTGTCCAAAAGGTTCGTGAGGCAGAACGTGCTCAAGTCATCGAAGCCTATGAATCCCGAGTTAACGAATTGGTCAGTGGGACTGTTAAAAAATTAGGACGTGACAGCATTATTGTCGATCTGGGGAACAATGCAGAAGGCATTCTTACTCGAGAGCATTTGATTCCCAGAGAAATATTCCGGATAGGCGATCGTTTGCGGGCGATGCTTGTGGATATTCGACCGGACAATCGGGGCCCACAACTGATCTTGTCTCGCACGGCTCGATCCATGTTGGTGGAACTGTTCAAAGTTGAAGTCCCTGAAATTTCTGAAGACGTCATTCAAATTTTAGGGGCGGCTCGCGATCCAGGATCAAGAGCAAAAATTGCGGTTAAAACTAATGATGGCCGGATCGACCCTGTTGGTGCTTGTGTGGGTATGCGTGGATCTAGGGTGCAGGCAGTTTCTGGAGAGTTGGCGGGGGAGCGGATCGATATCGTGCTTTGGGACGATAATCCGGCCCAGTTAACCATCAACGCGATGGCGCCGGCTGAAGTGGCTTCCATTGTTTTAGATGAAGAAACTCACGCGATGGACATCGCCGTCACCGAAGAAAATCTAGCTCAGGCTATTGGACGTGGCGGCCAAAACGTGCGGCTAGCGAGCGANTTGTGTGGTTGGTCNCTGAATATCATGACCGAAGAAGAGGCGGCCGAAAAGCTTGAGGCGGAATCGAGTAAATTCATCTCCGAGTTCATGAATTCTTTATCAGTGGATGAAGGCGTGGCGGCAGTTCTCGTTGAAGAGGGGTTTACGACTCTGGAAGAGATCGCTTATGTGCCGTTAGAAGAGATCATGGCCATCGAAGGGTTTGATGAGGAAATCGTTGACGAGCTCCGTAACAGAGCAAAGGACGCTTTGCTGACGCGAGCCATCGCCAGTGAAGAAGCGTTGGGCGATAACAAACCAGCCGACGATTTGTTGGAAATGGAAGGCATGGATCGCGACCTGGCTTTCAAGTTGGCTGCTCACGAGCTCGTCACGATGGAAGACCTAGCGGAGCTGGCAGTACCTGAGTTGCTCGAAATTGACCCAGATATAGGCGATGAGCGAGCGGCGGCATTGATTTTGAAAGCGCGCGAGCCATGGTTCGCTGAAGCGGCGGAAGCGGCGGTGGAATAAGAAAACGCTGGCCGCATTGTTGCGAGCCAGCTGGAGTGATCGATGGCAGATGTAACAGTTAAACAACTTGCGGATACAGTGGGCGCACCGGTAGANCGTTTGCTTAAGCAAATGCAGGAAGCTGGGTTAGACCATAAATCTGAAGGTGACGCTGTAACCGAAGAGCAGAAACAAGTGCTGTTGGGCTTCCTAAAGCGCAGTCACGGTGAGGCCGCTAAACCGGCCGAAAAAATCACCTTAAAGCGCAAGAGTACAGGCACCTTGAAGTCGGGGCAGGGCCGCGCAGGCCGCAACGTGACCGTCGAGGTGAGGCGTAAGCGAACTTATGTTAAACGCAGCGAAGTAGAAGCTGCGGAAAAGCCAGTAGCGGAAGAAGAGGCATTTTCTCAAAGCGACCTTGAGGCTAAACGGATTCGCGACGAAGAAGCTGCGCGGATCCAAGCTGAAGAGGATGCGCGTCAGGCCGAGCTGCAACGCAAGGAAGAGACAGAACGCAAAGCTGCGGAAGAAAAGCAGCGGCTGGAAGAAGAACAACGGCTTGAGCAGGAACGGCTCGCGGTGGCGCAGCAGCCCGAACCAGCGGCCAAGGCAAGCGAGCCCGCAGTTTCGGCCGCTGATATTCAAGCGCAAGAACAATCGGAGCAGCGTGGTGGTAAGCGCGGCCGTGGACGCGAGCGCGCCAGTGGTGGCGCGGGTCGTGGAGATAACCGTCGTCGCGAATTGAGTCTTAAATCTGAACGCCGAACCAAACGGCGGCAGCCCCATCGGGATACACCATTACAGGTCGATCAGCAGGGTGGGGAATTCAAGCCCACCGAGTTTATTTCGCGAGAAGTTGAAGTTGGCGAACTGATTAGCGTTGGCGAGCTGGCGCAAGGCATGGCTGTTAAAGCCGGTGAGGTGATCAAGACGCTCATGGGTCTTGGGGTGATGGCCACCATCAATCAGACCGTCGATGCAGACACGGCGACCTTGGTGGTCGAGGAAATGGGCCATCGGATTAAGTTCGTTAGTGAGGATGTGCTCGAAGAACAGCTCGAAGCGTCGTTGGTAATTGAGGGTGAAACCGAGGCGCGCGCGCCGGTTGTCACTGTGATGGGCCATGTCGATCATGGCAAAACCTCTCTCCTAGACCACATACGCAACACCCGTGTAACCAGCGGTGAAGCTGGAGGTATCACGCAGCATATCGGCGCCTATAGCGTCTCTACGGATAACGGCGACGTAACGTTTATTGACACGCCCGGCCACGCAGCCTTTACGTCAATGCGTGCTCGGGGCGCCAAGATAACGGACATTGTTATTTTGGTGGTTGCCGCAGACGATGGCGTAATGCCGCAGACGGAAGAGGCGATCCAGCACGCAAAGGCCGCAGAAGTTCCGGTCATAGTGGCGATAAACAAGATTGATTTGGAAGGCGCTGACCCTGATCGAGTCACGAACGAACTCGCGTCGAAAGATGTGGTGCCAGAAGAATGGGGCGGCGAAACGCAATTCATAAAAGTGTCTGCAATGACGGGCGAGGGTATTGATGCGTTGTTAGAAGCCATCACCCTGCAGGCTGAATTGCTGGAAATCGGTGCCATTGTCGAAGCGCCGGCACAAGGAGTAGTTATTGAGTCTCAATTGGATCGCGGCCGTGGTCCGGTAGCCACGGTGCTCATTCAGAACGGCACGCTGCGTCAGGGAGACATTGTGATCGCCGGAGAATTTCACGGTCGTGTTCGGGCTATGCTCGATGACAAGGGCGCAGCCACTAAGGTCGCGNAACCGGCGCAGCCGGTGGAAGTATTGGGGTTGAATGGTACGCCGGGTGCGGGNGATGAGTTTGCGGTCGTCACCGATGAGCGCTCCGCGCGCGATTTGGCCGAATTCCGTCGTGACAAAACGCAGGAGCGATTGCAGGCGATGCAGCAGGCCGCAAAACTCGAAAACATGTTTGTCAATATGGCCGAAGGCGAGAAACGCATCCTCAAGGTGGTTGTTAAAGCCGACGTTCGCGGAAGTTTAGAAGCCATCGTTCAAGCCATGGCCGAGATTGGGAATGACGAAGTGTCTGTTCAGGTTCTCGGTTCGGGGGTAGGTGGTATCTCTGAATCCGATGCCACCATGGCCGTGACCTATGGCGCTGCTGTGTTTGGATTCAATGTGCGAGCGGATAAGCGTGCGAAGACGCTGTTGGAGCGCGAGGGTGTAGATCTGCGCTACTACAGTGTTATTTATGAGCTTATGGATGACATTAAGAGCGTTCTCTCTGGCATGTTAGCGCCCGAAGTACGTGAAGAAATAGTTGGGATTGCCGAAGTTCGCGACGTCTTCAAGTCGCCGCGGTATGGGCAGATCGCCGGCTGTATGGTGGTTGAAGGCGTTGTTTACCGAAACAAGCCAATTCGAGTGTTGCGCGACAATATAGTGATCTACGAAGGCGAATTAGAGTCATTAAGAAGATTTAAAGACGATGTCAATGATGTGCGGAATGGCACCGAATGCGGTATTGGCGTTCGCAACTATAACGACGTTCGTCCTGGCGATTCGATAGAAGTCTTTGATACCAAGGAAATTGCGCGCGAGCTGTAGCTTGCGAGGTTATCGGGGTATGCAGGCATACGTAGTATTGAGCGAGACCAGCTGACATGTCTCGTGAATTGCGCGTCGCTGACTTCGTTCGNGATGAGATTGCCAGAATTTTGCAGACACAGATGCGCGATCCACGCGTTGGCGCGTTTGTCAGTGTGAGTGATGTTCGCGTGAGTAAGGATCTGTCATACGCGGAAATTTATATTTCGTCCTTGGACGTGGATTCAGCTGAGAAAAAACAGGAATTGCTCGATGTGCTCAATAAAGCGGCTGGTTTTTTTCGTTCTGAATTAGCTAAGCAGCANAAGATGCGCACTACGCCGCGGCCGCGCTTTCACTATGACGAGTTGCTGGAGTCTGGCCCGCGCTTGGAAAAGCTTATTTCAGATGCGGTAGCTGAAGATACAACGCGGCAGGACCAAAATGGGTAGAACTCGGCGGGGCAGACAGATAAATGGCGTACTGGTGCTGAATAAGTCGGCCGGCATAACGTCAAACGACGCTGTGCAGCAAGCGAAACGAATTTATGCCGCACAAAAGGTAGGGCATACCGGAAGCCTGGATCCGCTGGCTACAGGGGTGTTGCCTCTTTGTTTTGGCGAGGCGACAAAGTTTTCGCAGTTTTTGCTGGAGTCGGACAAGAAATACCGTGCGCGTATAAAGCTCGGGGTGACTACGGATACAGGTGACGCCGACGGTAAGGTGATCAGTCAGGCCAGCACTGCCGGAATCGGCGCTGCTGAGGTTGAACAGGCGATCTGTGCCTTTCGGGGTGAGATTAAGCAACTGCCACCAATGTATTCTGCCTTGAAGCATAATGGGCAGCCTTTGTATAAGCTAGCGCGCCAAGGCATTGCTGTTGAACGGAAACACCGTGACGTAACGGTCTTTCAACTTGAAATGACGGNATTTAATGCCGACGAATTTGTGCTTGAGCTGCATTGCAGTAAAGGCACATATGTTCGAACTATTGCGGAAGATCTTGGCAATGCCTTAGGTTGTGGNGCGCATGTTCGGAGCCTCCATCGACGTGCGGCGGGGCCGTATTGTGAACAGGAGATGATCGATCTGGCGGCGCTACGTGAGATCGACGATCAGCAGAGCCTAGATGCTCTGTTACAACCAATGGCTAGCGCAGTGGCGCAGTGGCCGGCGGTGAAAATGGTTGAATCAACGGCGCGCTTTGTGCGTCAGGGTCAGCCAGTACAGGTTGCGCACGCTCCAGTGAATGGGTGGGTGCAACTAATGGAAATTGCCGAGAATGCGGAAGATCGTTTTCTCGGCGTTGGAGAAATTTTAGCTGATGGACGTGTCGCGCCCCGAAGATTAGTGGCGCACGATTAGAACGTTGGCTAGAGCGAGGCGTTGGTACTGTAAATATGCGCGGTTCCATCGCAAATTAACTGGCGTATTAAGGAGACTAAAATGGCGTTAAGTGCCAAGAGTAAAGCGGAAATTGTCAAGGAATATCAACTTGAGGAAGGAGACACGGGCTCTCCGGAAGTGCAGGTTGCGTTGCTGACGCACAACATCAACACCTTGCAGGGACATTTCAAGGACCACCACAAAGATCATCACTCTCGTCGAGGCTTGATCAGAATGGTTAATCAGCGTCGTAAGCTGCTGGACTATTTGAAAAACAAAGACGTTGCCCGATACAGCGATTTAATTAAGCGCCTAGGTTTACGTCGTTAACTTTAGATTTAACTAATACAAGAAATTGACCGCACATGAGCGTGCGGACTGACTCGGAGAATACAATTTGAATCCAATAACCAAACATTTTAAGTTTGGCGATCAGCAGGTCTCTATAGAGACTAACAAAGTTGCTAAACAAGCGACCGGCTCGGTGGTCGTCACAATCGGAAATACTGTCGTTTTAACAACTGTAGTCGGAGCGAAGACCGCTCGGCCAGGGCAAGACTTCTTTCCACTGACAGTAAACTATCAAGAAAAAACCTACGCGGCGGGAAAAATCCCNGGTGGATTTTTTCGGCGTGAAGGTCGACCTAGCGAAAAAGAAACGCTGACTTCGCGGCTTATCGACCGCCCGATTCGACCATTATTCCCGAAAGGGTTTATGAACGAAGTGCAGGTGGTTTGTACGGTTGTTTCTACCGACAAGAACCAAGATCCAGATATCGCTGCAATGATCGGCACCTCAGCTGCGTTAGCGATTTCAGGTATTCCGTTTGCTGGACCCATTGGGGCAGCACGGGTGGGTTATGTCGATGGCCAATATCTGCTTAATCCTGGCTACGATGTTCTTACAAACTCAGATCTCAATATGGCTGTCGCTGGAACGGCTGGTGCTGTTTTGATGGTTGAATCTGAAGCGAAGGAGTTAACAGAAGACCAAATGCTGGGCGCTGTGTTGTTTGCTCATCAAGAGATGCAAGCGATCATTACAGCTGTCGCAGAGCTGGCAAGCGAAACCGGTAAAACTGCTTGGGATTGGCAGCCTGAAGCTAAAGATGAAAGCCTGTTCGAGCAAGTTGAAGGCGCGGTGAAAGCTGATCTTGGTGATGCTTATCGCATTAGNGACAAGATGGAGCGCCAAGATCGCGTGCGNGCGTTGCGTGATTCGGCGCTTGCTCAACTCNCAGGTTCGAANGANGACGGCCCTAGCGCCGACGATGTCGCTGGAGTATTTGGTAAAGTTGAAAAAGACTTAGTCCGTCAGCGAGTNTTAAACGGTGAGCCGCGCATAGACGGCCGCGACTTAAGAACCGTCCGGCCCATCGAAGTTGAGGTCGGCGTGTTGCCGAAGGCCCATGGGTCGGCGCTGTTTACACGCGGGGAAACGCAGGCGCTCGTGGTCGCCACGTTGGGCACGCTCCGAGACGCAGCGTTGATCGATGCGCTTGAGGGTTCCTACAAAGATACCTTCATGCTTCATTACAATTTCCCACCCTACAGTGTTGGCGAGTCTGGTTTCATGAGTGGACCAAAGCGCCGCGAGATCGGCCACGGTAAATTGGCCCGTCGTGGNGTCAGCGCAGCACTGCCAAACTCTGAAGACTTCCCTTATACCATTCGGGTTGTTTCGGAGATTACTGAGTCGAATGGCTCAAGCTCTATGGCAAGTGTCTGTGGAACCTCGCTCGCACTAATGGACGCGGGCGTGCCCGTTAAGGCGCCAGTGGCTGGTGTCGCAATGGGTCTGGTTAAGGAAGGCAATCGCTATGCCGTGTTAACGGATATTCTGGGTGATGAAGATCACCTTGGAGACATGGACTTTAAAGTGGCTGGAACCGCCGCCGGTGTCACTGCGTTGCAGATGGATATTAAGATCGATGGCATTACCGAAGAGATTATGGAGGCGGCTCTTGCACAAGCATTTGAGGCGCGAGTGCATATTCTCGATGAAATGAATAAGGTCATCAGTGCGTCGCGGGAGGAGTTGTCAGATAACGCTCCAGCCATGGTGACCCTGCATGTTCATCCGGATAAGATCCGCGACATCATTGGTAAAGGCGGAGCCACCATTCGCTCTATCGTCGAAGAGACGGGTGCCGAAGTTGATATCAATGATGATGGTAGCGTNCGTATTTACGCTGAGGACGGCGAGGCTAAGGATGCGGCNGTAAACCGCATTCAAGAAATTACAGCTGAAGCTGAAGTGGGTCGTATTTATAAAGGNAAGGTAGAGCGCATCGTAGATTTCGGTGCATTTGTGAATATCTTGCCTGGTAAGGACGGCTTATTGCATATTTCTCAGATTGCTGAGGAGCGAGTNGAGACTGTCACCGACTATCTGTCCGAGGGACAGGAGATCGAGGTGGTGGTCCTAGACGTTGACCAGCGCGGTCGTATTAAGTTGTCCATTAAGGAGTTGGCAAACTACCAAGCCCAAGATGCTGAGGACTAGACCTCGCGACAACGATCTTAAAAGCCGGCGTATGCCGGCTTTTTTATGCCTATATAATGCGGTGTGTGATTAGATCTTCGACGACACTTGGGTCGGCCAAGGTGGACGTGTCGCCTAAGTTATCCAATTCATCGGCAGCTATTTTGCGCAATATCCGGCGCATGATTTTTCCTGAACGGGTCTTGGGTAATCCGGGCGCCCATTGGATGGCGTCGGGTTTTGCAATGGGACCAATTTCTTTTCGTACCATGGCGATCAATTCCTCGCGCAAAGTTTCGGGTTCCCTATCGTCGCCTTGCATTAACGTAACGTAGGCATAGATGCCCTCGCCTTTGAGGTCATGAGGGAACCCGACTACGGCGGCCTCGGCAACGCTCGGATGCAGCACCAGCGCGCTTTCTACTTCGGCGGTACCAATACGATGCCCTGATACATTCATAACGTCGTCTACTCGCCCGGTGATCCAGTAATAGCCGTCTTCGTCGCGCCGCGCGCCGTCACCGGTGAAGTAGTAACCCTNATAGGTGCTGTAATAGGTGTCGATGACCCNTTGATGGTCACCGTATACCGAGCGGATTTGGCCAGGCCATGAACCGGTAATGACNAGATTGCCAGAGGCCGCTAATTCGTTAATCAGATTGCCGTCTGCGTCCATCAATGCGGGTTTTATACCGAAAAACGGACGACTTGCCGATCCTGGTTTGAGCNCAGTAGCGCCAGGCAGTGGCGTAATCATGATGCCGCCTGTTTCGGTTTGCCACCAGGTGTCGACAATCGGGCAACGCCGTTCGCCGACGACGCGGTGGTACCAATCCCAAGCTTCGGGGTTAATGGGTTCACCAACGCTGCCGAGCAAATGCAGAGAAGCTCTTGAACTATTGGTGACGAATTGGTCACCCTGNGCCATGAGTTGGCGAAGTGCAGTGGGGGCGGTATAAAAAACGTTAACCTGATGTTTATCGATTACTTGCCAGCAACGCGAAGCATCTGGATAGGTAGGAATACCTTCGAACATAAGCGTGGTGGCACCGTTGGCTAAGGGCCCGTAAACAATATAGGAATGACCGGTGATCCAACCCACGTCTGCGGTACACCAGTAGATGTCGCCGTCTTGGTAGTCAAAAACGTATTTGTGGCTCATTGCTGCATGCAATAAGTAGCCTGCGCTGGAATGCTGCACGCCTTTGGGTTTTCCCGTAGAGCCAGAGGTATACAGAATGAATAGNGGATCTTCTGCGCCCATGATTTCAGCCTCAGCCGTTGTTGGCTGGCTTACGGTCAGTTCGTCGTACCAAACGTCGCGGGATGGGTTCCAGNTTACGTCGTTACCGGTGCGCTTGACGGTAATAACGCTGTGCACATTAGGACAACGGCTTAAAGCTTCATCCACATTCTCTTTGAGCGGAACAATGCGACCTCCACGCACACCTTCATCAGCGGTGATTACTGTCTGGCAATCGGAATCGAGTATTCGATNTTGCAGTGATTGTGGGGAAAAACCACCAAAGACCACGCTGTGTATGGCGCCGATGCGAGCGCACGCGAGCATTGCGTAAGCGGCTTCAGGAATCATCGGCATATAGATGCAAACTCGATCGCCTTTTTTGACGCCGCGCTGGCGTAATCCGTTGGCCAGCTGGCAGACGCGTTCGTAAAGTTGCTGATAGGTAATGTGTGCATCATCGGTGATTTCGTCGCCTTCCCAGATGATGGCCGTTTGGTTTGCTCGGGTGGGCAGGTGTCGATCGATACAATTTGTGCATACGTTGAGTTCGCCGCCGTTAAACCAGGCGATGCGCCCCTGCTGCATATCCGTCTGCGATACTTGGCTCCAGGGTTTCGTCCATTCGAGGAAGTCCTCTGCTTGTTTAGACCAGAACACATCAGGCTNTTCGATGGATTGCTTGTACATGGCGTCGTACTGCGTTTGGTCAATTAAGCAGCGCGCCGCGATATTTTGGGGGATGTCGAATACTTCGCTCATGGTGCGTTCCTAAAAGAAAAGTCTGTTTGTGATGGCTTAACCCTGGGGGTTCTTGAGCTTGGCGATCAGAGCATTGGTGGCATTGTCATACGACAGATTCATGCTGTGGTCGTCATTCAGGCTACGGTAAATCGGTCCTGCGAGCTTTTTACCGAGTTCTACTCCCCACTGGTCAAAAGAGTTTATGTTCCATAATGCGCCTTGGCAAAACACCTTGTGTTCGTAAATTGCCAGTAGCGCTCCAAGTTGCGTTGGGCCCAATTCGTCCATCAATATGATCGATAGGGGATGTTGTCCGGCAATAGCCCGATAACGGTCGTCCGCGGACTTTGGAATCCAGCCGTCTGCCATCGCTTGGGCTTGGCCTAAGGCATTCGCATTTAGCCAATTGCGATGATTAGGCAGGTTCGTTGCGTCCTGTCCAACGATAATNATGTCGGCNGCATAGGCTGATGTGCCTTGGTGCAATAATTGGTGGTAGGCGTGCTGGCCATTAGTGCCACGACCGCCCCACAAAATAGGCATGGTTGTATAGTCAAGTGAGTCGCCCTGACGGCTGACTGATTTACCGTTGCTCTCCATCTCGAGCTGCTGCAAATAGTCGGGTAAAAGTCCTAGGCGCTCATCGTAGCTCAGTACTGCGAGACTCTGGCAACCTAAAAGGTTGTAGTTCCATAGTCCCGCAAGTGCGCAAATAAGCGGTAAATTTTCGGTATCAGAGGTTTGCACAAAGTGCTTATCCACCTGCGCAGCACCGTTCAACAACTTGTCGAAGTTTTCGCTGCCGATTGCGATTGCAGCGGGTAGCCCCATAGCTGACCACAGAGAATAGCGGCCGCCAACCCAAGACCATATGGCAAAGAGATTTTCCTCAATTAAGCCAAATTGTTTGGCCGCGGCGATGTTGTTTGTGATGCCGATAAAGTGCTGTGCGATCGCCGCGGTGTTGCACGTTCTTTCCAAAAACCAGTTGCGCGCACTGCGTGCATTTTCCAACGTNTCTAAAGTGGAGAAAGATTTTGACGCGACGATGAATAGCGTGGTTTCAGGGTTTAAAGAGCCCAGAGTTCTAGCCAGATCGGATCCGTCNATGTTCGCGACAAAGTGAATTTTAGGACTCGCCGTTGCGTATTTGCTCAATGCTTGGGTGATGAGTTCTGGGCCGAGATGGGACCCACCGATGCCAATATGAACGACATCGGTGATGGGTTTGTTGGAGTGACCGCGCCAAGTACCCGAGCGGATGGATTCGGCACACTGGTAGAGTTTTTGTCGTGCTGTACTGATCTCGGCTACTAGATTTGCAGCCAAATTCGGCACGCCGTCGCGTAACGCCATATGCAGAACCGGCCGGTTCTCGCTGACGTTTATTTTATCGCCGGCAAATAGTGCGTCGCGCAATGATTCCACATCGGCATCTCGAGCGAGCGCAAGCAGATCATCAAGTGCGCTCAGATCGAAGCGCTGGCGGCTCAGATCAAAGTGGCAACCAGCGACATCAAATGTCAGTTTGGACCCGCGCTGATCGTCCTTGAGTAACTCTGCCGTGGGTATCTTGTCCAAGCGCTGGCGATGCGTCNGCAAAGTGTTCCAGATCGTCAAATCAAGTTTTCTCGCGGGTCATATGAGGGTCGGATTTGGATTAAAAAATTGTCGACTGCCTTCCATCTGCAAGATCTGTTCGAGCAATTGATCAAAATGTAGATCGTTGTGTGCAAAGTCGATTTCGGCGGCATTGACGATGAGCAATGGCGCGTCGTCATAATAGTGGAAAAACTCGGTGTAGCTTTCGGACAATGAGATCAAATAGTCCGCGTCAATTTGCAATTCAGATTGCAGTCCGCGTTGCTGAATGCGTTGCAGCAGCACGTCGGTCGGAGCTTGTAAATAGATAACAAGATCGGGGGTCGGAGGATTAAGTTTTAAGCTGTTTTGAATTTGCTGATAAAGAGCAAACTCTTCGGCGTCTAAAGTGAGCTTCGCGAAAAGTTCATCTTTCTCCATAAGAAAGTCTGCGACCAGATTTTGTTCAAGCAGCCCGCCTGAGGGCATATCTGCTAGCTGACGGGCACGATGCAGTAAAAAGAACAGTTGAGTGGGTAAGGCCTGGCTCGCGCCCTCGGTGTAAAAACGATCTAAAAAGGGGTTTTCCTCCACTGGTTCTAGCATCAGTGGATAATCCAGAGTTTCGGCTAAACGCCGCGCTAAGGTTGTTTTACCCACCCCTATCGGGCCTTCTATGGCGATGAAACTGGGCAAAGCATAGCGCTGATNACTGGATCTAAGCGAACCGATTGACGGGTTCGCTTGGTCAGGATTTAAAGTTTCAACGCTTAGAGTCACTGGATTCGCAGGCTAAATGATCAGCGGTAACTATGTACAAGGGTAGGCTAGGGTTCAACCATTACTGTGTTGTGCTGGTGCGAACTGGGGCGTCGATTTCACTCGACAGAGCGGCTTTTTTTGCGGCGTCGGCGTTTACGCTGAGGTCGTGGTAAATGCTCGATCATGTCGCTTTGCTGCGTGTCACCCTGTTCTTGAAAGGTGCTCCACCAAGCAGCGCATTCAACAAGCTCGGGTTCTGACTCGGCGCGTAAACAGAGGAAGTCGAAGGCTGCGCGAAAGCGCTTATGCTCGGCGAGCCGGAGTATGGTCTTTGGGCTACGTCTTATTAGACGTTCTTGGATCATCCATGTTTCTTTAGCGAACGTGCCAAAACGTCTTGGTATCGCGATGGTATGTTGCTGATTGCGTAGGGTCGAAAAAGCTGGATCATCGTCACCGGGTGCCGCTTCCAGTGTTCGCGCTGCAAAGTCCTCCCATAACAAGACCGCAACCAAGAATCCAGGCGTCACTGATAAGCCGCTCTTGATGCGTTCATCGGTATTGCGCATAGCAGCGATAACCAAATCACTGTTTGGGTTACAGGTAGGAAACAGTGCTCGTGCTATACCCGTGTGGCGAATCTTATGCCAAATGGTTTCGCCAACACCCGTTAAGAATAATTTTAAAAATTCATCAAATAGCCGCGCTGGGGGAATTGCTTGAAGCCGCTGGGCGCTGTCCTCTGTTAACGCGACGATTTGCTTATCCAGAGTGAAATTGAGTTTGTTCGCGAACCGCACCGCGCGCAGTATTCGCACAGGGTCTTCCGCGAGCCGAACAGCCGGTTCGCCGATGAGTCTAATGCGCCGCGCGGCTAGATCTTCAAGGCCCCCAACATAGTCGATAATTTCTTTGCTGTTGGGGTCGAAGTACAGTGCGTTGATACTGAAGTCGCGGCGAAACGCGTCTTCTTGCAGGGTGCCAAAGGCCTGGTCGCGTAGGATCATGCCTTGAGCGTCATGTTCGATGTTGTCTGAAACAGACTGCCGGAACGTAGAAACTTCGATCAAATTCCTGCCGTAGCGTACGTGCGCAATCGGAAAACGTCGCCCGACGATGCGCGATCTTCGAAAAACGCGCTTAATCTCGTTCAGTGGCGCATCGGTGGCTACGTCGAAGTCTTTGGGCTTTAAGCCGCACAGTACATCACGTATGCAGCCGCCAACGAGTAAGGCGGTATAGCCGTGCGCGTTCAATCGTTNAATGACATCCAGTGCGTCTTTGTCCAACTGCTCGATATCGATAGCATGAGCGGTTGTGCGTACTGCTGTTGCTGAGCTCAGTTGTTGGCTCCGGTGTCGACTCTTGGGCCGCGCTTACGCGTTTTCTTGCGGGGTATGTTTAGTCTTTGGCGGCGTTCCCACAAACTTTTGCGACTGATGCCGAGTTTTTCTGCCAGCTCGGTTTCCGTGAGCTGATCTTGGTGGTCCTGCACAAAGCGCACGAAATAGTCTTCTAATGATGTCTGTGCCGCATCAGTTCCGCTGTCAGCTTTGGTCTCAGTTTGTTTTGGGATCGCTTCAATGGCTAACAAGCTCGGCGATATTTCATTGTCATCGTCTGACAAAATCACCGCTCGTTCGATGGCATTGCTGAGCTCGCGCACATTGCCTGGCCAGTGATANGCGATCATTGTTTCTCGCGCTGCATCGCCAAGCGTTAGGCCTTTTTTGTCGAGTCTCAGCGAGGCTTGTTTGAGCAACCATTCGCCGATTTCAAGGATGTCTTCATCGCGGTTTTGCAGAGGTGAGAGATGAAACGTCAGGACATTTAGACGATAAAAAAGATCTGAGCGAAAATCTCCGGATTCGGTAAGTGCCTGCAAATCGCGATGAGTTGCAGCGATCAGACGAACGTCCACAGAGCTCGTTCGCGCGCTGCCGACTTTCCGATTTTCGCCTTGGACCACATGAATAAGCTTTGCTTGAGCACTAAGGCTAAGTTCTGCAATCTCATCTAAAAATAAAGTTCCGCCGTTCGCNGCTTCCACCAAACCATTGCCGCCAGATTGTGAATGGCCAAACGGCTCTATGCCGAACAGCTCTGTTTCGATCAGATTTTCAGGCACGGTGGCGCAGTTGATTGTGATCATTGGTGCGCGGGCTCTTCTGCTGGCGGCGTGTAATGCTCTCGCGACCAATTCTTTGCCCGTGCCAGACTGTCCAAGAATTAAAACTGGCGAGTCGCTAGGCCCCACTTTTTCGATGCGTTTGCGCAAGGTTTGAATATTTTCAGAGGAGCCGATAAGTTCCATGCCATGGGCGGCAACGCTCTTTTGCCCGGGNGGATAGGTGCAAGCTCTCTCGATCGCAGCGAGCAGTTCGTCAGTTGTAATTGGGTGTTCAAGGTAGTCTCGTGCGCCAAGCTGGATGGCGTTTACCGCATCTTTGACTGTACCGTTTAGGGTCAAGATAACGACCGGTAGTTGGGCAGTGAGGTTCGAAAGATCGTTGGGCAGTTCGCCTTGATCAATCACTAAACAATCAAACTGCCCCAGTGCGAGGTTGTCTAAAGCGTCTGTTGCTTTCACGTTCATGCCTTGAGCGCTCAGCGACTCGGCGAGCGCGTTGCAGCGTTCGCGATTGGTATCAATGAGCAAAAGATCAGTCATGTGCGAATATTAACAAAGCTATAGGTCGGCGTCGCTGTCATGGACATCATCATATGCCTGCGTTACCGGGCTGGTATTTAGGTAATTTGGTCGGAATTTGCCCGATATTGAAGTGGTCGATCGACCAATTTAATAAAACGGCAACAGAATCTAGTGTTGCAGGAGGGCGAAAGCCTAAGTAACCGAGCGCGGCGCGGATATTGGCTGGGGCGTGAGCGTCATTAATCGGTGGTGCGTGAGTTTGTTTCGATAACTTTGCGCCACCCTCGAATTCCAGACAGGGGATGTGAGTATAGTTGGGCGTATTCAGTCCGAGTAAATGCATTAAGTAGCGCTGTGGGGCCGTGACCGGTAATAGGTCCTGACCGCGTACGACCTGACTGATGGCATTACCGTCGTCAACTGCAGTAGCTAAGTTGTAAGCGATCAAACCATCCTTGCGGCGAACGATAAAGTCGCCAAGTTGGCTGTTTAAGTCCGTAGCAATAACGCCCAAAAATCCGTCCGTATAACTGTGGTCTGTGTCCAACATAAGCACCCGCACAGCGCGATTTGGAAGAGGTGCCTTGTTGTTCCTGCAGGTACCCGGGTAGCGTGCATGATCACGCAACTGTCGTCGGCTGCATTGGCAGTAAAAAAGGTGCGGGGTAAGTGCCTGCAAGGCAGATTCATAAGCCAGTGCGTGTTCGCTCTGGAACNCGATGGGACGGTCAGGNTGTAATCCGTGAGCGCCAAGGCACCGAAGTATGGCGTTTATGGCATTGGGGTCTTGCCGTGGTGGATCCAAGTCGTCAATACGAACCAGCCACTCTCCTCCCGCCTGTTTAACCGAACAATAGCTCGCCAGAGCCGTGACCAAACTACCCATATGCAGTGGACCCGTCGGCGACGGGGCAAAGCGGCCCGTAATCACAGCGTTCTCGCGCTCACCGGCTGAGAATCTCTAGCCGTGGAGCTGCCGTTCCTTGATTTCNTCNAGCGATTTNCAGTCAACACATTGTGTGGCAGTCGGTCTGGCCTCAAGACGGCGCAGGCCGATCTCGATACCACAGGTATCACAGTAGCCGTAGTCGTCCTGATCTAAGCGCTCAATTGTGCCGTCGATTTTTTTTATCAATTTACGCTCGCGGTCGCGGGTTCGTAATTCGATACTGAACTCTTCTTCCTGTGTCGCACGATCCGCAGGATCCGGAAAGTTGGCTGCTTCGTCCTGCATATGGTTAACAGTGCGATCCACCTCTTCCATGAGATCGTTACGCCAAGCNGNAAGCATTGCTCNGAGNTGNGCCANCTGNCCCTCGCTCATATATTCTTCANNGCGNTTNGGTTTNTANGGCGTGAAGTTACGGAANGGAGAATCNGCNGCNGNTGNNGCNTTTTTCTTATTCGCAGTNGNTGTGNTGCGCTTTTTGGTTGCTGTTTTTGCNTTTGCGTCAGCCGCCATAATTGGTCCTCTGTTAGGGGATTACGTAAAGCTCGTAAATGCGAAGGGCGCGTAACCTACCAGAACATAGATTGAATGACCATAGCCTTTTTGCGGTTGGCTGATCAGTGTGTGTACGCGTTGCAGATTAAATAGTGCACACTCGTTTGCTCCTACACAGGCGATCCCATTTATGTATTCGGTACGCAGCTCAGAAATAAAGCCCTTCACTGTCATGCAGCTATTGCAACGGGCCCAGGAATTCGAGGCGCAAGGATCGCGCGTGGTGCATTTTGAGGTTGGCGAGCCCGATTTCACCACAGCGTCGCCGATTGTAGAAGCAGGCATCGAAGCCTTGCGACGCGGCAAGACCAAGTACACCTCGGCCCAAGGGATTTTGCCGTTACGTGAAAAAATATCAGGCTACTACCGGAGCCAAGGGCTGGATGTGCCTGCATCGCGGATTCAGATCACCAGTGGCGCCAGCGGCGGTTTGGTTCTGCTGGCTGGATTGCTCTTGGATCCAGGGGATCGTCTGTTGATTACGGATCCCGGTTATCCGTGCAACAAAGTGTTCGCGCGCCTAGTTGGGGCGGAAACTAAGGCGATAGCACTGCAAGCGCAGTTTGGTTTTCGATTAGCGTTGAGCGACGTAGAGGCCGCATGGGAGGAACAGGATCGAGGCATTTTGTTGGCTTCGCCGGCTAATCCTACAGGTACGATGTTGTCGGCGGAGACGCTCTCTGAGGTCGGTCAATGGGTTGCGCAGCGCGGTGGTTTCGTAATTTTGGATGAAATATATCAAGGGCTTGTGCACGAGGAATCGCCGTACTCGTCTGGCTTAGCGGTGCGCGATGATCTGTTCGTACTCAATAGCTTTTCGAAATTCTTNGGCATGACGGGTTGGCGCCTAGGTTGGGTCGTTATTCCAGAAGATGCGACAGAAAGCTTTACCAAGCTGGCGCAGAATTTGGTGATTTCGCCGAGTTCTGTGGCGCAGAGCGCCGCAATCGCGGCATTTTCTGAGGCATCGATGGGCGTGCACCAAAAGCGNGCTGCCGAATTTTCGCAGCGGTCAAAAAGACTCGCGGCAGGATTGCTGGACTTGGGCTTTGCGATACCCGTTATGCCGGCCGGCGCTTTTTATTTGTACGTTGACGTCGCGCATACGGGGATGCCAAGCGACGAATTTTGCTGGCGTTTGATTGAAGAATATCAAGTGGCGGTGACGCCAGGCAAAGACTTTGGCGACTTCGAAAGCAACCGGTTTGTCAGATTTGCCTACACCACCGATAGCGCGTCCATTGACCTAGGATTAGAGCGCATTCAGCAAGCGCTGACGGCTTGGGGGCTGCGACGGTGAATTTGCCGGAATTGCAAACAGGCACCTTGGTGCGGCGGTACAAGCGTTTTTTGGCCGACATTCTCGATGCCCAAGGTAAGCCGCTGACTTTGCACTGTCCGAATACGGGTGCAATGACCGGTTGCACAGAGCCGGGCAGCACGGTGCATTACTCCCGCTCAGACAACGTCAAACGTAAATACCCGCACACGCTGGAGTTCGTCGAAAGTCCGCAGGGTTTGGTGGGTGTAAATACAGGCCGCGCCAATCGGTTGGTTGAAGAGGCGCTGCTTAGCGGGGCTCTAGGGGAACTGGGTCAATGGCCACCGGAGCAAATTCAGGCCGAGGCCGCTATTCCCAGTGGTGCCGGCCGGTTCGATTTTTTATTGTCGCAGGATCGTAAAAAAATATTTATTGAAGTTAAAAGTGTCACCTTACATCTTGCAGACGGATTGGGTGCGTTTCCGGATGCGGTAAGTGCTCGGGCGCTCAAGCATGTTGAAGAACTGCAAACACTTGTTCAGCAAGGCGCGCGGGGTGTTTTGTTGTTTTGTGTGCAGCACCTTGGCATTCACTCTGTGAGCCCCGCGACCCACGTAGATCCAGATTATGCCAAGGCGCTTGAGATCGCTTCCGACAAAGGCGTTGAGATCTTGGCTTACGCGTGTNAAACGGACTTGCTAACCATGGCTATCAGTCACCGTATCGCCTTCGATTTCCGAGGTCGACTAAACACGTAAGTCACAGACCTAAGCGTATGCGCTCTTTAAGTCTGCGTAAGCCTGTAAGGTTTTAAGCCGCGCGCCGTACTGAGTGATCAGATGAGCCGCAGCATGATTAGCGAACTTTGCCGCATCNAAGGCGTCCGCGCCTTGGCAGCGAGCGGCCAAACAAGCACCCGCATAGATGTCACCAGCGCCGTTTGTGTCAACGGGTGTTACGTCAAGTCCTGGAGAGTCCTGTTGCTGCCCATGCTCGTCAATTACGACAGATCCTCTGGCGCCGATGGTGACAAAGACTTCCTGGGCGATGTCTTTGAGTTCCGATATCGCCACGTCTAAACGATCGGTTTTGGCCCANGCGAGCGCCTCCTCCTCATTGCAAAACAGGGTGTGGACACCATTACCTAGGATGCGCTGCAGATTATCTTTGAATATCGTCACCATAGAGATATCGGATAATGAAACAGCAGTGCGTACTCGGTTAGCTTGCGCAATTGTGTGTGCCAGTTGAGCCGCCTCGGTAGCGTTTTCCGAAGAGCTCAAGTAGCCCTCAACATAAAAGATCTCAGCTACAGCAATTGCCTGCTCATGGAGATCGCTGGCAGACAGACTTGCGGAAATGCCGAGATCCGTGCACATAGTGCGNTCCGCATCATCGCTGATCATGACCAAACATTGTCCTGAACTGGCCCCTGCTTCGGTGCTCAAGCAACTTGGATTAAGACCGATTCCGGCGGCACCCATTTCGTCAAGAAAATAGCGGCCATTTACGTCATCCGCTACTTTGCAGGTGTAGCTCGTTTGCAGGCCAAAACCTTGTGCGGCAAAAATAGTGTTTGCTGCGGATCCACCGCTGCACCGCTGCATTATTAAGCCGTCGAGCGCTGTAGTGAGCGCGCTCACCTGGTTTGAGTCGACGAGCGTCATTTGTCCTTTTGGTAGGTCCTGATCCGTGAGGAATGAATCCTCTACATCAACTTCAACATCAACAATCGCGTTACCAAGTCCAAAGATCTGTGTCATTTTTGCTCCTAAAGTTAACTCGTTAAGCCGCTACTAAATTGCTGAAGGTGACTTCGGCTGCATTAAGGGTAGCTTGGATTATTTCGCCGTTATGTGCAGTGCTAATAAAGCCCGCCTCAAAGGCNGACGGCGCGAGATATATGCCCTGATCGAGCATGCTATGAAAAAACGCGTTGAATTGATCGATATTTGATCGAGCGACATCGTCATAGTTGTCTGCACTGGCNATGTCGAAGAATAAGCTGAACATGCCNCAGACGCGGTTTTCGCAAACGTTTAGGCCGACGGCTGTGGCTTTTTCGACTAAGCCGTCGACGAGCGTATCCGTGGCNGTATTAATAGCCTGGTAAACATCGTCTGTGAGGTGGTTGAGGGTGCTGAGACCAGCGGCCATGGCTAATGGATTACCGGACAGTGTGCCGGCTTGGTAGATAGGCCCCGCTGGCGCAATTTCTTGCATGATGTCTTCGCGACCNCCAAACGCACCAACTGGGAGGCCACCCCCGACTATTTTCCCAAGAGTTGTGAGGTCAGGTTNGACGCCATAAAGCGTTTGAGCGCCGCCTGAGGAGACTCTAAAGCCGGTCATAACTTCATCGAAGATAAGCAGGGCACCCTCTTGTTGGGTAATGTCGCGCAGGCCTTGTAGATAACCGGGCCTTGGCAGGATGCAGCCCATGTTTCCGGCGATAGGCTCGACGATGACGCAGGCGATCTTTTTTCGATATTGCTCGAACACTTTNGCAACGGCGTCGAGATCATTGAACGGAATCGACAGTGTGCAGGCGGCTAATTCTTTTGGAACTCCCGGGGAATTTGGCAAGCCCAGAGTTAAAACGCCGCTGCCCGCTTTTACCAGTAAAGAATCCGAATGCCCGTGATAGCAGCCGGTAAATTTAAGAATGAGGTCTCTGCCAGTGAAGCCGCGCGCCAAACGTATTGCCGACATTGTGGCTTCTGTGCCGGAGTTGACCATACGAACCTGTTGCATGCTCGGTACTCTTTGAACAATGGCCTCGGCAAGTTCGATCTCTGCCTCCGTTGGAGCACCGAAACCGAGTGCTCTAGATGCTTGTTGTTGCACCGCTGCTACAGTGGGGGTGTGGTTATGACCAAGGATCATCGGTCCCCATGAGCCGATATAGTCGATGTAGCGATTGCCGTCCACGTCATATAGGTAGGCGCCATCAGCGTGATCAAAAAAAACTGGGTCACCGCCCACGCCTTTAAAGGCCCGTACCGGCGAATTCACGCCACCAGGAATTGAACGGCGCGCGCGCTGCATTAGCGCAGAAGACTGGTTGCGATTCATAAAAACAAACCTCGGGAGCGTTTTAAAAGGGTTTTAGCACGGCGAGAAAGACTACGCTGATTAGAATGAGCACGGGTACTTCGTTGAAGATTCGAAAGAACTTTTCGCTGTGTCGAACTTCTCCGCGGGAAAAGGCTTTGATGATGCCCAGACAATAATGGTGATAGCCGATCAACGCCGCGACTAAGGCGATTTTTATCCAGATCCAGGTTTGGCTCGAAAATCCTGTCCAGTTTAGAGTTAGCATCCATATTCCCAGAATTAGGGTGACGATCATGGAAGGGTTCATAATGAAGCGATANAGTTTCGTTTCCATGACCACAAATCGNTCTTTGCTGATTTGATCGTCTGCAGCAGCGTGATAGACAAACAATCGGGGCAAGTAAAAGATGCCAGCGAACCAAGTTATGACGCTGATTAAGTGCAGTGCTTTGAGTATGAGATAGATTGACATACAACGTGTTCCTGAGACGGCTTTGTAAAAGCACAAAATCTGGCTAAGCTGTGTGCGCTCAAAGCTGAACCACTGCATTTGACGGGTACTGATCCTGCAGTCGCCGGTTAGTTCTTGGCAGATAGAAAATCAATATTCGTTAGCTTACGAAAGCTGGCG
Organism: Gammaproteobacteria bacterium; assembly: GCA_002725095.1. Taxonomy (GTDB): domain Bacteria; phylum Pseudomonadota; class Gammaproteobacteria; order Pseudomonadales; family Azotimanducaceae; genus UBA4421. The sequence goes on from PBQQ01000010.1 coordinate 34,265, forward strand.
TAGATCCTAAGTGAATGACCTCGTGAAAGGAACTCATGCTCTATAAAGTTGTCCATCGCAAGCCCATGCATAACCTGAAGAAAGTATTGGCAGTTGCTGCATTGCTGGGCTTGAGTTTAGTGGTTGGGTTATTGGTTGGCCAATGGAATGGCAAAGAGGCTATTTTTCAGAATGGGGCGCTGGTACAACAGTTAGACACGTTGACCGAACAAAACCAAACGTTGCAAAAAAATCTAGTGGCTGCGGAACTCGCCGTGAANGTGCAAGAGCAAGCAGCGCAAGAATTGCAGNAAAAGCTAACAGGTCTTCTCAGCGAAAAAGTGGNGCTGGAGGATGCTCTGAGCTTNTACCGAGATTTGATGGAGGCTGGGGATAAACCGGAAGGNCTGCGCGTTGCGAACTTCGCGCTCTTTGCAACAAATACGCCGAAGGTTTTTCAGTTTTCCGTTCTAATTACTCAAGTAGCTGAAAAAAGAAAATACGTAGCGGGTGATATTTTTCTCAAGGTGGTTGGTGTGATGAATGGCGCGCGCCAAGAAGTAATCTTTGATGCAGCGAGTGCGGTTGTTGGATTTCCGCTAAGGTTTAGGTTCAAATACTTTCAGGACCTAGTCGGACAGGTTCGATTGCCATCGGACTTTATTCCGGAGCGGGTGTCCGTCAGNGTGCAGCAAAATGCTAAAAACGCGGTAACTTCGGATTTCGAATGGTCTTTACAGCGGGTAGATTCTGGCGCCGAATAGAAAAGCGCGCCATTTGAGGTAAGAAAGAGACATGAAAGGAAAGAGCGAGCAGGCGATAACTTTGATCGCCCCAGGCACCAAGGTGGAAGGCGACGTTCACTTTGATAATCAACTATTTGTTAAAGGTGAGGTGCGCGGGAATGTGGTGGCCGACAAACCCGAGGCTAAGCTCATTGTGAGTCCCGAAGGTCTCGTTGCCGGAGAAATTAAAGCGCCAACGGTGGTGGTTAACGGTCGAGTTGAAGGGGATGTCCACGCCACCGTTCGGCTCGAACTTGCAACCGGCGCCCAGGTAAAGGGCGATTTGTTTTATGCGCTGATTGAGATGCAGTTGGGCGCGCAGGTTCAGGGGCGCTTGGTGCATACCGAAGAGCCGCCCCGAACGGATAGCTCAGTGACCAGGCTCGCTGCAGAGCCCGGTCATACAAAATGAACAGTAACGCAGCAGGGTGGTCTTTGATCCAGGGAACTGGTGATACCGGAAGGCAGGAATAATGGAAAGCGTAGCCATAGATTTTACCGAGAGTGCTGCCGCCAAAGTGGCAACACTGAAGGAAAGCGAAGGCGATGACTCTTTAATGCTTCGAGTGTTCATCACTGGGGGCGGCTGTAATGGCTTCTCTTACGGCTTCACGTTTGATAACGAAGTGGCCGAAGACGATGCTGTGGTGGTCCAGAGTGGNGTCACAATGGTCGTCGATTCGATGAGTTATCCCTATCTTGAAGGCTCGTGTATACAGTTTGTGGAAGACCTCAGCGGCTCGCAGTTCGTGGTGACTAACCCCAACGCTGCTGCCACATGTGGTTGNGGCAATTCATTTTCGATCTGAACCGAGTATAGAGGCCCGACTGCCCCGGCGTTAGCTTGCCAAGGTGGTTGTTCGTCAGTAGATGGCGCCAAGAACGCGCTCGCCTGAGGCGCCAGTGACTCGTGGCACGTTGCCAGGTAGATTCTCTAACCTGCGATGTGCCAACCAAGCAAAAGCAGCTGCTTCGATTGCATCACCGTCGATGTTCCAGTATTCGCTCGGCTCGACTAGATCTGGCGTATAGGTGAGGCCTATCGAAGCCTTGCGCAGGCGGCGCATCAGATCATCGTTGAGGCGACCGCCACCGCATACGATCAACGCCTGAAGCTCTCCGCCCCAGCTCTGCAGAGAATCGATAATAGTTGTCGCTGTGAGCTGAGCCAACGTTGCTTGGATATCGTGGGTGGCCGTTAACGGCAAGGCGTGGCGTTGTGCGATGCGTTCTAGCCAGCGCAGGTTGAAATATTCTCGCCCGGTACTTTTAGGTGGTTTGGTTGAGAAAAACGGATCCGCCAGAAGGGCGGTCAGCAGCGCGGTGTCTACGNTGCCCGTGGCTGCCCAAGCGCCGGAAGCATCGTACGGAGTAGTCNTGTGCTGCTGGCACCACTGATCTAAAAGGCCATTGCCNGGGCCGGTGTCGAATCCAGTGAGGTTTTCGTTCAGTAACGATACGTTGCTGATGCCGCCGATGTTTAAAATACAGGCATCTGGGGTTTTTGTGCCAAATAACTCCGCGTGAAATCTTGGTACTAACGGCGCGCCGTGACCCCCACTTGCCATGTCTCTGCGCCGAAAGTCCGCGACGGTGGTGATTTCGGTGATTTCGGCAATCACATTCGGGTCGCCTATTTGCAATGTGAACGCGGTCGAAGAGCTACCGGGGGGTCGATGGCGAATGGTTTGTCCATGGCTGCCGATCGCTCGGATATTTGTCTTATCGTAACCTAAGCGCTGGATGAACGTCGTGATCGCCGTCGCTGTGAATTGACCTAACCCTTGATCGCACGTGCCGAGTAGGTCGATGTCGTCGNCGCCGGGTTGGCTGAGTGCGAGTAAGTCTTCTCTAAGGCGCTCTGGTAGGGGTACCGTGTCTGCGGCCACGATAGTGGTGCCGTCACCGCTTACCTCTATTAGCGCGAGATCCAACCCATCAACGCTGGTGCCCGTCATGCAACCAACGTAAAGACGGCTGTTACTCATTCTGCGGCCATGTTCGTCATTTGTTGGCTGAACGCCGTCAGCAAAAGAGTGTGTTGTCTGGTTGCCAGAGCGAATTGCGCAAGCTCGCTTTTTGCGATCGACTGAGCTTTAGGTAACGCGACAGTTCTTGGGTTCATGTGGGTGCCGTTTACAAGGAACTCATAGTGCAAGTGCGGGCCTGTGGCGAGGCCGGTGGATCCGACATAACCAATGACTTGGCCCTGTTTTACTTTCTTTCCGGCCTTTATCCCCCGACCAAATTTGGATAAATGTAAATATTTGGTAACAAACTGCTGGCCGTGATTAATGATTATGTAACGACCGTTCGCTCGATTCCGTGATGCCGTTTTAATGCGACCGTCACCGGAGGCAAAGATAGGGGTGCCGCGAGGTGCTGCGTAATCGATGCCGCGATGGGGACGCACGGTTTTTCGAACGGGATGTAAGCGGCGCATATTAAAGCTAGAGCTTATCCTTGAGAATTCCACCGGCGCGCGCAAAAAAGCCTTGCGCATGCTGATGCCCTCTGGGGTGAAATAATCTTTGCGTCCGGTCGAACCTTGGTACTGGACAGCCCGGTACTTTTTGCCTTGGTTTACAAACTCCGCGGCCAGAATATCGCCATAGCCAATGAACTCGCCTTTGAAATAAAGCTCTTCAAACAGCACAAAAAATTCATCACCTGGGCGAATATCGAGGACGAAATCAATGTCCCATTGAAAGATCTGGGCCAAACGCATGGTCAGATTGTCGGGTATCCCTGCGCGCTGGCTGGCAACGAACAAGCTGCTGTCAATGGAGGAGTGTTTGTAAGTGGTCACTCGATCGGGCTGAAATACTTCTCTTTCTGCAGTGAACTTCGTGCCGTCTCGCGTGAATGTGTAGGATGTCAGACGATCTGGGCTGTAAGTCAGCGTTGCCAGGACATCGTCAATTTTGGAAAAGGATAAACGATGGCCAGGGAAAATTTCTCGCAGTTGCTTGCCATAGGCGGTACGGGTGATGTTGTGGAGATCTGTGGCGCTGAGTCCATTTTGCATGAAAATGCTGGCTAGGTTGTCACCTGCTTTGACCTCATACGACAACTCGACGGCGAGTTCTGCAGTTTCTGGCGACGGGCTGCTTTGTGTGGGTGTTTGCGGCGGGGTCGCCAAAATACGGTCTGAATCCTGTTCAACCGTAAGAGTGTTGTCGCCGAGGCCGCTTAAACCAACAAGCAGTAATAAACCCCCGATAACCAAAGTAAGTCGCTTGTGCAAGCGTGGTAGATGCATGCTTATGTTAAGAAGATAATATAAGTTGCTGCATTATATAGAGAAAAATATATATGGCGAGCCGCTAAATGGACGAGAGATGTAGAGGGCGGGCAACATTACGATGGTTTTGCTATGGTGCCGCGCAAATTCGGCTTCGCTTCGTAATTCAAAGGATGTAAACATCACATGCAGCAGACGCGTGAACACTTGATAGAAGAATTCGGTTGGCGGGGNCTCGTCGCGCAAGTTTCAAACGAAGACAAACTGNTTGACCATCTGGCCCAGCCNCGCAGCGTTTATTGCGGTTTTGATCCCACCGCCGACAGTCTGCACATTGGCAGCCTTGTTCCACTATTAGCATTGAAGCGTTTTCAGCTGGCAGGCCACCAGCCAATCTTGTTATTAGGTGGCGCAACTGGGTTGATTGGTGACCCGTCGGGTCGAGATGACGAGCGCAGCCTGAATCAGAGCAGTACCGTCGCTGAGTGGGTCGAGTCTTTGCGCGCGCAGGTTNGTCGTTTCCTGGACTTTGAAGGACCGGCAGGAGCAATAGTCTGCAATAACCTCGATTGGACCCAAGGGTTGGACGTCATAGCTTTTCTCCGGGACGTCGGCAAGCACTTCTCGGTAAACGCCATGGTGCAAAGGGAATCCGTTAAAGCACGTCTGGAAAGAGAAGATCAGGGCATTTCATANACAGAGTTCAGTTATATGCTGTTGCAGGCTATGGACTTCCTCGAATTGGCTCGGCGCGAAGAATGTTTGGTGCAAATTGGCGGCAGTGATCAATGGGGCAATATAGTTTCTGGCATTGACCTCATCCGTCGTCACACAGGCCAAGAAGCCTATGCGCTTACCATGCCCCTAGTGACAAAGTCCGATGGCAGCAAGTTTGGTAAAACAGCGGCCGGTGCGGTTTGGCTGGATCCGAGCAAGACCTCGCCGTACTCCTTTTACCAGTTTTGGTTAAATAGCGCGGACGCCGATGTCGAGAAATTCCTGAAACTGTTCACGTTCATGAACCGACAAGACATCAGCGATTTGGTGGCAAGCTCGGCGCAAGCGCCAGAGCAGCGGATCGCGCAGCGAGAGCTAGCACGCCAAGTNACGCGATTGGTACATGGCGATGATGCAGTAGANTCNGCAGAGCGCATAAGTGACTGTTTGTTTGGTGGCGAAGAGGCGAATCTGCAGCGCCTTGATTTTTTGCAGTTGCAGCAAGACGGCCTAGAAAGCCTAGCAATAGAGCAGTTTTCGGGGTTGTTGAATGCCTTGGTTGCGGCGGGTGCAGCCAAGTCCACGGGTGAGGCGCGCAAATTGATTCAAGGCAAAGGTGTTCGACTGAATGGTGAGATTGTGGATGATCCCAAGCTAACCCTAGACTTCGGACGGGCCTATTTCGAAAGCTTCTTTCTCCTCAAGAAAGGCAAGAAACAGCATTATCTGTTGGTAAGAGAGAGCTAGCGTTGGCGTCAAAAGTATCTTTTCGAAAATAGTTTCTTTTTTGCTTGCACCTCACTTGGAGATACGTATTATACGCCTCCCTTGCCGCTGAGCTGGAAGTTCCAGTGGCTGTTCTTTAAGAATATATAGCAAGTACATAGCGCAACTTTAGGCGTTNGAAGGCGAGATTCTNGCCGTAACANGCAGAATCGNTTGCCAGAAAATGNCGGGAAAGCCGAAAAATTTTGTTNAACCGAGTGNTTTCCAAATTTAAAATCCGTTTTCCTGAATTTNAAAGAGGGNTTCNTNGAATTAAAGCGGGTTNCCTGAATTTAAAGTAAAAAAAGTTGTAGCAAAGTACAAACAAGCCATTCGTGTGGGAACACGTAATTCGTTTTGAGTAAATGATTCTAGCATCATGGCAATGCAAACAGATCTAGGTCTGGAGGCGTTGCTGAAAGCTAATACCTTTTTAAACTGAAGAGTTTGATCATGGCTCAGATTGAACGTTGGCGGCACGCTTTAGACATGCAAGTCGAACGAGAAAGCACTTCGGTGTGAGTACAGTGGCGGACGGGTGAGTAACGCGTAGGAATCTACCTAGTAGTGGGGGACAACTCGGGGAAACTCGAGATAATACCGCATATTTCCTAC
>PBQQ01000011.1 GCA_002725095.1 Gammaproteobacteria bacterium
AAGAATAACAACGCCAGTAGCAAACCGCTGACCGCGGCCATAGCAATGCCCTGACGCGGAGAATATAGGGTGCAGACCACGCCGCCCGCCATGCCACCAACCCATACCGGCAACAACGCCATCACTGAAGCCGGTTGTCCTAGGGCATTACTGATCAAAACCCAGACAAAACCGCCCACCATCATGGCAATCATCGTGCGCAAAAATGACAACATCGATAACACGTTCGCTTTCGCCTAAATTACAGGCCGCCATAATAACCGCAAACCTTCGACAACCGCTCTGGCTCAACTTCTCAGCAGTTTTCGGCGTTTTCGCAGCATGAGCAGCTTGGACGTTTTGGCGCCAGCCAACCGCACTAGTTCGCAAAAATCACCCCCAAGGTTAACGTCAAACAGACGAGGTCGATCACGACCAGGAGCAAGTCACTCGGACCGAGCTTTGAGTATTACGCTTGGTTGTGCTTCGCGCTTGGGGCATATTCTGATTTATGTACATCTATACCCATTCAGAATTCGTCCGCCACGAAGTTGCCGAAGGCCACCCCGAACGACCAGAGCGATTGCGTCATCTGATGGATCACCTCGAACGCGAGGGCATCCTCAGTGACTGTCCGCCACGCGAACCCACGGATTTAAGCGATGCGCAAATTCTGGCGGCACATACACCCGAACATTTGCAATTTTTGCAGCGCAGCGCACCCACCGACGGCATCGTGCCACTCGACCCTGACACCTGGATGGGCGCGCGCAGCCTAAGCGCAGCAAGACTCGCAGCCAGTGCGGTATGCAGCGGCGTAGATGATGTTCTAAGCGGCGAAGAAACGCGGGTATTCTGTGCAGTAAGGCCGCCGGGGCATCACGCCGAGGCGGATTCGGCCATGGGTTTTTGCCTATTCAACAGTATCGCCATCGCCGCGCTGCACGCACTTAACCAAAGCACCATAACGCGTGTCGCCATACTCGATTTTGATGTTCATCACGGCAATGGCAGCGTCGACATTTGCAAAGACCACCCGGAAATTATGGTCTGCTCAAGCTTTCAGCATCCTTACTATCCAAATCGTATGAACGATATTGAACAGGCGAACATCGTCAATACACCATTGCCTGCAGGCAGCGACGGCGACGACTTTCGTCGCGCCATAACTAACAGTTGGCTGCCCGCTCTTGAACGACATCGGCCTAACTTAATCTTAGTATCCGCTGGGTTCGACGCGCATCAGTTGGACCCATTGGCCGCGCTGAATCTGCAAGAAGAAGACTTTAAGTGGATCACACGGGAAATTGTTGGCCTCGCTAATCAATACAGTGAGGGTCGAGTGGTCTCAACCCTAGAGGGTGGCTACGACCTCGACGCTTTGGCGCGCTCTGCGCACGCGCACATTACGGCGTTGATGTGATGCATTGGATAACTGCAGTGATCTGCATGACCATAAGTCTGTCGGCCGCTGCCCGCGATCAATCAGCAAGCGCTTTAGCCGCAGCTGACATCGACCCCAATGCGACACGATTGAACTACATGCTGAATTGCCAAGGTTGCCACGCCGCCAATGGTCGCGGCTTAAACGACATTCCCGCTATGGCAAATTTCGTCGGTACATTTCTGAGTGTCGATGGCGGCCGCGCCTACCTAGTGCAGGTGCCCGGTTCAACCAACTCGCCGCTCAGCGACCAACAACTCGCCGACGTGTTGAACTGGATCTTACTGACCATGAGTGCAGAACAACTGCCCAAACCGTTTACTCCCTACAGTGCCAACGAGGTCGGTGGTTTTCGCGAACAACCCCTTACAGATGCCGCCGCAACACGCGCACGTTTGCTTGCGCAACTGACAAAACAGTAGCGCCCGCCTATGCCAGCGACATGGCAATACCTTTGCCGACTCCGCGCCCGCCCCCCGTAACCAGTGCTACTCGTCCCGCTAAACTCATACTGTGCCTCGCCGCTTAATCCAAAATGCCGTAATTCGCGGTTTATTCACCCTTAAAGGCAGCGTCTCGCTTTTGTAAGAACGCGCTTACGCCTTCGCGGAAGTCACTGCTGCGCCCAGCTTCATTCTGCAATTGCGCTTCAAGTTCGAGCTGCTGCTCGTACCCGTTACCCCAGCTTTGCCAGTACGCCTTTCGAATCAACGCGAGCGAGCGCGGACCATTGGCCAAGCGTTGAGCAATTTCCATTGACCCTACGGCTAAGGCGTCGGCATCCTCAAAGACCCGATTAACCAAGCCCCACTCCAGAGCGGTATCCGCCGGCAACCGCTCCGCCAGCAGCGACAGTTCCATGGCCCGCCCCCAGCCGACCAAACGGGGCAAAAGATAGGTCGCACCGCCATCGGGAATCAGACCAATGCGTGCGAACGCTTGTAAAAAGTAAGCTTGCTGAGAGGCGCAGACGATATCCCCCATCATGGCGAAGCTCATCCCCACCCCGGCGGCCGCGCCATTGACGGCAGTGACCATGGGCATTTCCAAACCCCTCAACTCAAACATTAAGGGGTGATAGCTGTGACGCAAAGAACCGCCCGCTTCATTCGATCCCTTGTTGTCATCATCATCTTGTAAATTTGCGCCAGCGCAGAATGCGCGACCATTACCGGTCAACAACAGGCATCGAACATCGGTGCCACGCGCCTTTATTTCAGTCACCGCGGCCCCAAAGTCGCGCAACATTTGCCCGCCTACTGCATTCATTACCTCTGGGTGATCAAACTTTAGAACCGCGACCCGATCCACAAACTCTAGTTGCATACGTTGCATAATTTCCCCCTTTATCAATAACCAAAGGTTAACTCAAAGTATTCTGCGCAGCCATGCAATCCGCTAGCGGGGCTACTCTGTGTACCCTAAACTGAAAAAAACTAGGAGCGTTACATGCAGGACTTTAAAGGCAAAACTGCCGTCATTACCGGTGGTGCAAGTGGCATAGGTCTTGGGCTGGCAGAACATTGCGCAGAACTTGGTATGAATGTCGTGCTCGGCGACATTCAACAGGACACGTTGGATCAAGCCGTCGAAAAAGTTGAACAGCGGCAGGCCAGTGTAATCGGCGTTATTACCGACACGATGGTGAAAACTTCGGTAGCCAATTTGCTGCGTGAAGCCACCACCGCGTATGGCAATGTGCACTTGGTCTTCAACAATGCAGGCGTTGCAGCAGGCAATAGCGCGGGCAAAGCTGTCTGGGAGGCGCCCGATGAGGATTGGCAATGGGTTATGGGAGTCAACTTTTACGGCGTGCTGTACGGCGTGCAAACATTCATTCCGCACATGCTGGAGCACGGCGAAGAAAGTTATGTGGTGAACACCGCTTCTTTGGCTGCGGTGCTACCCATGGGTGGCTCATACGGTGTCAGCAAGCACGGCGTGCTATCACTGACAGAAAGTATGCAGTCTGATCTGCAACAACGGGGCGCAAATATCCGTGCCGGCGTCCTATGCCCGGGCTTCGTAGACACGCAGATCTTTGCTGCCGAACGCAACCGCCCAGGTGCAGAGCAAAACCATACGGATCCAGACGACCCACAGTACGAGGTGGTGAAGGCCATGTTGGCGAACGGGAAAAGTCCGGCCGAGATCGCTGAATACGTTTTCGACGCCATGGCCGCTGAGCAGTTTTATATGCTGCCGCACCCGGCATGGGACAACTTTGTCAGCTCCCGCACCGAGCAAATTCTTGCTCGCCAAGGGGTCGCCACTATGGACATGATGACCATGCTCGAGCGTTCGGCAAAAGGCGAACAGTTTTGATCTTGACCCTAGAGTTAGATCTAAGCTGTAGGATACGCGGCAACCGAACTTAGCGACGGCGTTTATGTCTGACGACTCACACGATCACCATCACCATCACGGCGACGCTGACGTGGTGATGCTGCGCCGTGCGTTTTTACTGACCACGGCTTTTCTTGTCGTCGAACTGATCGCGGGACTATGGACTAACGCCCTCGTATTGATCGCCGATGCAGGCCATATGCTGTTGGACTCGGTGGCACTTGGGCTGGCTTGGTGGGCTGCGCACATATCCGCACGTGGCCAAGACGAACGACTGTCTTATGGCTATCACCGCTTTCAGGTATTGGCGGCGTTTGTAAACGGCCTAACCCTGGCAGCACTCGTCGTGTGGATCGCGATAGAGGCCAGCTACCGATTGCTGGAACCCGAACCCATGATCCCGCTGCCTGCACTGGCGGTAGCGTGTTTGGGTTTCATCGTCAATTTAGTCGCTTTTCGCTGGCTGCATCAAGGCAGCGGCAGCACCAATCTACGCAGTGCAGCCCTCCATGTTCTGGGCGACTTATTAGGGTCGGCCGCGGCAATCATGGCTGCGCTGGCCGTGTACTTATTCGATTGGCTGTATGCCGATCCCGTACTGACGTTGCTTATCGTGGCAATACTCGGTCGCGGCGCGTATCGCGTATTGAAAGAGTCCACGCACATTCTCTTAGAGGGCGTACCTAAGGGGGTGGATCTAAATGAAATAAAGAGCGGCCTCACCCATCAAGTCAGTGGGGTAGTGCAAATTCACCATGTACACGCCTGGGGGCTAACCGCAGAGAAGCCTTTGCTCACGTTACACGCGCTCGTCCACGAAGGTACCGGTGTGCAGCGCGTCATCACAGAAATCAAACGCGTGTTACGCGACACCTACCAGATTGAACATTCCACCATTCAGGTCGAAGTAGGGCCGTGCCCCGACGATTGATTAAGCCAGCAAATCGAGCGCCCGCTCCACTAACGGTTGCATAGACAGCCCTGTGGTCTCCCAAGTGTCGTCCACCCGCTTGCCACGCCGATGCAGACTTAAGTTAAGCCCACTGATGATCGCGAACTTATAGGCCGCTAGGGCTCGGTACCAATTAATGTTCGGCAGATCACCGTCGTAAGCTTCCGCGTATAAGTCAACCAGCGTATCGGGGGTTAAAAAGTGCGGGCGCGGCGCTGATCGGTCCCAAGCCATAGGATCACTAAAGGTACAGATCCAACCCAAATCGTTGAGAGTTGCGCCGATGCCCGTGAGTTCCCAATCAATGACAGCGCCAAGCTGGGCGTCCGGTGTGGCGAAAAGATTTGCCGTCTGAAAGTCTCCGTGAAATATACCGACAGGCGCATTTTGCGGAATGGTATCCAGTAACCGCTGACGCACTTCAGGCACCGCAGCGAGCCGCTGGGGTTCCGCGGCTTTTTCATAAAACCTATCCCAACGCACGACATCGTCGGCAAAGGGTACCGGGTCACCCAAATAGCCGACCTGACCAATATCAACACGATGCACCTTCGCCAGCGCTGTCATTGCTTGGCGGCCAAACGCCAACAATTGCTCATCAGTTAAAGTAGAACCCCAGTCCTCCGGCCCAAGCCGCAAAACATCGCCCTGCAACCACGGCACCACAAAGTACGGGCAGCCAAACCATTCGAGATCGTCGCCAGACCAACGCACCGAACAGTGCGGTACGTCGGTTGCATCCAGCGCATTGAGCACCGCCACCTGACGCAGCACATCCGCAGTACCCACCCAATTTACATTCGGTGGCGGCAAGCGAATAAACCAGGCGTCCTCGCCTTGCTCGTGAGCGACTTTAAACCCATAGGCAAACCCGGCATGACCGGGCATGGTGATGACTTGCGTAATGCTTACAGCGCCGCTGTAGCGGGCCTGACAAAACGGTAGCAGGCGTTGCTCTAATTCAGCCAGTTCCATCGTTCCCCCTACTTAACCTTGCGCCCCGTTAAGTAGGCGCCGCATCCGGGAACTGCTCGCGCAACACGCGCTTGAGGATTTTGCCACTTGGGTTGCGCGGAATTTGCTCAACAAACGCCACAGCCTGCGGCTGTTTAAAGCGCGCCAGTTTGCCGTTGCAGTATTCCAAGATGTCATTCTCGGTAAGGGCATCGTCGGTTTTAACCACGATCGCAAGCGGCGACTCACCCCAACGCGCGCTCTCTTGACCAATCACCGCAGCTTCCGAAATGCTCGGGTGCGCACCCAGCACGCCTTCGATTTCTGCCGGATAAACGTTCTCGCCACCGGAAATTATCATGTCCTTGATGCGATCCTGAATGAATACAAAGCCCTGCTCATCCATAGTCGCCACGTCGCCGGTATGCAGCCAGCCATCAACGATCGTTTCTGCAGTCGCCTCCGGGCGGTTCCAGTACTCGGTCATAATGTGTTCGCCACGCACCAGTACCTCACCGGCCTCACCGGCCGGGCAAGTCGCACCAGAGTTATCGACTATTTTGACTTCGGTATGGAAAAACGCCTTACCGGTAGATTCTGGCTTAATCAACGAACTTTTGGCGTCCATCAAACANGCNGGGCCACANGTTTCGGTTAGGCCATACACTTGCAGCAATTCAATACCCATTTCGCTGTACTGCTTAGTCAAGGCTGGCGGCACCGGNGCAGCGCCAGTCATCATCCAACGCAGGGTCGAACGGTCGAAATTTTCAAAATTCGGCACCTGTAACATAAAGTTCAACATCGCCGGCACACACAATGCGCTGGTTACCTTCTCGCGCTCAACGATTTGCCATGCCGCTACCGGATCAAAGCTGCGCATGACAATAGAGGTTGCGCCTTTATAGACATTCACCGCCANCGGCGTAAGTGCACCAACATGGAACATAGGCAGGCAGGCCAGATAGCGTTCTGGGGGGTGGTATTCAGCCGTTGCCGCAATGCTCAGTAATCCCCAGATCGACGTATGGTGGGTATGCACAACCCCTTTCGGCAAACCCGTNGTACCCGAGGTGTACATGATGTACAGCATGTCATCATCGGCCCCGTTTACCTCAGGCTCGCTCGTGGGTTGGGCATCGCGAAACGCCCGATAATCAATGGCAAAGTGCGCAATCTCATCGGGCTGGCCCACCTGTAACCACTGAGTGATGTCTGTTTTATCGCCCCGGCTGTGCAGTTCCGCAACCGCATCCACGAAGTCATTATCAAAGATCAGTTGNTTGGTGCCACTGTCCTTGAGAATAAACTCAAGTTCGTCCGGCACTAAACGCCAATTCAATGGCACCACAACCGCGCCTATTTTCGCCAGCGCGTAGTACGACTCCATAAATTCACTGGAATTCATCAACAGTAAGCCNACCCGCTCACCTTTCTCGATCCCCGCGGCCACGAACGCATTGGCAAGNTGNCTGCAACGGTCNTTAAGCTCCGNNTACGTNAGGCGATAACTGCCGTCACTCTCCACATACGCCTCTACGTCAGGCGATAAGTGCGCGCGTTTACTCAGAAACAAACCTAAATTATTCAGCATTAGCAGCGACTCCAGTCCAGTCAAAAATCAGANCGCTATTGTTGACCAAAGTTCCGCCAGATAACAATTGATCAAAACAACAATTTAAGAAAGATCTGCATCGGCTTATCTAAAACAGGTTTAGCTGCGTTGCGTAAACGCGACGCCAAGATAGACGACGCACGCCTCACTATCGGCGATATTGATGAAAAAACAGGGTAAACAGCCGTACCGCGAATTTACGCAACCCTCGAGCGCACGCCATCCTTAACTNAACGCGTTAATTAAACNACGAACACTCAAACCTGTACAAATTCATATTTTTCAGTAATATCCGCTGCCCTTTGTACAGCTTTTGACCATGACAGACTTACCCGCACAGGATCTGTATCAGATTGGCAGCGTCACCGCGCTGACCGGTATCGCCGCTGAGCGTCTGCGCGCTTGGGAGCGGCGCTACGGTTTTACGCCCGCCCAAAAAAGGGGAAAGATCCGTCTTTACAGTCACGAGCAGGTAAAAAAACTTAGTAAAATCAAGCAACTGATAGACAGAGGCCAGTCGATCTCCAGCNTCATTCAACTCAACCCTGGACAATTGGACGAGCGCCTAAGTCAGAGCGATCACGCGGAAACTCCAGCCCCTCGCCTCGGCAGGCCTGCAAATTTGGCACTGATTGGCGCCGGCGTGCTGCAATTAGANCAATTGTCGCCCGCATCCNAGTCGCTGAACGTCGTTGGCCGCTGGGCCAATGTCGAAGGATTTCTAAACGACCCAAACNNNCCTCAGGCGGACGTTATTGCNCTGCAAATGCCCGTACTNTTGCCGCAACTCATCGCCCAAGTGCGCGACCGCCAACCCAATGCTGCGGTACTGCCAATCTATCAATTTGCGACCGCCGACCAGATCCGGCAATGCGACGAGTCGGATATGAACGCGCAACGCTGGCCACTGTCTTGGCGCGACATTGAGCGGCAATGTTTGCGTTTATTTGGCGTGCCGAATTTACATGGGGTGAGCGCCCCGCGTTTATTCAGCGATGAGGAACTGATTGCCATTGCCGTGGCCGACAATGGCGCGCACACGGCCGCGCAACAGGTGGTTGAGCAGATTCATCAATTGAATGCCCTGAATAGTTTTCTCAATGTCTGCGGCGACGAGGCGTTGTCCTCTGGAACCAGTGTCTACGCCCATTCTTTGCGGCATGCAGCGAGCGAAATAGGCCAAAGCCGTGCTATTACTGAAGCCGCACTGCAAACGCTTATGCAGCAACAGCAGCAAGATCCGGTACGCGGCGCAAACCCGCTACAAAATCGCGATTCGGCGCAGCAGCAGCACGGCTCGGAACGCCCGCAGCACTGACGCAACGGGGTTAAGCGCATCGGGATTTACNCGATCTNTACAATATCTGTACATTTATATATTTTCGCTTGACTAAATTATTTTGTACTGTACATTAAGTGNAGATTTCAGTTNAGGCGTGTGTGCAACTCAGTAGAGTCCTTCCTTACAGTGTCCTTCCCCCAAGAAGACGAGTTGTCTCCAGANCNTCNANNGTCTGGCNCGCCTTTTTTAATTCCTAGCGCTAGTTCAGCAAAAACTCCAACGCCGCCTCGGCCCTCAAGGTGACACCATTTTTTTGCGCATCCAAGTCTACATCCCGATTTTCGCCCATGGCACCCACCAAATAGCGCTTATAGACACCCTGACCAATCGCCGCGAGCCGCCAATGTGAGAACGCTCGATAGTAGTTAATGGCGCTTAAGTCGCGGCCGGTTTGACTCGCGTAACGCGCAGCCAATTCGTCGCGACTGCAAAAGCCACCCGCAGCGGTTGGCGCCAGATCTTCTTCACCCTCACCTGGGGCCACCCACGAATTCAGCAAGTAACCCACGTCCGCAAGCGGATCGCCAAGCGTGCACAGTTCCCAATCCAGCACCGCTTGCACCTGACCTTGGCCAACGATCATGTTGCCTAGTCGATAGTCGCCATGGACAATGCTGGCACCGATCTGCTCTGGCATGCGCTCTGCTAATAACCGGGTGCTTTCGTCCATGGCAGGAACGTTATGAGTTTCGGTGGCCTCCCACTGTTTACTCCAACGCTTCAATTGCCGCTGCAGATAGGCTTCTTTGCGACCTAAATCGCCAAGCCCAACGGTATCGGGGTCGATTCGATGCAACGCCGCCAGAACATCAACCACATGGTCTCCAAGTGCCGATCGCTCGTCAGCCGGAATCGCAGCGGTCACTTCAGCATCGTGCAGCACCGGCCCAGCAACATAATCCATAACGTAAAAAGGCGCGTCGTTCACAGCCACATCTGGACACAGCCCAATGGTTGACGCCACAGGCACCTGAGATCCGGCCAAGGCGGTAATTATTTTGTGCTCACGACCCATGTCATGAGCGCTTTCTAGAACATGCCCCAGCGGCGGCCGCCGCAAAACAAAAATGCGATTCTGTTGATCAACTACGGAATACGTCAGATTCGAGTGACCGCCGGCAATCAACTCAAAACTCAGGGGCTCGGCGAGCCCGTCTATGCGCTGCGTCATCCATTGGGTCACTCTGTCTGCAGCAATGCCCTGTACTTCTTGATTCTGGCTCTGTGACACCTCGTCCCCCTTTTAACTGCGAGTAAATACTGTTCGGCCGTGTTGCCCCAATGAGTCGGCAATTTCGCCATTATTGTTTTAAGCCACTGATCATAGACCAGCAACACGGATGCACAACCACTGCTAGACCCAACACCATTAGCCACGCAAACTTAGGCACACTGCAGACAACGGAGTTGCAACCATGCCAATGCTGCACGGCGGACAATTATTCCTGTCCGGCCTGAAACTGGCGTTTTCACCGAACTTGCGCCGCTACATCATCGTGCCCGCCGCGATCGGCATTTTAATCTTCAGCGTCACGCTGATGCTGCTGGTCATGCCGCTGGCTGGCGACGCCGGTGACTGGCTGCAACAAAATCTTCCTAACTGGCTAAATTGGCTGCACGGAATATTACTGATCTTAGTGTATATCGCGCTTGGATTAGCCGGATTTTGGTTGAGCAGCATGCTCGTCACACTGATCGCAGCTCCGTTTCTTGGGCAATTAGCAGAAGCGACTTGGGCGTTATCACAGCCCAACCACGAAGGGCAAGATGGGCCTCGCCTACTGGCGAACATCGGCCCCAGCATGCTGCGCGAACTGCATAAGCTGCGGTATCACTTGACGCGCTTGCTGGGTCTACTGTTACTCAGCTTCATTCCGCTGCTCAACGCACTGATGCCACTGGTATGGCTAGGGTTTAGCGCCTGGCTAATGGCGGTCCAGTTCGCCGACTACGCCAGCGAAAACCAACACCACGATTTCAGGTTCACGTTGCAACGGTTGGCTCAAGCGCGCGGTCGTGCGTTGGGGTTCGGCACTTGTGCAAGCTTCACCCTCGCGATACCTTTTTTAAACTTTTTAGTCATCCCAGCGGCTGTCGTAGGGGGCACCCTATTGTGGCAATCCATTATTGAGGACACTCCGTCATGAACAACGGACGCTCGCTGTTACGAAAAATACGACTTAGCCTACTGCCGATTATTCTCTGCAATCTCGGCGCGACCAACGCCGCCTATGCGGCAGACGACTTCTGGGGTCACCGTTACGGGATTCAGATCGATGTTAGTTATGGCGAGAGCCCTGCGCAAATATTTGACATGTACATCCACGGCCAACGCATCGGTGAACCCAACTATTTCTCTATGGGTACCGAGGCGCGACCAACACTGCTATGGATCCACGGAGGCGGTTGGATCGCCGGCGACAAAGCCGCCGAAATTCCGGAGCTGATCCCATATCTGCAGCGCGGCTGGAATGTCGTCAACATGAACTACCGACAGGGCGCCGCCACAGCACCCAACGCGGCGGATGATGTGATGTGCGCCTATCAACGCGTCACTGAAATCCTTATCGCGTCAGATATGCCTACCGATCAAATTGTGGTGTCGGGATCCAGCGCCGGCGGGCACTTGGCCCTTATCGCCGGCATGCTCAACAGCAACGGCGAGCACCCCTGCCAAGTCGCAACGCCGCCCAAGGCCATCGTGAATTGGTTCGGCATTACAGATATTGAGGCCGTGCAGGCGTTTCTCGGCGAAAACCGGCCGGAAGGCAACTACGCAGCCATGTGGATCGGCAACTCGGATCGAGTCGCCGAAATATCTTCCCGCTACTCACCGTTATTCTTAGTTTCGGAGAATACGCCGCCGATTATTACCATTCACGGCGATTCGGATACCGTAGTGCCGTACGAACAGGCCACCGCCCTGCACGAAAGTCTGAGCACCACAAATCGCTTGGTAACAATGGAGGGCGGCAACCACGGCGGTTTTAGCGATGATCAGTATCAGAACGCCTACCAGGCCATTTTCCAGTTCATCGACGACCTGTGAAGACTGCTTGCGCATTAACGATGACGGTCGCGTCTAGATCTCGTTGACGCTAAGAACAACAAAGTGTAACCAAACGGCGCCAATCAAATATGGGTTCTTGAATACACGACCTCTGAGGTATAATTTCGGTTGTCATATTTTCGTTAGGAGGTGTCCATGAACCGTTCACTTACTCAAAGCGCTGCTCTGGCCACACTATTTTTTAGCCTGCTGCTGAGCGTTAGCTCTGCCTACGCCACCCGCGTGGACAACTTCGTATTGCTCGATCATAAGGGCGACGCCCATGATCTCTACTACCATAAAAACGCCCCTGCGATTGTCATCATGGTTCAAGGCAACGGCTGCCCGATCGTGCGCAATGCACTGACCGACTACAAAGCCCTACGCGACGAATTCGCCGATAACGGCACACAATTTTTCATGCTCAATTCCAACCTGCAAGATCGTCGTGAAACCATCGCGGCAGAAGCCGAGAA
>PBQQ01000002.1 GCA_002725095.1 Gammaproteobacteria bacterium
GTCTAAGTATTGATTGCCTTTATCATCTTGCAGATAAGCGCCGCTGCCTTTTACGAAGGAAACAGGAAGACGCCCATAGGTATTCATTACGTTGCTCATAGCCATATGCAAGAGGTGCGATTTACGCGGGTCTAAAAATGACAACAGGCCGCTTACGCCGCCTGTCTAAAGGCAGAACACTACTAAAGCATTAACTAATCTTCAAGTCATGTTAAGCGGCGCTTAGCTTTGTAACGCCTTGCTTAGACGCTCTAGGCCTTGGGTCAGAAGGACGTCCGGGCAGGCGAAGTTAAAGCGTATGTAATCCGGTTGACCGAACTGCGCTCCATCAGAAATGCCCAAGCCATGAGATTCGAAATGGGCTTCAACATCGTTTAAGCCCAGATCAGCGATGTTGATCCAGGCAAGATAGGTGGCCTCGACTTTCGTCATCCGCGGCCCTACTAATGCGCCTAGTTTCGCGGCGTTAGCGCGCAGCTGCTGTAATAGTTGATCCAGCCAATCGCTGGTGTCATTAAACGCGGCTTGCGAAGCGGCAATATTCAGTGGTCCGATACTCGATACTAAGCCCGCTTCTCGAGCTTGAAACCGCGTGCGCAAGTCGGCGTCGGGTATCACTGCGGCCGCGCACCCCAAGCCAGGGATGTTGTAGGTTTTAGTCGCTGCGAACAGGCTAATGGTGCGCTTGGCAATGTCAGGCTGCCATTGCGCGATAGGCAGGTGCTTGGAATCTTCAGCTAAAACGATGTTGCAGTGGATTTCATCGCTGACCAAGATCAAGTCGTTGCGATCTATGAAGTCGGCCAACGCCGCAAGTTCAGCCTGAGTATAGGCGCGCCCAGTGGGGTTCTGTGGGTTCGCGATCATGACCATTTTGACGCCGCCAATCTGGCTCTGCATGCGCTCAAGATCCATTCTCCAAACACCTCGGTCGAGAATCAATGGCACGCGCACATCCTGACGTTGCGCGTTGTCGGCAATGTCCAGAAACGGGTAATAAACGGGGGTTGGAATCATCAGCCGCTGTTTGGCGCCTAGACACCGCGCCGCCATATTCATACCGGGGACCACCCCAGGTAGCCATACCACCCATTCTGCGGGGATGGACCATCCGTAATGGTGGTTTAGCCAGCCCTGAAAAGCCTCGGTGAGGGTAGTGGGCGGGCGGGTATAGCCAATAATCGGATGCTCCAGCCGCTCGTGTAATGCGTTGCGGATGAAATCCGGAGCAGCAAAGTCCATATCGGCAACCCAAAAAGGCAAAATATCCTGTCCGGCGTACTTCTCCCACTTGGTGCTGTGGCTGTGTCGACGATCAATCAGTTGGTCAAAGTCACTCATGGTCTAAGGGCTTCGAGGTAGGCGAGTTGACTTATGCTATCACAGCGATGGCTGCGACTATGACGGCTGGCGATGACAGGGTAGACTTTTAGGGTCCTCAGGGAAGGATTACGCCTAAACAGCATAGGAAATACTCATGTCTGAAGAAGTCATAAATACCATTAAGCAGCAGATTTCTGATAATCCGATCATTCTATATATGAAGGGTTCGCCCCAAGCGCCGCAATGCGGATTCTCTGCACAGACAGTGCAGTGCATGGTGGCGTGCGGACAACGTTTTGCCTACGTCGATATCCTCAGTAACCCGGAAATACGCGCGACCATGCCGGGCTATGCCGAATGGCCGACGTTTCCGCAGCTCTGGGTAGAGGGCGAACTCGTGGGCGGCTGCGACATCATTACTGAGATGTTCGAGTCCGGAGAGCTCGAAACGCTGCTAACGGACACTGCGGCGAAGCACGAAACCCCTGAGTAGGCGCCGTTTTATGGGTTGCTATGGCATCAGGGGCGGGCGCTCTGCCCCAGCGACGACAAGTGTTGGGAAATAGCCGAGTCTACATTGTCTGCCAAATTTTGATTTGGCCTGAATGCATTCTCGTTTGCTAGCGGCGTTGCCGCATCAGTAATCGACCGAGCTTGCTGAGTCCAGCCAAGCGGTCTGAAAATCCCAGGTATTGACGATATGGCAGAACAGTTCAGCAGTTCTGTCGGCGTCATAGGCAGCTCCGTGAGCGCGCGCTTCGCTGAATTCGATATCGGCGCGCCGGCAGGCTTCCCTGAGTACCGTATGGCCGTAGGCCAGAGCGCCAAGGGTCGCGGTGTCCAATGCCGTAAACGGATGAAAGGGATTACGCTTTATTGAGCAGCGCGTGCACGCTGTATTCAAAAACCCCTGATCAAACGATGCGTTGTGCGCGACAATAATCGCTCGATGGCAGCCGTGAAGCTTCATTTCCGCGCGCACGAACGAAAAAAATTCTTTTAACGCCGCTTCTTCATCTACAGCGTTGCGATCAGGGTCATCCAATTCAATGCCGGTAACTTTTAGACTTGCCGGCTCGATCACTAAGCCGGCGGCCGGTTCAACGTCCCAGCTCTCCTGACCTTTGATGAGCAATTGATCGTCCTGCATGTGCAAAAAGCTGCACGCCAGTTCGAGAATCGGATTGGTTAGATGATCGAAGCCGCCGGTCTCTAGGTCCAGTACCACAGGGAGATAGCCACGAAAACGTTCGGAAAGTTCCATATCCGAATCCTAACAGGATCACAGCGCGGAGGGGTGGCTTGATCCGCAGAGGTTATTAGGTCGCTGTAGCAGTTTGCATAACCCTAGGCATCGCATAAGATGGCCGCCGAATTTTGAGGGCGCACGTGTGGCAGAAAAAAACAAAATTGTCTTGGCTTATTCCGGTGGTTTAGACACTTCCGTGATTTGTCGTTGGTTACAGGAAACTTATGCCGCGGAAGTGATTACCTTCACCGCGGATATCGGACAAGGGGAGGAAGTGGAACCTGCGCGTGAGAAAGCTCAAGCCATGGGGGTCGAGAAGATTTATATCGAAGACCTGACAGAGGACTTTGTCGCGAATTATGTGTTTCCGATGTTTCGCGCCAACACGGTCTATGAGGGTGAATACCTACTAGGTACGAGTATTGCGCGGCCGTTAATCACTCGTCGGTTGGTAGAGATTGCTCGTGAGAACGGGGCTTATGCGGTGTCTCATGGATCTACGGGTAAGGGCAATGACCAAGTACGGTATGAGCTCGGAGCCTACGCTCTGGATCCAGATATCAAAGTCATCGCGCCTTGGCGCGAATGGGATCTGAACTCCCGCGAGGCGTTGATGGATTTCTGCGAAAAACACCAGATCCCGGTGGATTACAAGCGCGGTGACAAATCGCCTTACTCTATGGATGCTAATTTATTGCACATCTCTTACGAGGGCGGTGGTCTTGAAGATCCGGCCAAAGAAGCGGATGCCGGAATGTGGCGCTGGACCGTCGCTGCGGAAGACGCTCCGGATGAAGCGAGTGTTATTGAGTTGTCCTACAAAAATGGTGACCCGATTGGGTTAAATGGCACCACACTGAGTCCTGCTGAAATGCTACGCGAATTAAATCGATTGGGTGGTATTCATGGGATTGGCCGGTCAGACATTGTTGAAAATCGCTTTGTTGGCATGAAGTCTCGCGGCTGTTACGAAACACCGGGTGGCACGATTTTGCTGCGTGGACATCGTGCGATGGAGTCCATCACTCTGGATCGCGAGGTCGGTCATCTAAAAGACGAACTGATGCCTCGTTACGCCAAGCTGATTTACAACGGTTATTGGTGGGCACCAGAACGCAAGGTGCTGCAATCGCTCATCGATGAGTCGCAGACTGTGGTGAATGGACACGTTACCTTGAAGCTTTATAAGGGCTCGGTCAGCGTGCTGGCGAGAAGTTCTGATGACAGTTTGTACGATGCGGATGTGGTGACCTTTGAAGATGACCAGGGTGCTTATGATCAGCGCGATGCGAGCGGCTTCATTAAATTGAATGCGCTGCGTTTGCGTCTCGGCGCCAAGCGTGGACGTGATTACTCTTAGGTGTCAAAAATGTCGCGGTTGGTCCGAAGAGCATCGCCTGACGGGAACAGGTATTAAAAGTATTCGTCATGAGTGATGCAGGACTACCGATCGGTGTGTTCGATTCCGGGATGGGTGGGCTTACCGTACTTAGGGCGTTGCAGGTAGTGCTGCCGCATGAGTCGTTTATTTACCTTGGCGACAGTGCGCGTCTTCCCTATGGCAATAAAAGTGCGGTCACGGTGCAACAGTATGCGCTGCAGGCGTCTGCCGCCCTAGTTGACCGCGGCATTAAAGCGTTAGTCGTCGCTTGCAACACGGCGTCTGCGGCAGCGTTGCCTTTGTTGGCGCAGCGATACGCACCTCTGCCTGTTTTTGGTGTGATCGAGCCGGGCGCGCAGGCGGCCGCAAATGCGGCAGGCGACGGATCAGTATTGGTGTTAGCGACGGAAGGTACCGTAATGGATGGCACCTACCAGCGCCAACTGCTGGCGGTTAACGCTGGACTTACTATCTACGCGCGGGCGTGCCCGCTTTGGGTGACGTTAGCGGAACAAGGCTATGCCGAGGACTCTCAAGAGGCTGGAACTGTAGCTGAGGCGGTGCTGGCTCACGCGCTGCGTGGATTTCAGAACCGACCCATGGTGGTGTTGCTGGGTTGTACACACTTTCCGATATTTCGCGACAAGCTTGCTGCGCTGCTGGGCGACGCGGCAGCCATTGTAGATTCGGCGCAAACCACAGCGCTGCAGGTGGCTGCGGCGATCCAACCCACGGGTGCGGCTAAGGCCGATCGTGTCGGCAGCGTAATGTTTCTGGCCACCGATGGTGTCGAGCGGTTCCGTCGTGTCGGCAGTTATTTTTTAGGCGAGCCCATCGACGCTGTAGAGCTCGTTACGCTTTAAGCCTTAGCGTTGAGTTTGCGCGCATCTTCCATTATGCAAACGACTCAGCACGGTATGGTGGTTTTCTCGATTTTCTGGTTCGCCCCATAACGCGCCATGGTGTGCGCGTTAGAAAGTTGATCGAGGTTCCTGCAAAAAAACCTCTTCTTCTCGTGATGAGTGCCGTTTTAGGATTTTGTTGCGGTGTGGAAATCGGCCAAACCGTTCGATTACATCGAAGTGCCGTTGTGCTGACCGAAGATTGCCGGTCTCCTTTATTTCTTCNAACAATTTAACACNGGTGCGTTGATGAGCCATGGATTCGCTGTGCATAAACGGCATGTATAAAAATGCGCGCTTGACGGGCGCTAGCTCGACGTCGAGCCCTAAGGCGATGGCGTCTTCGGCGAGTCGAACTGCGACGGTGTCCATTGCAAAGGCGCGCGGTTCGTTACGGAACAAATTACGCGAAAACTGATCGAGGACAATAATTTCGGCAAGGCGTCCTTCGATGTGGCTGTGCCAATGGGCTAGCCCTGTGGCAGTCGCTGTGTCGTGTAAGGCGCCGAAACGCCGGCGTATTTCAGCATCAAAGGCCAGATGTTTGCGCCACCATTGGGCCGGTTCTATTTCTTCAAACCAGAATGTCACAACCTCATTCGCGTGATTCATTTTTTCCAGTTAGCGACCTTGTGTCTTAGGATCCGCGGGCTCTTCAGCGAATTCCTGTGGGTCGCGAGTAGTCTCCGGCATGCCTCCGACGAACCCTTGTACCAAGGCGAACAGTAGACCGGCGAGGATAAAGGCACCGGGCGGGAAAAGCGCCAAAGGTAAAGCCGCTGTGCTGGTCAGTTCTATGACCCAACCGCGGGCGGCGTCGCCAAATAGCAAATCCATTTCGCGCAGCAGCGTGCCGTAGCCCAAGATTTCGCGAACGCCGCCCAGTGCCAGCAGGGCAATGGCAAACCCCGCCGCNGTGCCCATTGCGTCAAGTATTGCAGCGCCGACAGGTTGGCGACTTGCAAATGCCTCGGCACGGCCAAGGATCATGCAATTGGTCACAATAATTTGCACGAACAAGGCAATACGCAGATACAAGGCAAATGCGAAAGCTTCCAGAACCATCANCGTTATCGTTGTGAATGTGGCAATGATCAGCACAAAGCAAGGCAGTCTNGCGACATCAGGAATGCGTNGACGTAANAGCGAGATGGTTAGATTGGAGCCCAGCAGTACAAAACCGCTGGCTAACGCCAGACCTAGGGCGTTGACCANGCTGTTGCTTACCGCTAACAACGGGCATAGCCCGAGTAACTGTGCCCAAGCGGGATTGTTTTCAATCACAGCGCGTCTGAATGTGGTCATTTGACATCGCCTGTGTTTAATCGTTTACCACTGCTACAAAACGTATTTCGAGTGTCGTTGTCTAGACGTTGGGCGACTTTTTCTGTGGCGCGTCGCAGAGCGTTGTATGTCACCGTGGCGCCGCTTAGCGCATCCGCGTCTTGCCACTGCGCCAACGTCGAGCCGTCTCGATCGGGCAAGTAGNTGTTGCGTTCATGATCGATAAAGTCACCGATNCCTGGGGTCTCAAGATGCCTGAGCACGCGCAATTTAATGAGGCTGGGTTGGTCGTCGCCGAAGGTTTGCCAGTACGCCAGTAGTTCGATCGGTCCGGCGTAGCCGTTCTCCGTGATCCNCAGCAGCCACCAGTCGGTGCACGCACTGAGTATATCGTTACGCCAGTTTGACACTGTGTTCAATTCAGTTNGTTGTTGGGGCAGCAGCAAGCTGCGCATTAAAGCCCGCGCCTGCTCTTGACGTTGGGTGGCGATACGCGGCGCGGTGATGTCATTAATCCAGACCAGTGCAATGCCGCAGGTTGCAGCGATCAACACCAAACTCAGGACACTCCGCCAATTCAGTGCGCCGCTATTCATGGGCGGCCTGCAGCGAACGCTGGTGCATTCGGTTCAGCAGCGGAGTGGTGCAGTTGGCCAATAAAATGGCAAAGGCGATGCCGTCAGGAAGACTTGCGCCCGTGCGAATCACAAACAATACGCTGCCGATCAGACAACCAAATATAAGTTGATGCCGCGGATTCGCCGGATGGGTGACGGGGTCGGTGGCGAAAAAAAACGCGGCGGCGACGGTGCCACCAGTGGTCCAATGGAACCATGGAGAGCCGAGGCTTTGCGAGGAACCCTGATCGTAAGTAGCCGCCGCAAGAATGCCTATGGTCAACAACACAGTCGTAGGTATACGCCAGCTGATAATGCGTCGAAACAGCAGCCACAGNCCGCCCAGCAGAAACATACCCGCAGTTACGNTGGNNTGGTANTGAGCGGCTGCNGCGCCAGGCATAAATTCGGCGACNGTNGNNCCNNCGCGNTAGCGAAAATCGCTCAGNANAGTGGCNCCACTCAGACCGTCNATGTGTACGCTTGGNTACGTCGCCATCAGCGCTGGAAACGACAACAAAATNACCGCATAGCCGACCATGGCGGGGTTAAATACGTTCTGACCCAGNCCGCCGTAAGCNTGNTTTGCGAGNCCGACAGCGGCGAGTGCGGCNACTGCTAATACNCCAGCTGGCANATCCGGNGGTAAACACNCCGCGATCAACCAGGCGGTTAANAGTGTNCTGCCGTCGCNGAGATGNCGGCTGAGTTCTGTNCTNAAGTGAGCAGGTCGTNGCAGCAGCACTANNACGGCTTCGATCAGCGCNCACCAAAGGCATAAGACGATGCCGTTAAGCAGTATGCCNAAGCCTNAAAAGTAAGCCTGNGCGANCAGTCCNGGCGTCATCGCGGCNAAAACCGTATACATAATCNTGGACGTACCNGTNCGAGTNCTCTTTTTCACAGGNGCCGCCCCTNTTCTTGCCGGGCAGTTTCGCCGCGACCGGGCCGTTCATGGTTTTGTTTGGTGTCTTCGGCGCGACCGGGGCGGCTCCGGCGTCGTTGCAGCCGTTCGGCGCGCCGTTGTTCAGTTGCTTGGCTGCGTTGCGCCGCGCGATCTTGATGTTCTGCATAGCGCAGCTTGATGGCCTGTTTGTGATCGCTGTCTTGTCGTTGTCGGCTCTCGATACGTTTAGCTTGGGTGAAAATCTCGGTGAGATTAATATTGCTTGGGCATGCTCGGTCGCAGAGGCTGCATTCCACGCAGGCCTGTAGTCCTAGATCAGCTGCGGCCGACCAGGATTCGGCTTGAGCAAGCTTAAATAATTGGTCCGGTGCTAGATCACGTGGGCAGACGTCGATGCACTGGGTGCAATTAATGCAACCGTGACTGGCAGGCGCCAATTGCGCGGGTTGGGGGGTCATTGCTGTGGGCACGCTGACAAGACTGATGCAGTCTACAGGACACGCAGGAATGCACAGCTCGCAGCCGGTGCAATCTTGCGCAAGGACCGTGTGCATAAAGCCGTTGGCGCCGACGATGGCGTCTACTGGACAGGGTGGTAGGCACAATGCGCAACCGATGCATTTAGCTTCATCAATAACCGCAAGCATGGTCTCTGGTTGGGTAATCGCGATCTGTTCAACAGGCGCATCCGGACCCATAAGATCACGCAGCTGGATAACCAGCTCTGGTCCTCCTGGGGGACAAAGATCGATTGCGTTACCGGCGGCCACGGCTTCGGCATAGGGCATGCAGCCTGGATATCCGCACTGTGCGCATTGGGTTTGTGGCAGCAATGAGTCGATCTCTCTGGGCAGACTTAGTTCGTCATGGGGCAGCCGTCGGCGTAACTGGGATACGCTCAGAGCTAGGGCCAGTAAAGTGACGACCAATAGGATTGGGGTGAGAGCGATTGAATACATCAGACGGTGAGGCCCTGAAACCCCATGAAGGCCATACTCATTAGGCCTGCGCTAATTAAGGCGATAGGGGTGCCTTTGAACGCATTTGGTAAATTCGATTGCTGAACTTGTTCGCGCATGGCGCCAAACAGAACCATCACCAGAGTAAAGCCCGCAGCCGCGCCGATGGCGTAGAACAGAGTTTGCAGCAGTGACAGACCCTGGCCGATAGCCAGTAGGCTGACGCCGAGCACTGCGCAATTGCTTGTTATGAGGGGTAGATAAACGCCGAGCAATTGTTGTAATACGGGGGATGATGCGCGCAAGTACACCTGCACCAGTTGCACTAATCCGGCGATGACGACGATAAAGAGAATGATGCGCAGATATTCAAGGCCCAGGGGCAGCAATATGCCGTTGTAGAGGATATGAGTGCTGACGGCGGCTAAGCTCAGCACGAAGGTCGTGGCAAGACCCGTAGCAAAGGCAGTGTCGTAACTTTTGGTGATGCCCATGAACGGGCAGAGCCCAAGAAACTGCGCGAGCACGAAGTTATTGACCAATAAGGCCCCGAGCAGTATCAGGCTTAAATCTGTCATGCCAGCTATGGTCCTAAGCTACCGCGCCGGTTTACTTCACCACCATGCCAGGGGTTGCCCCGCTGTCCGGTGACAATAGGAAAATATCGGTCTCGCCGGGTCCGGCGGCCAGCACCATGCCTTCGGAGACCCCAAATCGCATTTTGCGTGGCGCGAGATTTGCCACCACTACGGTTAAGCGGCCGACTAAGTCTTCCGGGGAGTAAGCGGCTTTTATGCCGGAAAACACCTGGCGTTGGTGATCACCTACGTCCAGTACTAAGCACAATAACTTGTCGGCGCCTTCTACAGGTTCAGCGCTAATGACTCTGGCGACGCGCAATTCAATTTTATTGAAGTCGTCAATGCTGATCGTTGGGTCTGCCTTAGCCACTTCTGGTTTAGCCTCCTGCGCAGTCTCTGGTTCTGACGCGTCGACCAATTGTCCGACCTGTTTGGCTTCCATACGTTGCAGCATGGGTTTAAACGGATTAATGCGATGACCTGCTAAATCGTTCTTCAGGTCAGCCCACTGTAACGGTGCTACGGCGAGAAACTCCTCAGCGCGTCGGGCGGTCTCTGGCAGTATTGGCTTTAGAAAAATCATCAATGCGCGGAACATCTGGATCGCTTGACTGCACACGGGTTGCACGTCCGTCTTGCGGTCGGGATCTTTGATCATATTCCAGGGCTCGTGTGCTGCAACATACTGATTTGCCAGATCCGCCAGTGCGGTAATTTCGCGCATGGCCTTACCGAAATTGCCTCTCTCGAAATGGTCGGCAATGCGATCAGCCGCATCGGTGAACTGCTGCATCAGCGGCTGATCATGTAAGTCAGAACTCAGCTCGCCGTCAAAGTGTTTGACCAAAAATCCAGCGGTGCGGCTGGCGATGTTGATGATTTTGCCAACCAGATCAGCGTTCACTCGCTGAACAAAGTCATCTAAATTAATATCCAGATCGTCGGCGGAGTCGCTGAGCTTAGTGGCGTAGTAGTAGCGCAGATATTCTGGGTTCAAATGTTCTAGATAACGCTTGGCCAGAATGAAGGTGCCGCGGGACTTAGACATTTTGGTGCCGTTTACGGTGACGAAGCCGTGGGTGTGAATGCGGCTGGGCGTCCTGAAACCGGCGCCACTAAGCACGGCTGGCCAGAATAACGCATGAAAATTCACGATGTCCTTGCCGATAAAATGATGCACCTCGGCGCTGCTATCGGGTGCCCAGAAGGTGTCGAAGTTCAGATCGTCGCGCTGATCACACAGGTTTTGCAGGCTCGCCATGTAGCCAATCGGCGCGTCCATCCACACGTAAAAGTACTTGTCCTCGGTGCCAGGGATCGTAAAGCCAAAGTAGGGCGCGTCCCGCGAGATATCCCACGGCCTTAACTCATCGTCGAGCCATTCGCTCAGTTTGTTGGCGATCTCCGGTTGGACAGTGCCGGATCGGGTCCAGTCGCGGAGAAAATCTGTGGATTGGCCGAGGTCGAAAAAGTAGTGTTCGGAGGCGCGCAACTCGGGGGCACTGCCAGAGTAAATGGATTTTGGGTTGCCGAGCTCTGTTGCATTATAGGTGGCGCCGCAGTTTTCGCAGTTGTCCCCGTACTGGCCCTCTGTCTGGCATTTTGGGCAGTTGCCAATCACGAAACGATCGGCGAGAAACAAACCCTTCTCCGCGTCATACAGTTGTTCGACGTTCTTGGTAAAGATCAGTCCCTGCTCGTTTAGGCGCGCAAAAATAAGTTCGGAATAATGACGATTTTCCTCTGAATGGGTGGAGTGGTAGTTGTCGTACTCAACCAGAAAACCGTTAAAGTCGGCCAAGTGCTGTTGACGTACCGCGTCTACCAGCTCTGTTGGTGGCACATCCTCTTGTTCTGCCTTAATCATCGTCGCGGTGCCGTGCGCGTCATCAGCGCACACGTAGACGACCGAATGGCCCTGCATACGCAGAAAGCGCACCCAAATATCTGTTTGGATGTGCTCTAGCATATGCCCAAGATGGATTGGGCCGTTCGCGTTTGGCAAAGCGCTGGTGACAAAGATTTGGCGTTGCATGAAGATCCTAGCTGGTCGAACGAATCAAGGTGCGTTGCCGATTATAGGGTGGATTGTTCAAAGAGTGGTGGCAAAAGTGTTGTTGGGGATAGCGGCGGCGACTCGCTACCGTGATTGAAGTTGGACTCAGACGTTTCGCTTTGGCGCTGCCTTTACGGCCGATCTGCGCAGTTGAGTGTCGCGCTGGCGCTGACCGTTGCTATACCCGTCCAGCGAAGGGCACTACACTAGCGCGCTGGTTAACGAAGGCGTCAAATATAAATGAAGGTTGAGGAATTCAAAGACCCGTACTTAGGCAAAACCTGGCAGGAGCTAGGCGCGCGCATTTTTTCATCGGGGGATCGTATTTCGGTCACTTTGGGTTATCCCGCCAATGGTCTCCAGCCGCAGTTGCAAAAGCAGCTCGGCGAGTTTTTAGGGCGCGCGGACATTGACCTGGAGCTGCGCTTTGTTGCGGACCACGGGCGTGCCTTTAATCAGGTCAAGAACATTGTTTTAGTGGCGAGTGGTAAAGGTGGTGTCGGTAAGTCCACTAGCGCAGTAAATCTAGCGTTAGCATTAGACGCAGAAGGCGCGAAGGTGGGCCTGCTCGATGCGGATATCTATGGGCCGAGCCAAGGCGTGATGCTGGGTGTTGAGGAAGGTCGTCGCCCCGATATAAAGGACGGTAAATACTTTGAACCCATTCGTGCCCATGGCCTGAAGGCCATGTCTATGAGTTTTATGATCACCGAAAAAACGCCCATGGTCTGGCGTGGACCCATGGCCAGCGGCGCATTGCAACAGATCCTCGGCCAGACCCAATGGGGTGATCTAGATTATTTGATTGTCGATATGCCTCCTGGCACCGGAGACATTCAACTGACCCTGTCGCAAAAGGCGCCGGTTGCCGGTGCGGTGATCGTAACGACGCCCCAGGATATTGCGCTGCTTGACGCCATGAAGGGGGTTGAGATGTTTGGCAAAGTAGACATTCCGGTGTTGGGTATTCTCGAAAATATGAGCGTGCACCAATGCGAAAATTGTAACCACATTAGTTACCCCTTCGGCGCAGGTGGGGGCTCAAAAATTTCCGGCGAGCTTGGTGTGCCGTTATTAGGGCAGTTGCCCTTGTCGACGGAAATCCGTCGGCAAGCGGATGGCGGTACGCCAACAGTTCGAGCGGATCCGGAATCGGCAGCGAGCGAACTGTATAAGGATGCGGCGCGGCACTTAGCCGCACGCTTATGGACGCGGGAACAAGCCGCGCCGACCATTCGCATGGTCGATGATTAACGGGCGCAAAATAGCCGTTTTTAATACTCAAGAATTTACTAGAGAACACACTATGACCATTAAGTCGGATCGTTGGATTATTGAACAAGCCCAGGCCGGTATGATTGAGCCGTTTGAATCGGGGCAGGTGCGTCACGAAGACGGCAACAAAGTCATTTCTTACGGTACGTCTAGTTACGGCTATGACGTCCGTTGCGGCCCGCAGTTTAAGGTATTTACGAACATCCACTCGGCGACGGTTGACCCTAAGGCGTTTGATGCCAACAGCTTCGTCGATATCGAAGATGATGTTTGCATCATCCCCCCTAACTCATTTGCGTTGGCGAGCACGGTTGAATATTTCCGTATACCTGAAGATGTGTTGACGATTTGTTTGGGTAAGTCCACCTATGCTCGTTGCGGCATCATTGTGAATGTCACGCCGCTTGAACCCGAGTGGGAAGGCCACGTTACGCTGGAGTTTTCAAATACTACGACGCTGCCGGCAAAAATTTATGCCAACGAAGGCGTCGCGCAGATGTTGTTTTTTCAGTCAGACGAACGGTGTCAGGTCAGTTATAAAGACCGCGGTGGCAAATACCAAGGTCAAACAGGCGTGACCCTGCCGAAGACCTAATAGACTGGCTTCGGCGGCAACGTCACCAGGGCCTGTCGGTGATTTAGGCGATCACTAGCTGGTCGGATGCGGCCAGAGTGTGGGCTGGGACGACCTCGCCGACAACGGTTGGGTGCTCGCCCTGCGCCTGCAAATGCTCTAACGCAGCCGCGCTGTCTTGTTCACTGACGATTAACAACAGACCCAGGCCGCAATTGAATGTACCGAGCATCTCTTCGTCGCTGATATTGCCTGCCTGTTGTAGCCAGGCGAATACCTCGGGTCGTTGCCAACTGCCCAGATCGATGCGTGCGGCGTGAGCCGGATCGGCAAAGACTCGTGGAATGTTTTCGTAAAAGCCGCCCCCGGTTATGTGAACCATACCGTTCACTTCGACGTGACTGAGCAATTCGCGCACGGGTTTCACATAAATCCGCGTTGGTGCCAGTAAGTTGTCGAGCAATTGTTCGCTTGGTATCACGCCTTGATGTTCTAAAACTTTGCGAATCAATGAATAACCGTTGCTGTGCGGCCCGCTGCTGGGCAAGCCGATTATCTTGTCGCCCACTGTTATGCGTTGGCCGTCAATAATTTTGCTTTTCTCAACCACGCCAATGCAAAAACCGGCAAGGTCGTATTCTCCGTCGCTATAGAAACCGGGCATCTCTGCGGTCTCGCCGCCGGCCAGCGCGCAGCCGGCGATTTCGCAACCCTTGGCTATACCCTTAATCACGCGCTCCGCAATATCTACGTCGAGTTTGCCGGTCGCGTAGTAGTCTAGGAACAGAAATGCTTCGGCACCGGTCACTAAGACATCATTCGCACACATGGCGACAAGATCCTGGCCAACGCCGTCATGGCGCGCGTAGTCGATAGCGATTTTAAGTTTGGTGCCCACACCATCCGTACCCGTTACTAAAATAGGGTGGGTATAGCCGCTGGGCAATTCGGCCATGGCAGCAAATCCGCCAAGACCACCCAGCAGTTCCGGGCGCTTCGTGGCCTGCGCTGCTGGTGCGATACGCCGAATTAAATCGGCACCGGCCTCAGTGTCGACGCCCGCCTGTTTATAGGTCAGGCCGCTAGATGGATTAGACTCAGACACGCTCTGATCTCGTTAATTTTGCTGCGCAGTGTACACCGCGCCAGCGCGGTGCGGGAATACGAACCGCTTTGTTTGTATCTGAGACGGTGTTCTCAATGCCCGTTGGAATTAGCTACACTGGGTGTCCACCAGTTACAAAACTCGGAGCTTATGGTCCATCTCGCCAGAAGTATTATCGCTAAGCGCAGCCTTCGTGTTCTAGTGATAGGCCTATTGTGCATGCCAACACTGGTTACGGCGGCGATAATCGATGACCAGCTCTACACCGTGCAGCTGCCGGTGCTTGATCAGGGCGACGGCAATCGTCAGGCAGCAGCGCGTCAAGCACTGTTGCAAGTGCTGTCTCGGGTTACCGGTTTAAGCACAATTCCTCGCCATCAGCGGGTCAGTGACGCATTAGCGCGGCCCGATCGATTTTACAGCGAATATGTATTCGTACGTGCGGAGGGCGCGGATTCTCAGGGTGGCGCACAGGCTCTGGAACTTAAAGTCAGATTCCAGGAAAACGCGATACTGGAATTGGTCCGAGCAGCGCGACTGCCCATTTGGTGGTCAGGAAGACCCTTAAGTATGGCGTGGCTGGTGGTGGAGCAAGATGGTCAGCGATCGTTGTTGCGTGACGGCAGCCAACTTGAACTCGCGCAAGCCCTGCAGCGGCAAGCGCGTCAGCGCGGCCTACCCGTGGCGTTGCCGTTACTTGACCTGCAGGATAACTTGCTGGTGTCGCCGGGGATTGTATGGGGTAACTTTCTGCCCACACTCATCAGCGCGACAGATCGTTATGGAATCAATCAACTCATCGTGGGACGGATGCGCGCTCAACATGACGGTGAGCAGACCCTGTACAGTGGCGATTGGCAGGTTGCCTTCGCTGAAGATCTAGCGCCGGTAACGAGCAACTTCTCTGGCTTGAGTGCCAAGCAGGCGCTAAACATAGCTATGGAACTGGCGACCACCTATTTCGCGCCGGCGATGACCGTGTTCTCTGGGGATCGGTTTGACCATACGCTGCATGTGAGCGAGCTCAGAGAAATAGGACAATACGCTCGAATGATGAATTACTTTCGCCAATTTGAATTTGTTGAAGATGTCAGTGTGACGTCGATCGCGGATGGTAAAATGACTTTGAAGGTCAGCACTGCGGCCAGCGAGAAACTGTTGCTGTCGTTATTGACGCGCGATGGCCGGTTGCAAGCAGCGCCCCCGGAGGGCCAGGCCGCGTTAACTCGATTATTGTGGCGTGACTGATGCGTTATTTGCCCAATGTGCTGTCGATTTTACGGATGTTGTTGGTGGTCCCAACAAGCGCGTGCCTGTGGTTTGGTGAG
This sequence comes from Gammaproteobacteria bacterium, assembly GCA_002725095.1. GTDB lineage: Bacteria > Pseudomonadota > Gammaproteobacteria > Pseudomonadales > Azotimanducaceae > UBA4421. The sequence goes on from PBQQ01000002.1 coordinate 15,542, forward strand.
ATCGCGCTGGCACTCGCGTTGATGGCCATTGCGGGCATATCTGACGGCATCGATGGCGCTCTGGCGCGCCGCTACAATTGGCAGACACACTTAGGTTCTATCCTTGATCCCTTGGCGGATAAAATCTTGGTTGCTGCGACATTCATTGTCTTTACCTTCCAAGGCTACATTCCACTGTGGTTGGCGCTTCTGACCATTGGCCGTGATCTAATCATTCTCTTCGGCGGGACGTTGTATCGGATATTTTTTGGTCCGTTTGAGATCAAACCGAGCTTAATCAGCAAAGCAAATACCGCCATGCAAGTGGTCACTTTGATTTTGATCATGCTGTATCTATTACCTAGCGCCCCGGTGCAACTGCCCTTATTGGCGCAACTGGGCGAATACTTGGGGGGCGTTACAGAGCAATGGGTCGACCCCTATTGCCTGTGGTTGTTGGCGACTCTTGGTACTGTCTCAGGCGGCCACTATATGGTGGTCTGGGGTGCGCGAACGCGGCGGGAACTGAAGTTGCGAAAACCAGCTGAAGGCATCACTCAGGATGGCAGTAGCGGCTCTTGAGTACGCAGATTACGTTACCCATAGATGACGAGTATTGTCCGACTATGGACAACTTTGTTGTGGGCGCAAACTTTGAATTGATGGCGTTTTTGCGTTCATTGCACGTTAGCTTTCGCGGCATTTGGATCAGTGGCGCCCGAGCCAGTGGTCGCAGTCATCTTTTGCGAGCGTGCTGCAGTGCTGCCATGCAAACCGGGCGTCAAGCTATATACATAGACTGTGCGGCGCCAGAGTCCGATTGGAGCGCTGAGGTTCAATGTGCCATGGATGTGTCCTTGGCAAGCAACGCGTTTGTAGCAATGGATAATTTAGGCCGATTGAAAGGGCATAAACAACACGAGGAGGCGCTGATGTCGATCTATCAAACTCTCCATGCTGTAGACGGCGAAATGTTGGTCAGCCATGATCAGTCGGCCCTTGGGGTTGAGTTTGACCTGCCGGATTTAAATTCGCGGATGCGTGGCTTCGCTCACTTTTCGCTCGTGCCGCTGCAAGATCACGGCAAAGCCGAGGTGCTTACTCGGCGTGCGCGAGCTAAAGGTTATGATCTTCCAGATGCAGTCGTAGAGTATTGGCTGCGGCGCGGACCGCGAGATTTATCGACGTTAGTCCGCGACCTAGAACGCTTGGATCAGGCCACACTTACCCATCAACGATTACTCACCGTGCCCTTGCTTAAGCAAGTGTTGGGGTATTGAGGTGGCTGTCGAGCACGCGCGTGAGCGGAGCAATTCCAGCGTTATCGCTGTTGTGGGCGGGGGCAGCGCTGGACATGTCGTGCCGGCATTGCCAGTTATTGATCAACTGTTGCTTAGACAATGGACGGTGCACTTTATCGGCACGCGCAGTGGGTTTGAAGAAAAACTGCTGCGCGGCCGTGATGTGGCCTTTCATGGCATTGCAGCGGGTAAGTTGCGACGTTATTTAGATTGGCGAAACCTTACTGATTTGGTGCGCATCGTTTGGGCGGTAATTGAGTCGTTGCTTTTGCTGCGGCGCATAAAGCCCAAGGTTGTTTTTTCCAAAGGAGGCTTCGTTTCATTGCCATTGGTGTTCGCTGCTTGGTTGTTGCGGGTGCCGGTTGTCGCCCACGAATCTGATCTTACGCCCGGTCTGGCAAACCGGCTGGCATCGCCCTTTGTGCAAACGTTTTGTATCAGTTTTCATGAGACCGCGTTGCCGAAATTTGCGGGCCGGATCGTGCATACGGGCACCCCGATTAGGCCTGAGTTGTTGGCAGGTGATGGAGACAAGGGCCGCATTGCTTTGGCTCTGGGCGATAAAAAAATCCTTTTGGTGACTGGCGGTAGTCTCGGTGCGGATCGCCTCAATCAGGTTGTCCGCGAAGCGCTGCCTGTGTTGCTGCAGGAATATGTGGTGATTCATATCTGTGGCGAGGGCAAAGTCAGCGGCGAAACGCAGTCGGGTTACTTTGAGTTTGAATATGTGTCTCAAGGCTGGGGCGACCTGCTCAGTGCGGCTGATGTCGTATTATCCCGGGCGGGCGCCAACGCGCTGTTCGAACTTCTTACTTTAGCCAAATTGAACTTGCTGGTGCCGCTGTCTGCTAAGGCCTCGCGCGGCGATCAAATCGCTAATGCCGACTATGCCCAGTCCCAAGGCTATAGCCAGGTTTTGGCGGAATCGGCATTGAATCCGCAGAGCCTCTGCGAGGCGCTCAGTGGTCTGCAAGACAATAGAGCGCATCAGCTGGCGCGACTTGCCGAGTTTCGCCGGCTGCCGACCATTGATCTTCTTGTTGACGAAATTGAGGCGCTGACGTGAATTCCATGCATGCCGCAACGCCTGTTCTTGACATCCTTTCCGCCGAGTCCTAACGTCGCCGCTCTTTGCAACATGCCAACTCACCCATGTACACGATTAAAACTTATAACGCCATTGCGCCCGTAGGGCTGGAGCGCTTTTCTAAAGATCAATACACCGTAAGCGCTGACGTTGATTCAGCGGACGCCGTGCTGCTGCGCAGCCACAAGCTGGGTGTTGACGAACTTTCCTCTGGACTGTGCGCAATCGCCCGTGCCGGGGCGGGGACGAATAATGTACCGGTTCAAGAATGCAGCAAGCGCGGCATCGTGGTATTCAATACCCCAGGCGCGAATGCTAATTCAGTTAAGGAGCTTGTGCTCACAGGCCTGCTACTTGCCTCCAGAGACGTCTTGGGTGGTATCAACTATGTGCGCTCGCTGGCTTCCGTGCAGGACGATGCCGAGCTGAATAAGCTCGTAGAAGCCGAGAAGAAAAGATTCAAGGGTCGCGAATTAGTCGGTAAAACTCTAGGGGTCGTGGGCCTAGGCGCGATTGGCTCGATGGTCGCCAGAGCCGGTTTGGATTTGGGTATGAACGTAGTGGGCTACGATCCGGCGTTATCTGTCGATGCCGCATGGCGTATTCCCGCGGAAGTTGAACGCATGCAGAACTTACCGTCATTGTTTGCGCAAGCTGATTACGTCACGTTGCACGTACCTTTGTTGCCCGCCACCGAGGGTATGATCAACGAAGAAAGTTTGCGGGCGTTCAAACCGGGTAGTGTGTTGCTGAATTTCGCACGACAACCGATCGTTGAATCCAGCGCTTTGAGCGCCGCGTTAGAAAATGGTCAAGTCGCACGCTACGTCGCTGACTTCCCGATTCCAGGTTTATTGGATCATGACAAAGTCATGCTCACACCGCACTTGGGTGCGAGCACAGATGAAGCCGAAGAGAACTGCGCGGTCATGGCCGCGGACCAATTACGGCGTTTTCTAGAAAGCGGCAGTATTGTTAATTCCGTGAACTTTCCAACTGTGGTATCCGAAGCGCACGAAGGTTTTCGCTTGGCTGTGAGCAATGCCAACGTGCCAGGCATGCTGGGACAGATGACCGCCGTTTTGGCCGAACGCAACATTAATGTTATAGATCTGATTAACAAAAGCCGCGATGACGTCGCCTATAATCTGATTGATCTGTCAGAAGCGCCTGATCAAGGATTGATTGATGCTATCGCTCAGATCGAAAGTGTCATTAACGTACGAGTCATTGAGAACTAGGCGCCGACTTTTTTGACGCCTCGGCGTGCTTGGCGCGCAATAAAACGGTCTGGCGCGACGCTTTTCAGCGCGCGGGAAGAGGCGGGGGTGATCCAGCCGAGCATGTCGCTGGCGATGATGCTGGCGGCGAACGGGGCGCTGCTGCTGCCCATAGAGCCGTGGGCGGCAGTAATCCACACACATTCGTCGACTTTGCCAATCACCGGGTCTCGATCGCTTGAAACGCATCGTGCTGCGCGCTGATATTTGAGCGTTTGGATGTCGTCGGCACCCAGAAAGGCACGGTTGCTGGCAATGTTGTGGGCTGTTGCGACGTCGGCCTCCCAGGGCGATTGCTCGTAGGTGCTGCCGATGACCCACTGCTCCGTGCCGGGTAATACGTAGCCATTTCCTACAATGGCCACGCTGAGTTTGTGTAGCTCGTCCGTAACAGGCGGCGCGATCCATTCTAATTGGCCAAAGACATCGCCGATCTCCAACGGCATGGCGGGTGCGAATTTTTGACTCATGCTGGCGCAGGCGATCACGTCCGGTTGTGCTGGCCCTGCGGATTGCACAAATTGAATACGCGGATGCGCCAATATTCGGGCACACAGACGCGGCAGGTTGATGATTGCCGAGTCTCTAAACAGCAGTGCCGAATGCGCCTCTAGGCCGAGTTGGCTGCTGACGGCTTGGGCGTCGAGAAAAGCCAACCAAGGATTTTCGGAGTCGCCGTAAACTGCGTCAATGCGGCGTTGCTTTGCTACTTCTTGGTTGTTGAGTGCAAGTTGTACCGCGCTTATAGGTTGGGCGACATCAGAGTGAGTTAAAAGCGGTCGCGCGTGGTGATAGGCGCGCGCCCGAAACTCCGCTGTAGCACTGAGATCGCCGAGTAGCCGACAATGCAATGCGCTTGCCTGCATGCGCGAACCGCCATGAGCAATTCCATTTGGGTCGAAAAGTTCGACATTAATGCCCTGATTGGCGAGTTCTCGAGCTACCGAACATCCGGCGATCCCTGCACCAAAAATCCGTATTTGTTGGGGAACAGTCGGGCGGCTGCGTTGGGTTCTGGCGTTGAAGATACCCGCTAAGCTTTCACGTTTGCGAGGTCGCTGGTCCACTTTGCGCATATCAAAACCCACCTCGGTGAGTCCGCGGCGCACCTGACCGGATGCCGTGAACGTGCATGCGCGCGTGCCGGTAATCGAGCTGGCGGCGATTGCGCTGAATATCTCAGGCCGCCACATAGCGGGATTTTTGCGTGGGTCGAAGCCGTCGAGAAACCAGGTGTCGATGGGTTGTTGTTGGCGTGCGTTGAGGTCTTCTAGGCCGTTCAATACGTCGCCGTGATAGACACTCAGTTGTATGCGTCCGGCCGCGAAGCCGCGCCTATGCCAGCCGCTCAGGAGCGGCGGCGCCGCCTTGGCAAGATCTTGAAATAACGCTTGCGGACGCTGCTCGGCAAGTCGACCCCAATCCGCAGAGGCCAGTGGATGAGCTTCGAAGCCAATGTAGTGCAGGCGTTGTTGCGTATTCTCGAGTATGGCTTGAGCGCACAGCACAAAGTTTAGGCCTGTGCCAAAACCCAGCTCGGCGACTTGAAGGCAGTCACCCAGATCGTCGCGTTGCATCAGTGCGCTGGGTTCCAGAAAGACCCGTTGGAACTCCTCTTGACCGTCCGCACTGTAATAAATGTCGTCGTAGCGTGCTGCAAACGGCTCGTTGTTATGCCACTGCAGCAGTGCTGGTTCGATGCGCTCCGTATTCACGAAGTGTCGAGGGTTTCGTAGGGTCTGTCGGGGTCGGTGATCCAGCCGCTCCAAGAATCTGCGTAGAGGGCAGGCTCAGGCAAACCCGCAATGCGCGCAGCAAGAATATTATGTGTTGCAGTAACCCCAGAACCGCAATAGCACACCACTGCGTGGGCGGCAGAGATCGAGGCGAATTGTTTGGCTAACGCTGCTGGTGTTTTGAATTTGCCGGTGGCGTCGAGATTCGCGTTGAAGGGCATGCAGATGGCGCCAGGAATATGCCCTGCTACCGGATCTATGGGTTCCTCTTTGCCAGCGAAGCGCTCGTGACTGCGGGCGTCGACCAGTCGAGGGCGCGTAGCCACGGGTTGTTGTATCGCGGCGAGTACTTGATCGCTGCTGTAAAGGCGGGTTAAAGCGGGATGAAGAGTAAAGTTGCTGATCTCAGGTGGCGTTGCCCTGCCGGTCTGTAGCGCTTGCGACCACTGCTGGAGACCGCCGTCAAGCACCGCCACGTTAGCGTGTCCCAACCAGCGCAGCATCCACCATGCCCGGGCGGCAAAACAACCTCCGGTGTCGTCATACACAACAATTTGCGCATCGTTACGCAAACCTAAGGCGCGCACTCGATTCAGCCACTGCTGCTGTGAGGGTAGCGGGTGGCGTCCGTGCTCGTTCGGTGCTACGGACAGGTCTGTGTCCAAATTTACATAGTGAGCCTGGGCAATATGACCTTGTTCGAAGGCCGCTGGGCCCCAATCGGGAGCGCCGAGTTTTGCTCGGCAATCAAGAATTTGCGCGGTGTCTGCGTGTTGTGCCAGTTCATCACTAGAGATCAGCAGTTGGAACATCACGCGGAGGCTCACATGTGATCGACGACGTCGATGCCCAACAAATCCAAACCTTTTTGCAGTGTTATGCCGGCGCTGTTAGCAAGGCTGAGACGCCGGGTGCGCTGCGCGTCGTCACTGACAAGAATGGGGCATTGTTCGTAGAACGCGGTGAAGCGTGTCGCCAAGTCATAGAGATAGGCGCAAAGATGGTGCGGGTAGCCCTCTTCGGCAACCTGCTGCAATACGTCATTAAAACCGGCAATGCATACCGCCAAGCGGCGCTCCGGTTGGTCCTCAGCTATGGCATTGCTCGGCAATAGCGTCGGATCCACCTCAGATTTTCGGAGCACGCTTTGAATTCGACTGTACGCGTACTGCAGGTAGGGCGCTGTGTTGCCATCAAAGCTGAGCATTTGATCCCAGTCAAAGACGTAATCGCTGGTTCGATTCTTTGATAGGTCGGAATATTTCACCGCACCCAGCCCAATAACCTTGGCCAGTTGATTCAGTTGTTCTAGGCCGATGTCTGGATTTTTTTCGCGAACCAATGCTGCGGCGCGGCGCTCCGCTTCGTCGAGCAGATCGGCGAGCTTTATAATACCGCCTTGGCGAGTTTTGAAGGGTTTGCCGTCTTTGCCGAGCATGGTGCCAAACGGCATGTGCTCTAATTGCATGGTTTCGGGTGCGAAACCCGCGGCTCGAGCGACGGCGAAGATTTGTTTGAAATGCAGTGACTGACGAGCATCGACGAAATACAGCGCGCGGTTTGCCTCTAGGCGGCGCGCGCGGTGCGATACGGCGGCCAGATCTGTAGTGGCATAAAGATAGCCGCCATCAGATTTACGTACGATGACAGGCTGTATCAGGCCTTCTTTGTTCTTGAACTGATCCAGAAAAACGCAGTCGGCGCCTTCGGAGCGTTGCAGTAGACCCGCGGCAGCCAAAGCCTCTATTACACCGGCAAGATCGTCGTTGTAAGCGCTCTCGCCCATGATGTCATCGTCGCTCAGAGTAATGCCTAACCGATCATATATGTGTGCACAGTGCGACATAGAGATGTCGATAAATCGTTGCCACTGGGCGAGCGCGTTGGCATCCCCGGATTGCAGTGCGACTACGGCGCGGCGGCTGCGGTCGCGAAAATCGTCGTCGTCATCAAAACGCTGCTTTGATGCGCGGTAAAAGTTTTCCAAGTCGGAGAGTTCGTCGGACTCGTTGCCAGAGTCTTCAAGGTAGGTAAGTAGCATGCCGAATTGAGTGCCCCAGTCGCCGACATGATTTTGACGAATAACGCGATGACCTAACGCTTCCAGCACCCGCACGACGCTGTCACCGATAATTGTGGTGCGCAGATGGCCAACATGCATTTCCTTCGCCAAGTTCGGCGCGGAATAATCGACGACGACAGTTTGGGGTGCGGGGGTCGGATTAATAGCGACGGTTAGAGCGGGCGCTACAAAACTGGCGGCCAGAGTGATGTTTATAAAACCTGGGCCCGCCACGTCGGTCGCGCTGACCATGGCTGAAAAATTGGCGTTGCTGTTTAGCTTGGTGATCACGTTTGCAGCAAGGTCGCGCGGGTTGATGCCTGCGCGCTTTGCCGCGGCCATCACACCATTAGCCTGATAGTCGCCGAATTCAGGGCGACTGGCGGCTTGTATTAAGGCTGGACTCTGCAGACCCAGTTCAGCGAAGACGGCTTCGATATGCTGAGTCAGCAGCGCTTTGATATGCATAAAAAACCGTTACGGCTAATCGAGGGTACGTACCTGATCTGCCTGCACGCCCTTATCGTGATTTACGACAACGAACGAGACCGCTTGACCGTCTCTTAGATTAGCGCGCTGGCCTTCGTTACTGCCCACAATGCAGCGCTGGTGCACGAATATCTCTTCGCCAGATTCGCGCACGATAAAGCCATAGCCCTTGGTGCGGTTAAACCACTTCACAGTACCGTTTTCGCTCGGTCCGCTGGCTGGAGGGTCTTTACGGTTGGTCGCAGCGTCGGCCTTGGCAGCGTTGTTCGAGTGGCTTTGTTCATCTTTTTTCGAGGTATTGCGGCCCCGTCGATCATTATCGCGTTGGCCTTTGCCGGCGCGCTGGCCACGCGCGTTACGAGTGTCATTTCTTGAACCCGAGCGCTTTCGTTTGGGAGCTGTGTCGGAGGCCGCCAGTCGCGCGTTAAATAGACCGTTAATAAGCAAGGCAACTGACATAGCCACCATGAGCGCCAGATAATTGTCAGGGCTTGGAAAAAACTTGCTAATGGCTTCCACCACGATGTAGGTAAGCAATAGAGCGCTGGCTAAGGCGATAAGAAATGTACGCATAAAAATAGGCTGGTCGGTGAAAACTGCGATTGTAACTCAATCGCGTATTAGATGGGTGTTTGGGGTGGCTTTATAACGATTTCGTCGCGAGGATAACGATCGTCTCCTCCGGTACCGCGACCATGCCCTTGCGCAAGTGAGTATCGGTCAGTTCAATGGTTTCAATCACGTCATGTCCATCGACAATTCGGCCAAAGACGCTATAGCCGGGTTTGCCCTGGCGGGAATCAAGGTGCGGATTATCACGAACGTTGATAAAGAACTGAGTGTCTGCCGAATCCGGGTCATCCAAACGCGCCATAGCTAGGGTGAAGCGTTTGTTCTTTAGTCCATTGAAAGATTCATTTTCGACTCGGCGCTCGCTGGATTTGTAGTTTAGATCGCTGTCGTAACCACCGGTTTGAATCATGAAGTTGGGAATTACGCGATGGAACACTAAGCCTACGTAAAATTCCTCTTCTACCAGTGTTAAAAAGTTGGCGACGTGTTTTGGCGCAAACTTCGGCAACAATTCGATTTCGATAGCGCCCTTGCTGGTGATCAGGCTGACTCTTGGATTTTCTTGGGCATAGGCAGTGCCGTGGAAGACTATGACGAAGCTAACGAGCATGATGATATGTCGAATGACAGTGCGGAGCGGCGTCAGTAGGTTCATCAGACAGTCCTCTTGGCGTTGTCTAGAATGGCGACATAGGCCGCCACAGTGTCGTTAAAGCCGTCGTTCAGTGCTTCGCAAATAATGGCGTGGCCAATAGAAACTTCAGCAAGACCGGGTAAGCCTGCAAACAGCGGCAGATTTTGTTGATCGAGGTCATGTCCCGCGTTGATACCTAGGCCCGCCTTTAGCGCGGCCTCTGCAGCCTCGGCAAATTGGCGGTAACAGGTTTGGGTGCGCGCATCATCGGGTCCGTATTGCCAATACACCTGTGCGTAGGGGCCGGTGTAAAACTCGACCCGATCTGCGCCGTGATCAGCCGCTGCCGCCATCTGATCGACCGTTGGGTCCATGAACAGGCTGACGCGTGCGCCGGCGTGTTTGCACCGAGCTATATCTGCGCGCAGCTGCGGTTGCTCCTTAGACAAGTCCCAGCCGTGGTCCGAGGTGAGTTGGTCGTCGCTATCCGGAACCAAGGTCGCTTGGGCGGGTCGAGCCGCTGTTACTAATTCAATAAAACCTGGATAGCCGTCGTTGGTCGCTGCAGCCTCCGGATTGCCCTCGATATTAAATTCGATGGTTGGATGGTCTTGCCGCAGCAGTGCCGCCAGTTCAGGGACATCGCTGGCGCGAATATGCCGTTGATCCGGTCGTGGATGTACCGTAATACCACCGGCCCCTGCGGCGATGGCCAATCGAGCAAACTCGGCGACGTTGGGCCGCTGACCCTCGCGTGAATTTCGCAGCAGTGCAATTTTGTTGAGATTGACGCTAAGTACAGGCATTCGCCAACCTCAGGAATCTTTAGGGTCTGATTTTTCTAAAGCCGCATCAGATAGCGCGCCAGTGGCCAATAGGTAGCCCACGGTAAGAACAATGAACAGCAACTGCAGCCCCATAAGCCCTGCGAACTTAAAGGTGACCCAAACGTCCATAGAAAAGTTTTTCGCCACCCATAAATTCAATCCGGCACAACCCAAGAATGCGATGGACCAGCCATAGGTCAGACGGGTCCAGTTGGCATCGCTCAGTTCCATCGCCTTACCCAGCAGCTTCTGTAATAAGAACACCTTGTTAAACCACAATGACCCTAATAACGTGGCTGCAAATAAGCTGTAAATTATGGTCGGTTTCCATTGAATGAAGGCCTCGTCTCGGACGATCAGGGTCAGACCGCCGAGCACCATACTGACCCAAAATGTGACTTTCAGCTCGTTACCAATGGGTTTACTGAGCAATTTGTAGGCCGCGAGTTGCAGCGTTACACCAATCATTAAAACAGCGGTGGCGATAAAGATGTCGCCACTCAAAAAATATGCGATAAGGAATGCGAAGACCGCAGCGTAATCGATGAGTTGTTGCATGAAGCTGATCCAAATGAGTCAGCGCATGGTAGAGGAATTTGCGCTAGCGATCACCCAAGATCCGCTCTGGAGAAACTTATGACCCAGCGACTAGATGTTCATCCTACCCATCCTCAAGCGCGCTTATTGAAAGTGGCCGCGCAAGCGCTGCACCAAGGCGAATTGATTGCCTACCCAAGTGACACCACGTACGCCCTCGCCTGTCATGTAGGCGATAAAGCCGCGATGGAGAAACTCATACAGCTTCGTCAGCTCGAAAAAAATCATCAATTTACCTTGGCGTGTCGTGATCTCAGCGAGCTGAGCGCATATGCGCGGGTAGAGAACGCCGACTATCGATTGCTCAAGCGCAATACTCCGGGGCCGTTCACGTTTATTTTGCAGGCCAGTAAGGACGTGCCTAAGCGATTGGTGCACCCGAAGAAGCGTACGATCGGTTTGCATATCCCCGATCACCCAGTGGCGCAGGGGCTGCTCGACGTGCTTGAGGAACCCATGCTTACCAGCTCTTTGCGTTTACCCGGGGACGATACATGTCTGCAAGAAGGCGAAGAGATTATCGCGCGGTTAAAAAATCAGATTGCGGTGCTGCTGGATAGTGGCGCTTGTGGCGTCGTGCCATCGACAGTCGTGGATCTAACTCAAGGTCATGTAGAGATTGTGCGTCAGGGTGCCGGTGAGTTGGTTTAGTGGTGTTCTGGGCGCATCAACCGTGGAAAGTTCTGCCATCCATTAGCAGCAGCCTTTATACTGGCGGACACTTTTGCATTAGGGCGCTCGCTTGAGCAGCAACGATTCCAATCAACGGGCGCGGCTCCAGCATGGGCATGAAGACTACTTTTATGCAGTCGGCGCGAAATCTGTGTGGTTTAACCCAACACGGCAAAGCAGGGCCGCAGGAACATAAGTATGGAAGTAGAGATTGACCCTCAAGCGCCTGCACAGACAGCGACCCCAAACCATCTAAACCAGGCGCGGCAGCACGATCAGGAAACGATCGCTTGGGTGGCTGGCGAATCGGTTAAGCAGCTGCCCACTGATCTTTACATACCCCCTGAAGCTCTCGAAGTGTTTTTAGACACGTTCGAAGGGCCATTGGATTTGCTGTTGTATCTGATCCGGCGTCAAAATCTGAACATTCTCGATGTCAAAGTCGCGGTGATTACCGCCCAGTACATGGAATACATAGACTTGATGCAGGCCTTAGAGCTTGAACTGGCTGGCGAATACCTGCTTATGGCCGCCATGTTGGCGGAGATTAAATCGCGGATGTTGCTGCCGCGACCGGAAGCTGAAGACGAAGAAGATGATCCGCGGGCGGAACTGATTCGTCGCTTGCAGGAGTACGAGCAAATTAAGACCGGCGCCGAGCGGCTCGATGATCTACCGCGCGTGGAGCGCGAGCTCTTTATTGCGGCGGCGAATAAACCCGAACTGGTGCGTCAGCATGCAGACCCTGATGTGGATTTTCGTGAAGTCTTACTGGCGATGGCGCATGTGCTGCGCCGAGCCGAAATGTTTACCGAGCACGAAATCCAGTTAGAGCCGCTGTCGGTGCGCGAGCGTATGGGCAATATTCTCAATCGAGTCAAACTAAGCAGCGACTTTGTGCCGTTCCAAGAATTGTTTGCGGCGGCAGAAGGACGCCTTGGTGTGGTGGTGACGTTCCTTGCTGTCATGGAGTTAGTCCGCGAGTCGTTATTGGAATTTCAGCAAGCCGAGGCGTTTGCGCCGATTCATGTACGAGCGGGTACCGGAGCGGTGCAGGGTGGTCCATTAGCCGATTTTGCGGCGATTGATGCTCAATACTCCGGTCAGGATACGGCAACCGAGGAGAACCGTCCGTGAGCCCAGAAGGTGAAGAATTAGCGGCAGAAAAAGTTGCCCAGATTGTCGAGGCAGCGTTGCTTGCCGCCGAGGGACCGGTCACTGTGGATGGGCTGTTCAAGCTCTTTCGCGATGGTGAGTTGGGCGCGGAAGAGGGTCGCAAGAAAGTGCGCCAAGTGCTTAAAGACCTGCAAGCGCAAAACCCCGAACGGGGCATTGAACTGGTGCAAGTGGCTTCTGGGTATCGATTTCAGGCGCGACAGGATCTCAGTCCTTGGGTCAGCCGCCTCTGGGACGAAAAGCCGCCGCGTTATACCCGCGCGTTGCTGGAGACATTGGCAATTGTTGTTTACAAGCAGCCTGTAAGCCGTGGGGATATTGAACAGATCCGTGGCGTTGGCGTAAGTCAGAACATCATGCGTACGCTGTTGGAGCGCGAGTGGATAAAAATAGTTGGGCAGCGCGAAGCGCCCGGTCGACCGGCTATCTATGGTACGACCAAAGCGTTTTTAGATTACTTCGGAGTGCGCAGTTTGGAGCAGTTGCCGCCGTTAGACGAAATACGCGAAATGATCGAGCCGGTTATTGAGGCTGAAAAAGCGGCGGCTGAAGCCGCCGCCAACGCAGCGGCCAATAGTGCAAGAGTTGAAAAAGACGGCGAAGCAGCCGGTGCTGATGCAGATATGGTCGAAGTTTATGACGCTGCAGAGGGCGACGAAACGCGAACGACGGCAGACCAGGAATCAACCCCAGATGCCGCTGATGGTGGCCCAGAGCAACTAGCCGTTGCGCCCGCACGGGATCACTAGCGTGGCGACCCAACAGTCCAAAACAGACCAAAGCGACGGCGAAAAACTCCAGAAAGTGTTAGCCGCCCAGGGGCTCGGCTCGCGTCGTCAGATGGAAAACTGGATTACCGAGGGCCGGGTCAGCGTTAATGGCACGCCCGCGCATTTAGGGCAACGAGTCTCGGCCCAAGATCAACTCGAAGTCGATGGCCAATCACTAAGCGGGCGACGCGTCAGTGCGCCGCAGATTTTGTTACTGAATAAGGCTGGTGGCACGGTCTGCAGTCGCCGCGATCCGGAAAAACGTCCGACAATTTTTGATCAGTTGCCGCGGCTGCGCGAGAGTCGCTGGATAACCGTGGGGCGTTTGGATATGGCCACTACGGGCCTGTTGTTACTCACCAATGATGGTGAGCTTGCACATAAACTCATGCACCCCTCTACCGGCATGGATCGGGAATACGCCGTGCGTATTAACCGCAAACTTGAAGACGATGCACTGCGACAATTACTCAATGGCGTGGTGGTAGAAGGCGAGCAGATGCGTTTTTCAGACATACGCTACTACAACGGCAGCGAAAACAATTTTTGGTACCACGTGGCCTTGATGGAAGGCAAGAACCGCGAGGTACGGCGACTGTTTGATGCCGTAGGCGCGACAGTCAGTAGACTCAAACGCGTTCGCTATGGGCCGGTTATTTTGCCGTCATGGCTCACGGTAGGGCAGTGGGCCTCTATGCAAGCGGATGATCTGCGGCGCTTGTATCGGTTGTTGCGTATGCCCACGGCCAAGGGCGCTGAATCGCAGGCGGCGCAGCGGCTTAAGCGCTCAAAAGTCGCTAAAACCAGTTGTTTGGTACCTTATCCTAATTTGCCTGAACGCTGATCACGATTGCCAATTTCGCGCGTCCAATTGTGCACCGGTGGTGGGTAAAGGCTTTGAAATCTGACCGGGCAGCAAGCTCCCAACCAACAAAAACAGAAATAAGCTCATGTGCTGTTCGGGGATTGGTAGCGTTTGCGGGTCTTCTAATGGGTACGCTTCACGACGCATGGCAGTGCGGGTGCCGCCGGGATTGACGCTGTACACGCGAATTTTTCCAGCGGTTTCAGTTTCATCGGCAAGGATCTGATTGAGCCCTTCCAGCGCAAATTTAGAGGCCGAATAAGCGCCCCAATAAGCACGGCCTTGCAAGCCAACGCTTGACGAAACATGGATAACGCAGCTGGGATCGCCCTGATCCAACAAATTGAATAGCCCCTGATTCAGCATAAACACAGCGTTTACATTGGTCTGCATCACGGTTTGCCATTGGTCTGCTGGGTAGTGCACCAATGGAATCTTGGGTCCGAGCATAGACGCGTTATGCACCAAACCGTGCAAACTGCCGTAGTGGTCGCTAATCGACTCAGCCAGTGCGTTTACAGTATCGGTATCCAAACGCGCCAAATCGCAGGGGACGATTACGGGGTCCGTCTGGGTATGTTGTTTTATCCAGTCGAACGCTGTTTCTAATTTTGCGCGAGTGCGGCCCAATAAAATGACGTCGGCACCGAAGCACGCTAAGGACTTGGCCAGCGCTTTGCCGATGCCGTCGCCTGCACCCGTGACCACGATACGTTTGCCGAGCAAGGTATTTGGCGCCAGCACGTCGTGCAGAAATCTTGGCCAATCTGCTATTTGAGCAAGCAGTTCAGGGTAGTTTTCGATTGCGGTATTGGTCATAAGTTGGCTTTGCTTAGGCCGGCTTGCGTGCGTGCACGATGTAGTTGGTGTTGGTGTCTTTATTCAGGCGGCAACTACGGGTGAGCGGATTGTAGTGCATCCCGCGGATGTCCAATACATCCAACTCCGCGTCGCGCAGTGCCTGAGCGAGTTCGCTTGGCTTAATGAATTTGCTGTACTCATGGGTGCCGCGCGGCAAAATGTTCAGTACGTACTCTGCACCCAACACCAGCATGACATAAGACTTCGGATTGCGATTAATGGTGGAAAAAAACAAATCGCCGCCGGGTTGTGCGAGTTCAGCGCAGGCTTTAACCGTGTCGGCATAGGCGGTGACGTGTTCAAGCATCTCCATACAGGTGACCGTTCTAAATTCACCCGCGCGCGCTTGTGCCAGGTGCTCAGCGGTGGTCTCTTGGTAATTGACCGCCACGCCGGACTCTAAGGCGTGGAGTTTGGCGACCCCGAGCGCTTTACCGGCCATGTCGATGCCTAAGGTGTCGGCGCCGAGCGCGGCGATGGACTCGCTGAGAATGCCGCCACCACAGCCGATATCAACGGTCGGGCCGGCGCTGAGATCGGTACGCTGGCAGATATATTCGAGCCGCGCAGGGTTGATGTCGTGCAGCGGTTTAAAGTCGCCATTGGGGTCCCACCAGCGGTGTGCCAGTGCATCAAATTTTTCAATTTCGGGTACGTCGACGTTTGCTTCGGATTGCATATCTTTCTCTGATTCGCGCGAGTTGCGAGTGTGTTGTTGGGCTAGTTGAGTTGCAGTTGCCAGCGCTGGGCCTTACGACACAGCTCGTCGATATTGATTTTTGTTAGTTGTCCTTCGCTGACCAGTGTCGTCCCTGCAACCATGACGGTGCTCACCGCCGAGCCGCTACTATTGTGCACAAGACTCGCGAACGGATCGTGAACGGGCGCCATATTGGCCTGTTGAGTATTTATCGCAATGAGGTCAGCGCTTTTCCCCACTTCCAGCGAACCCACGTCGTGATCCAGTCCGAGCGCCTTGGCGCCGTTCAACGTGGCCATTTTTAGGGCGTCGTTGGCCTTGCCCTGAGTTGGATCAGCTCGGCTATGTTTTGCCAGCAAAGCGGCCAGGCGCAGTTCCGCGAACAGATCCTGAGTATTATTTGATGCCGCGCCGTCCGTACCCAATGCAACCGTAATGTCTTGGGCCTGTAGCTCTGCAACCGGGCAGGTGCCGCTGGCCAGTTGCATATTAGACGTGGGGCAGTGCACAACACTCGTTTGTGCTGCAGCCACCATGTCGATTTCCGCTTCGGTCAGTTGTGTCATGTGCACGGCTTGCAGCCTCGGCCCGAGCAGCCCCGTGTCGCGCAGTAGGTGCACGTAGCCATGACCCAGTTGCTCATGGGCTTGCGCCACCTCGTGGCGAGTTTCGTGCAGATGAATTTGCACAGCAGCGTCCAACTCGTCCGCGTACATAGCGATTTGGCTCAGATGTTTTTGTTTGACGCTGTACGGGCTGTGAGGACCGAACGCGATATTAACCAGCGGGTGATGTCTGTATTCGTCGTACAGCGCCATAGTTTTGTGTAGGGCGTCGTCGGCGTCGCGACTCCATAGAGTAGCAAAGTCGATGACGGGCGCCGCAATTTGACAGCGTATACCCGTTTGATGCGCGACTCGAGCCACCGTTTCTGGAAAAAAGTACATGTCGGCAAACGTCGTGGTCCCCGACAGCAGCATCTCCGCTATGGTCAGTTCGGTACCCAACGCGACCGCCTGAGCATTCATGTGCTTTGCCTCAAAGGGCCAGATCGCGTCGCGTAACCACTCTTGCAAAGCGAGGCCGGTGCCGATCCCCCGCATCAGGCTCATGGCCGCATGTCCGTGAGCGTTAACCAGCCCCGGCATTAGGATTTGATCCTGCAGATGGGTATGCGCACAGTCGGGATATCGCGTCAGCAATTCGCTGGTGGCGGCCAGCGCAATAATGCGGCCATCTTGCACCGCGATGCCGTGGTCAGCCAGCGCAATATTATTTGGCGCAATGGGCAGTAACCAAGTCGCGCTGAGAACAAATTCTGGGGCTTGCATGGCGGCATTATAGCGCTCTGGCGAGTCGCGGTCTTGGCTTCAATGGGGCCGCTTTAAAGGCGATGAAGCGCGTGAGTTGAGGCCATTCTAAGGCGAAAAAAGGCCCCGCTTGTGGTAGCATATTTGGCTTAATTTGCTCTTGGTTGATCCAGTTTTATGTCCGACACGTTGCCCCCTGATTTGCCCCCCGACAGTCGGGATATTTCCCCGGTAAACATCGAGGACGAACTGCGACAGTCCTACTTAGATTACGCCATGAGCGTCATTGTTGGGCGCGCGTTACCGGACGTGCGTGACGGCCTTAAGCCCGTGCATAAACGCGCGTTGTTCGCCATGAACGAGCTGAATAACGTTCATAATCGCCCTTATGTTAAGTCCGCTCGTGTCGTCGGCGACGTCATTGGTAAGTACCACCCGCATGGCGATAGCGCGGTCTACGAGACCATAGTGCGCATGGCTCAAGATTTCTCTATGCGCTACCTTTTGGTAGACGGTCAGGGCAATTTTGGATCCATTGACGCTGACCCGCCCGCCGCGATGCGCTACACCGAAGTGCGCATGGCCAAAATGGCCTCGGAACTGCTGGCGGATCTCGATAAAGACACCGTGGATTTCGTCAATAATTACGACGACACCCTGACCATGCCAGAAGTGTTGCCCACCCGGGTGCCCAACTTGCTGGTTAACGGCAGTTCGGGCATTGCTGTGGGTATGGCGACCAACATTCCGCCGCACAATCTGACCGAAGTGACCAACGCCTGTTTGCAGATGTTGGAGCAACCTGAGATCACTGTGAATGAGCTCATGGAGCACATCCAAGGGCCAGATTTTCCCACCGGCGCTATGATCAATGGTCGTGCAGGTATCGTGCAGGCGTACCGAACCGGTCGCGGCAAGATATATGTGCGTGCTAAGGCTGATGTCGAAACCGATAAATCCGGGCGTGACCGTATCGTCATTACGGAAATTCCCTACCAGCTGAACAAAGCGCGTTTGATCGAAAAGATCGCCGAGTTGGTTAAAGAAAAGCGCATAGAAGGGATTACAGAATTGCGCGACGAGTCCGATAAGGACGGGTTGCGTGTCGTCATCGAGTTGCGTCGTGGCGAAGCCGGCGAAGTAGTACTCAACAACCTCTACACCCAAACCCAGCTACAAACCGTGTTTGGTATTAATTGCGTGGCATTAGTCGACGGCCAACCTAAGCTTCTTAACTTAAAAGAGATGTTAGAAGCGTTTCTTCAGCATCGCAAAGAAGTGGTTACGCGCCGCAGCCTGTACTTACTGCGCCGGGCTCGCCAGCGCGGTCATATTTTGGAGGGTCAAGCCGTCGCGTTAGCGAACATCGACGCGGTTATTGAACTGATCAAAAATTCGCCCTCTGCTGCGGATGCGCGCGAAGCGCTGATGGAAAAGCGTTGGCACGCGCCGGCGCTGTTTGAATTGCTCGAACGGGTGGGCAGTGACGCATGCCGGCCCGAGTCATTGAGCGAAGATTTCGGATTTACCGAGGATCTGTACCGTCTAACCGAAGAGCAAGCTCAGGCGATTTTAGAAATTCGTCTGCATCGTCTGACGGCCATGGAGCAGAGCAAGCTCATGGAAGATTATCAGGGCGTGCTCGACGAAATCGCCGACCTGTTGGATATCCTAGGTTCATATGAACGCATGATCAGTGTTATTCGTGAGGAACTAGAAGATATTCGCAGCTCTTACGGTGACGAACGCCGCACTGAGATCATGGCCAGTCAGCAAGACCTTTCCGACGAAGATCTCATTACGGAAGAAGANCTGGTGGTCACGATTTCCCATCAGGGCTATGCAAAGACGCAGCCGCTGGACACCTATCAGGCGCAGCGGCGGGGCGGTCGCGGAAAAGCCGCTACGTCCGTTAAAGACGAAGATTTTGTTGAACATTTAGTGATTACNAATTCGCACAACTCGCTGTTGTGTTTTTCTAACCTAGGCAAGGTCTATTGGTTGCGGGTGTTCCAAATTCCTCAAGGCAGTCGTGGTGCCAAAGGTCGGCCGATGGTTAATTTGTTGCCCTTGGACAGCGCAGAGCGCATAACCGCGGTATTGCCCATTGCCGAATACACCAGCGATCATTTTGTATTCATGGCTACGGCCAACGGCACCGTTAAAAAGACGCCGTTAGAACAGTTTTCGCGGCCGCGCCCAAGTGGTCTTATCGCGTTGGATTTGGAAGAAGACAATACGCTCATTGGTGCGGCCATCACTAACGGCAGCAGTGACGTAATGCTGTGTTCGAGCGCAGGCAAAGCTGCGCGCTTCAAAGAATCCGATGTGCGCGCCATGGGGCGTTCCGCCAAGGGCGTGCGCGGTATTCGCTTAGGCGGGCAGCAGCGTGTGATCTCACTGATCATTCCCGAAGCGGATGGATACTTATTGACCGCCAGCGAAAATGGCTTTGGTAAGCGCACACCTCTGGTGGACTTTCCCATGCGCGGGCGCGGTGCTCAGGGCGTTATTGCCATGCAAACCAGCGAGCGTAACGGGCAGNTGGTCAGTGCAGTGCAGGTGTTCAGCGGCGATGAACTGATGTTGATCTCTAATATCGGCACCTTAGTGCGCACCGATTCAGACGGCGTGTCCATTGTGGGTCGCAATACTCAAGGTGTGCGCCTGATTAATTTGAAAGAAGATGAGGTGCTCAACAGCGTTGAGCGTATTGCCGAACACGTGCTCGATCAGACCGGCGACGTGGAAGAGCCCGCAGACGGCGCGGAACAATCGGACAGCGAAAATCCGGTGGACGCCGACGACTAGCGTTGCCGACGACGAAGCGTGCGGCTGAGCANAGTAAGACGNCGTGTCGGCCGACTTAAAAACTAGAATCTTGGAGACAACAGTGCATCGTGCATACAATTTTTCTGCCGGACCGGCTGCTTTGCCAACTACCGTCTTACAACAGGCGGCAGAAGAAATGCTCGACTATCAGGGCAGTGGCATGTCAGTTATGGAGATGAGCCATCGCAGTGCCATATTTGTCGATATTGCGGCTCGTGCCGAAGCCGATTTGCGTGAACTATTGGGTGTTTCTGACGACTACCATGTGTTGTTTTTGCAAGGGGGAGCGACCGGCCAGTTCGCGGGCATTCCNCTAAATCTAACCGAGCCTGGCGATACCATTGATTTTATCGACACCGGCGCGTGGTCAAAAAAAGCGATAAAAGAGGCCGCTAAGTACTGCCACGTGAACGTTGNGGCCAGTAGCAGCGACAGCAATTACGATCGTATTCCGGACCCGACAAGTTGGCAGTTNTCCGCCGATGCTAAATTACTGCATGTGTGTTCTAACGAGACCATCGGCGGGGTTCAGTTTAAACAGTTCCCGCAAAGCGCATGCCCACTGGTCGCGGATATGTCGTCGGACATTTTGTCGCGCCCGGTGGACGTGAACCAGTTCGGTCTCATATATGCGGGTGCGCAAAAAAANATTGGCCCTGCGGGTCTGACAGTGNTCATCGTACGCAAAGACCTNTGT
This sequence comes from Gammaproteobacteria bacterium, assembly GCA_002725095.1. Lineage (GTDB taxonomy): Bacteria > Pseudomonadota > Gammaproteobacteria > Pseudomonadales > Azotimanducaceae > UBA4421. The sequence goes on from PBQQ01000002.1 coordinate 35,990, forward strand.
GGCAACGCGCGCGACGAAACACCNACGTTTTTNGACTATGCGGTGCAAGCCGATGCCGATTCCATGTCCAATACGCCGCCAACCTACGGCTGGTATCTGGCTGGATTAGTGTTCGCCTGGGCGAAAGCCCAAGGCGGCTTGCCGGGCATTGCTGAACAAAATGCGGCCAAAGCGAAACTGCTTTATGACACGATAGATAACAGCAATTTCTATACGGCACCGGTGCATGAAGCCGTACGCTCGAGCATGAACGTGCCATTTACCTTGGCCGATGCGGAACTCGATAAGGCATTTTTAAGCGGCGCAGAAGCCCGGGGCTTGTTTAATCTAAAAGGCCACCGCAGCGTTGGTGGCATGCGTGCAAGCATCTACAACGCGGTACCCATGGTCGCGGTAGAATCATTGGTGAGCTTCATGAGCGAATTTGAAAATGACCACGGATGACGACGCACTACAGCCGTTACGGCAGCGTATTGACGCGATTGATCAGCAGCTACTGAAGCTGTTCAACGAGCGTGCNCAATGCGCGCTCGAAGTCGGCGAAATCAAACAAGGCCAGCCTACGCAAGAGGCGCCGGTGTTTTATCGGCCCGAACGCGAAGCTCAGATATTGCGGCGTTTGCAAGGCGACAATGTGGGGCCGTTGTCCGATCAAGATGTCGCTGGATTGTTTCGCGAGGTTATATCCTGCTGTTTGAATCTTGAGCAGCCGCTGACCGTGGCCTATTTCGGCCCCGCGGGCACTTATACCGAAGCCGCAGCGGTTAAACAGTTTGGCCATTTTGCCAACACCCAACCTATGGCCTCGATCGACGAAGTCTTCCGCGAAGTGGAATCCCAAGCGGTGCACTACGGTGTCGTGCCAGTGGAAAACTCCACGGAAGGAATGGTCAACCACACATTGGACTGCTTTCTCAGCAGCAGGCTGCGTATCTGCGCAGAGGTAGAGTTATCTATTCATCATGCGCTGATGCGTCTGGAATCGGCCGATGGTGAGATCCGTGAGATTCGCTCNCACGCTCAAAGTCTGGCGCAGTGNCGAGGCTGGCTCGACCAACACTANCCAGGTGTGCCACGNGTGGTTGTGGCGAGCAATGCCGAGGCGGCACGCCAAGCGGCAGAGGACCCAAATGTTGCTGCCATAGCCGGCGAGATGGCGGCCGACCGTTATCAACTGCGGATGTTGTCGACGCGTATTGAAGACCACCCCGATAACAAAACGCGGTTTTTGGTATTGGGCCTGCAAAACGTTGGGCCCAGTGGCAGCGATAAGACTTCAATCCTCGTGTCGGTGCGAAACGAACCGGGTGCGTTGCTGAGGGTGTTGGAACCATTCCAGCGTTTTGACATCAGTTTGTCGCGGATCGAAACCCGACCTGCGCGGTCTGGTGATTGGTCCTATGTGTTCTTCATCGACTTTGACGGCCATCAATCTGACGCCAACGCCACCAGTGTGATCGAAGCCATCGGCGAAGTGGCGCTGGAAGTCCGCTGTTTAGGGTCTTATCCAAAAACAGTGGTGCCCGCATGACCGACAACGTAAATCAGCGTATTGCCGCCTTACAGCCTTATAAACCCGGCAAACCCATTGACGAGTTGGCTCGAGAGCTGGGCATCAACGACATCGTCAAACTCGCCAGTAATGAAAATCCGTTAGGCCCCACGCACGCGGTTATAGAGGCCATNGCTGAGGCGAGCAAACAACTGCCGCGCTATCCGGACGGCAGCGGTTTTGAGCTGAAACAGGCCTTGGCGTCGCATTTACAAGTGGACACTGCACAGATCACGCTGGGTAACGGTTCTAACGATGTGTTGGACCTCATCGCGCGAGTGGCCTTGCAGCCGGGCAGCGAAGCGATCATCGCTGAGCACAGTTTTGTGGTGTACCGACTCGCGGTAACCTGTTGCGGTGGCGATTTAGTCACCGTGCCGGCTAAGGATTATGGTGCTGATTTAGCGGCAATGCTGGCAGCGGTGACCGAGCGCACGCGCTTGGTGTTCTTGGCCAACCCCAATAACCCTACAGGCACATGGGTGACCGCGGCGGCGATAGAACATTTCTTGCAGCACGTGCCGGCACATGTATGGGTGGTGTTAGACGAAGCCTATTTCGAATACGTTGACGAAGCAGAATACGGCAACGGTTTAGCGTTACTCGACAAATACCCCAACCTCATCGTCACCCGCACGTTCTCAAAAATTTACGGTTTGGCGTCTGTGCGTCTTGGATTCAGNGTCAGTAGCCCAGAGTTTGCAGACCTGCTCAACCGTGCGCGCCAGCCGTTTAACGTCAATGGCTTGGCCATGGCGGCCGGATTGGCCGCGTTAGCCGACGACGACTACGTTCAGCGTAGCTGCGCATTGAACCGACAAGGCATGGCCCAGATCACAGAGGGCCTGACCGCTCAAGGTTATACATACATTCCGTCAGTAGGTAATTTTGTCGCCTTTGACAGCGGTCGATCCGGTGCCGAGGTGTTCGATGCGCTGTTGCAGCAGGGAGNGATCGTGCGCCCGATTGCCGAGTATGGATTGCCCAACCATGTGCGTGTCAGCATTGGTTTACCCATTGAGAACGAACGATTTTTGGCGGCACTTGCAGCCATAGGGCAAAGCTGACATGGCGATTCGCAACCTCGTTATTGTCGGGGTTGGTTTAATCGGGGGGTCCTTAGCTGCCGCCGCGCGAGCTAAAGGCCTTGCCGAGCGCATTATTGGTGTCGAGCCCAACTCGCAGTCAGCGAGCTATGCCCTGGCTCAGGGTTTAGTGGATGAAATCGTCGAGAAAGTCCCTAGCGACGCCGACCTTTGCGCCTTGTGTGTGCCCAGCGATCGGATTGCAGAATGGGCGCTTAAGCTCGCGGATTATGCGGCCACAGTGATAGACGTAGGCAGTGTCAAAGGCCCCATTGTAGNGGCAGTGCAAGCGGCACCGGCGACGGTGACCAATTTTGTCCCCTGCCACCCCATTAGTGGCTCCGAAAAAAGTGGCCCAAGTGCTGCAGATGCGCAGTTGTTCGACGGCTGTGCGGTTGTGCTGACGCCGTTACCCGAGGGAGACGCGCAAAAGCAAACTCAGGTCCAAGCGTTTTGGCAGCAGTTGGGCACACAGGTTTATGTCATGTCTCCTGCAGACCACGATCAGGCTTTAGCGGTGACGAGTCATTTGCCCCATCTGTTGGCCTTTGCGTTCATGCAGCAGATNACCGATGTGCATACCNCCCTCACCGGCGGCGGCTTTCGCGACTTCACCCGCATAGCNGGCGCCGACCCTGACCTNTGGTGGCGAATCCTCCGGTTGAACAAGCGTTCTGTGATCGACAGCGCGNANCAATTTGTCGGCGACCTGCAGCAAATCATTGAAGCCATTGAGCGCAACGACAGCGCACAAGGTCTGGCGCAGTTGCGCCATGCCGCGGAGAAAAAAGCCGCTGATAAAAAAATATGAATAATCCAGTGCCGATATTGGCCATCGATGGCCCCAGCGGTTCGGGCAAAGGCACGCTGGCGGCGTGGATGGCGGCCGAACTCGGTTGGCATCTGCTGGATTCTGGCGCGTTATATCGCATTGTGGCGGCCATGGCGGTGCGTAGACGTTTGGATGTCGATCACGAACAGACCATGTGTTCGCTTGCGGAATCTCTAAACATCGCCTTTCCGGATGGGCAGGTGCGGGTTGACGATCTAGACCTCACCGANGAGATTCGTACCGAAGATATCGGCGTACTGGCCTCGCGGGTCGCGGTGTTGCCGGCGGTGCGCGCAGCGATTTTAGAGATGCAGCGTAACTTCGCCCAAACGCCGGGTTTGGTGGCCGACGGACGTGATATGGGGACGGTGGTATTTCCCGACGCGGGGCTTAAAATTTTTCTTGAAGCGAGCGCGGAGGCACGGGCGGAACGACGTTATAACCAGTTGAAAAACAAAGGTTTGAGTGTTAGTTTGCGCGACCTTCTCGAGCAGATCGAAGAACGTGATGCGCGAGATAGAGAACGTGCAACAGCGCCGTTGCAAGCGGCAAGTGATGCGATGCTAATCGACAGCACCCAAATGACAATNCNAGAGGTGTGTTCAACGGTTATGCAGGCAGCGAAGCAGCGACTGTTATAAAGGCAGTTTCCGAAGCGACGCGGCCAATGGGGTAAGGAATCTCGCGACTGTTCAACACTCGCGGAAAAGCACTGAACCATGCGGATAATAGCAACGCCGATTGCGGCACTGTGCACATAACATTAACTAACCAACGGAGAGACGGCTGCGCGCTCTGTCGTTCTTAACACGCCTTTGCTGCCACGCCGACTACATATATGAGCGAATCTTTTGCCGACCTATTTGAAGAAAGTTTACAAACCATCGAGATGGCACCAGGGTCCATCGTAACCGGCACGGTGGTCGACATTGATGACGATTGGGTCATCGTTCACGCAGGCCTCAAATCAGAAGGGGTCATTCCAAAGAATCAATTTCTCAACGAAGAAGGCGAATGCGTACTGAATATTGGTGACCAGGTGAAGGTTGCCATGGAAGTCGTCGACGATGGCTTCGGAGAGACACGTCTGTCGCGCGAAAAAGCGCGTCGTGCAGAGTCTTGGCAGCAACTTGAAGAAGCCAGTGAAAAGAGCGAAGTGGTTGTCGGCATTATCAACGGCAAAGTTAAAGGTGGATTTACGGTTGACGTAAACGATATCCGTGCGTTCTTGCCGGGATCGCTGGTCGACATTCGCCCGTTGCGCGAAACCGCCCATCTAGAGGGCAAGCCGCTCGAATTTAAAGTCATAAAGCTGGACCANAAGCGCAACAACGTTGTGGTCTCGCGACGCGCGGTGCTCGAAGAAGAAAACAGCCATGAACGNGATGCGTTATTGGCGTCGATGCAAGAAGGCCAAGACGTTAAAGGCATAGTNAAGAACCTCACGGATTACGGTGCGTTCGTCGATCTTGGCGGCGTGGACGGCTTGTTGCACATCACTGACATGGCGTGGAAGCGTATTCGCCATCCTAGTGAAATGGTCAATGTGGGCGACGAAGTCGATGTGCGTGTTCTTAAATTCGACCGCGAAAAGAACCGCGTCAGCTTGGGTATGAAGCAATTGGGTGAAGACCCATGGGTCGATATTATTCGTCGTTACCCAGAGGGTGCACGGGTAACCGCCACAGTCACCAANCTCACCGACTACGGTTGTTTTGCTGAAATCGAATCCGGTGTTGAAGGTTTGGTGCACGTNTCTGAAATGGATTGGACCAACAAGAACATCCACCCATCAAAAGTGGTTTCAGTGGGTGACGAAACCGAAGTTATGGTTTTGGACATTGACGAAGAGCGTCGCCGCATTTCTCTGGGTATTAAGCAATGCCGACCCAACCCATGGGAAGAGTTCAGCAGCGGCCACGGCAAGAACGAAAAGATCACCGGTAACATTAAGTCCATCACCGACTTCGGTATCTTCATTGGCTTGGACGGTGGCATCGACGGATTGGTGCACTTGTCTGATATATCTTGGAACGAGCCCGGTGAAACCGCCGTGCGTCGATATTCCAAGGGTGAAGAAGTGGAAACCATCATCTTGTCTGTGGACCCAGAGCGCGAGCGTATCTCTTTGGGCATCAAGCAGTTGGATCAAGATCCGTTTACGGATTACACCGCAGTGAACGATCGCGGCACTATCGTTAAAGGTAAGGTCATNGAAACCGATGTTAAAGAAGTGGTTATTGAGCTTGCGCCAGATGTGACCGGTGTCATGAAGGCTTCTGAGATCAGCGCGGATCGAGTAGAAGACGCGCGTTCAGTGCTCACAGTAGACGAAGAAATTGAAGTTAAGATCATCAATGTTGACCGCAAGAACCGCACCATTGGCCTGTCTATTAAGGCTAAAGATGAGGAAGAAGAGCGTCAGGCAGTGCGTGACCATCAGAAGCAAGAGAGCGACCGTTCCGGGCCTGCAACGCTTGGCGATCTGATCAAAGCGCAGATGAACCAAAACGAAGACGAAGACGAAGACTAAGGCGTAACAACCTGAGCAAAGTGCGGGGTTAGGTGATGACAGACATCAGCATGACCAAATCTGAATTGATTGAACGAATCGTTGCCGCGCAGGCGCGATCGTCCAATGCGCAGCTCAACAGCAAAGATGTTGAGTTTGCGGTCAAGACGATGTTGGAGCAGATGTCTCAGGCCTTAGCGTCTGGCGACCGCATAGAAATACGCGGTTTTGGCAGCTTTTCACTGCACTACCGGGCGCCCCGGATCGGGCGTAACCCGAAAACCGGCGAGTCTGTGGGTTTAGCGGGTAAACATGTACCGCATTTCAAACCGGGCAAAGAGCTGCGTGATCGGGTCAACGCCTCGCTGCAGGCAGACAGCGGCGAGCAAGGTGTTGGGCCAACGGCCCCCGCGGACACCAGCCAAGACCAGCCATAACGGTACCGTCAAGACGCTAGAGAAATAAGTGAAGGGACTCAAATCCATCGCATTTTTCTTGGTGTTGTCGACCGCCTTCCTATTCGCTGCGCTCGCGGTGAATCAAGAGCAGGTGGCACTCACTTTTGCGGTGTGGCAGACCCCTTTTACCTTGAGTATTTTCTGGTGGCTGCTATTGGCCCTAATGATTGGGATAATGCTTGGTGTACTTTACGGCAGCTGGTTGAATGTACGTTACCGGTTTGCCAACCGGCGCTTGCGCAAAGCCTTAGACAAAGCCGAACAGTGCTTGGTTCAACAGCCCACAGACAACACTTAAGCTACAGCACAGCAAAATCGCACAACCCGTCGAGTAACCGGCTGCTAGGCTCAGAGCATTCCAGCACTAAGCTAATGAAACATCGAAAACAGGAGATGTTTCATGCAAACCCGCGACGTATACGGCAGCTTAAACCTAGAACACAGCGCACATCGTGCGAGCCCATTTTTCGGCCAGAGCAGTTTATGGTGGGCCGCCATCACCTTAATACTGGCGTTTTTAAGCGTCGGCTTGCAGGCGGCAGAAACGCAAGGTGCCGCCAGTTTGGCTCGAACCGAGATCGTGCACTTGAACACCGCCACCGTAGAAGAACTTGTTCAGGGCTTGGTCGGCGTGGGGCAACGCCGCGCCGAGGCTATAGTGGCTTACCGGCAACGGGTGGGTGACTTCCGCAATGACGACGAACTGTCGCAGGTGAGAGGTATAGGCCCGCATGTGTTAAGCGCCAACAGAACGCGGATATCTTATGCGCCCAGTGCTCGCGGGACGGCAACCGACAAGCGCGGGGTAAAAAACAGCGCCGAAAACAAAAAACAATAGCCACCACCGCTGGTCATTGCAGGCTCCGGTGCGCCCTGTAAAAAGCGCGCATTAGAGCGTGTTTTGGGCTGTTATCAATAGCTAAAGAGGCCCCGGTTGGCAATGTCTATCGCCGCAGTGGTACGGTCGCCCTAATTTGGCGCTATAGTTAGGTTCAGCAAGGCTTAGAGGGGGCCGCATGAACAGAATCTGGACACCCATATGTGGGCGTGTGGGGATCGATGTGCCGATATTCGGATTTGCGCACGACGTGCACGTGGTTGCGGCCATTACCAATGCGGGCGGCTATGGCGTTTATGGCGCGACACGCCGGTTCCCGCACGAGATCAAAGAAGAACTGAAGCAAATCCGCGCGCTGGTCGGCGATAAGCCCTTTGGTGTGGACTTGGTGCTGCCGCCGGGTATGCCCACCCATAATTCGCGCGACGCCATAGAGGCCGAGATTCCCCAACAACATAAAGACTTTGTAAAACAGCTTACTGAACGTTTTGCTGTGCCTGAAGCCAGCGAACCCGGTATGCGCACCCGCTTCATTCGCTCGACAGAAATAGAGCAAGAACAGATCCGTGTGATCATGGAATCTGACGTCGATATGATGGCCTGCGGCATAGGCGCGCCCGCGGATGTGATAGAAGAAGCCAAAGACCGCGGCAAAACCACACTTGCCTTAATCGGCAGTCCGCATCATGTGCCTCGAGCCCTGCAGGCCGGTGTAGAGATCATCGTTGCTCAAGGCTACGACGCAGGTGCACACACCGGCCCCATAGGCACGTATTCATTGGTGCCACAAATAGTCGACGCCGCTGGCTATGTGCCGGTATTGGTGGCCGGAGGGGTGGCCACCGGACGCCACGTTGCCGCAGCATTAGCCATGGGCGGTCAGGGTGTTTGGCTGGGCACCGCGTGGTTATTGTCGACCGAACATCAAGAGCACATGCACCCCGTGAACACCGCCAAATTGAAAGAGGCGGGCAGTGCCGATACCGTGATCACCCGCTCGGAAAGCGGCAAACCCTTTCGTCAGGTGCGCACCGGCTGGAGCCAAGCGTGGGAAGCAGAAGACGCGCCGCAACCGCTGAAAATGCCTCTGCAAGATGTCCTAGTGGGCGACCTGTTGGGTGCGATAGAAGAACACGACATTGAACCGTTGATCCATTCAGGGGCGGGGCAGAGCATCGGCTACTTTGACGAGGTGAAACCGGTCGCCCAGATCATGGATAATTTGGTTAGTGAAGCCAGTTCGGTATTGCAGTACCAACAACAGTTTCTGCGTGCCGTAGGCCCCAAATAAACAAACGCAGACGGACTTAAACCGCACTTATGCCTCCGACAGGAACAACTGAAACAACTGCAACAACTGCGGCAGCGCAGCCGCGCAGCGCAATTGCGAGCCTCTTTATGGCGGTGATCGGTATGGTGGTGCTGGCCGGGTGCGGCGGCTTAAATCTCGAACCCACACCCGCCAAGTCGACTAACCTATCAGGGATCTGGCAACTGGACCGAAATGCCTCAGACAGCGCCAGCGGACTCAGAAATAAACCCTCGCGCAGCGTGCGGCCTAACCGGTCGATACGCGAAGAAATACAGCGAATTGGCCGAGGGTCTGGATTGGCGTTCATCGCACAGGATTTTCAGGTGCTCAAAGCCAAACGCCTTAAGATAGAGCAGGGCGACGATTCCATGGGCGTGCAGCATTGGCCGGGTGTGTACCGCGACGTGACCTGGGGTCAGCGCGAGCGAGGCCTGTGGCGTGTGTACGCGGGGTGGGAGCTCAACGACCTGCTGATTCAATCCAGCGCCGACGACATGCGCGTGTTAGAGCGCTATCAGTTGGTAAATCGCGACGA
>PBQQ01000012.1 GCA_002725095.1 Gammaproteobacteria bacterium
GTTGATCTGTCCGATTGCGATGGACGAAGGGTTGCGTTTTGCGATTCGAGAAGGTGGCCGCACAGTGGGTGCCGGTGTCGTCTCTAAAGTCATCGACTAAGGTTTTGACAACAGTTCAGATAAATCCACAGCCCAGTTTAGGCCAGTAGCTCAATTGGCAGAGCAGCGGTCTCCAAAACCGCAGGTTGGGGGTTCGATTCCCTCCTGGCCTGCCAGTGATTGGCAGGTTTGAGCTGGTGAGGGCGCGGGGACTGGTTACTAGGTGGGCCTAAGGGATGGCAAATATGAGCGCGGAAAAGAGTGTCGGAACTGCATTAGATTGGCTGAAGTGGTCGATCGTTGTTGCGCTTCTCCTGGGAGGCGTAGTAGGTAATTGGTACTTCCAAGAAGTGTCATTGCTTGTTCGCGTCATTGCCATACTTGCAGCCGCTATATTGGCTGGCCTAGTTGCGGTCCAAACGGAACGCGGTCATGGGATATGGAGCCTTATCAAGGAAGCGAGAACGGAGATTCGCAGAGTCGTCTGGCCGTCGAACCAAGAAACCACCCAAACTACCTTGGTGGTTTTAGTGATTGTAATGGTGTTCGCTCTGATCTTGTGGGGTTTGGACTCATTGTTGAGCTGGATCGTCAGCTCCATTATCGGATAACCTGATGTCGAAGAATTGGTACGTGGTTCATGCATATTCGGGCTTCGAAAAAAACGTTGCCCGAGCGCTTCAAGAGCGGGTGAATCTGTCCGATCACCAGGAATTGTTTGGCGAAATCCTCGTGCCTACAGAAGAGGTCGTGGAGATGCGTGGCGGGCAGAAAAGGCGCAGCGAGCGCAAATTCTTTCCGGGTTACGTTTTGGTTGAAATGGAGTTAAACGATGACACTTGGCATCTGGTTAAAGAGACGCCAAGAGTGATGGGGTTCATCGGCGGAAAAGCCGATCAGCCTGCACCGCTAACGCCAAAGGAGGCGGCGTCAATCTTGGATCGGGTAGCCGTGGGCAGCGAAAAAGCAACGCCGAAAACTGTCTTTGAGCCGGGTGAGATCGTGCGGGTAACGGATGGGCCGTTTAATGATTTCAACGGCGTTGTAGAAGAAGTGAACTACGAAAAAAGTCGTTTGCAAGTCGCGGTGACAATTTTTGGTCGGTCGACTCCAGTTGAGTTGGATTTCGGCCAAGTAGAAAAAGGCTAGTAACAAAGCCTGCAGTCGAGCTGTCAATAACGACAGCGCGTAATAAAAAAGGGGAGTGACGGGCTTACTAAAATAGAGGCCGCACGTTAGAACCCACAAGGAGCTAAAATGGCTAAGAAAGTCGATGCCTACATTAAGCTGCAGGTTGCAGCCGGTCAGGCAAACCCAAGCCCTCCTGTTGGCCCTGCGTTGGGTCAACATGGTGTAAATATCATGGATTTCTGTAAAGCATTTAATGCGCAAACTCAATCCGTTGAGCAAGGCCTGCCTATTCCAGTAGTAATTACTGTTTATGCGGACAAGAGTTTTACTTTTGTAACGAAAACGCCGCCTGCGGCAGTGTTGTTACGTAAAGCCGCGAATATAGAAAAAGGGTCGCCGACGCCGAACACCCATAAAGTTGCTAAAGTAACCCGTGCTCAATTGGAAGATATTGCCAAAATCAAAATGCCGGATCTTACTGCTGCAGATATGGATGCGGCAGTTAGAACAATCGCAGGCACAGCACGCGCCTCTGGTATTGATGTGGAGGGCGTATAAATGACAAAACTGAGTAAGCGCATGCGCGCGATTGCGGAAAAAGTAGACGCGGAGAAGGCCTACACGATTGAAGAAGCGGTAGGTCTGCTAAACGAACTGTCCAAGGCAAAGTTTAAAGAATCCTTTGATGTGTCGATCAATCTTGGGGTTGATCCGCGAAAATCGGACCAAGTGGTCCGTGGCGCGACCACCTTGCCACATGGCACGGGCAAATCAGTGCGCGTTGCGGTTTTTGCGCAAGGTGACAACGCTGACAAAGCGACCGCGGCGGGAGCAGATTTGGTCGGCTTTGAGGATCTGGGAGAGCAGATCAAGGGCGGCAACATGGATTTTGACGTGGTGATCGCAACACCGGACGCCATGCGTATTGTCGGCCAACTGGGCAAGGTGCTTGGCCCCCGAGGCCTTATGCCTAATCCTAAGACCGGAACGGTGACTGCAGATGTAGAGACGGCAGTGAAAAATGCCAAGGCTGGGCAGGTACAGTTCCGTACCGATAAAGCAGGCATTGTGCATGGCAGCATCGGCCAAGTAGGTTTTGAAATTAGCGATATAAAAGAAAATCTCGAAGCGCTGGTTGGTGACTTGAAAAAAGCGAAACCCGCTTCGGCGAAAGGTATTTATTTGAAGAAGATGACCCTATCGACAACTATGGGGCCAGGGATTTCCATCGACCAAGGGTCATTGGAGGCCTAAGGTAGGAAGGTTTGATTTTGGAGGTTCGGTTGTTGCTTGCATTAACCGGTGCCGTCAAAAACCGTAGGTGTAGTGGCTTGGCTGGCTCAGCGTGAAAATGCTGGCAAATAAGAGCGCTGCTTAATTTCCTACGCAGATGGTGAACTGCTTGCTGAGCAGTAGGCAAATTGAGTGAAAGAGATTTTGTCTCGATCACTTATGATGTCTTCTCCAGGGATTTAAGTCTGCTAAAGGCTTAAAGCGAAAGAGATTCGCCGCAATACGGCAGAATGCCGTTAACGGAAACAGCGAATGCTGTTTTAAACGCGATGAGGCGTAAGCCTTATCTAACGGAGAAGCACGTGGCACTAGGAATAGAACAAAAGCAACAGATTGTTGCTGAAGTGAATGAGGTTGCCGCCTCTGCTTTGTCGGCAGTGCTTGCAGATTATCGTGGATTGACTGTCGCTGAGATGACCGAAATGCGCGTTAAGGCGCGCGAGAGTGGTGTGTATCTCAGGGTTGTCAGAAACACGTTGGCAAAACGAGCAGTTGAAGGTACCGAATACGAGTGCCTAAACGACGCGTTTATAGGTCCAACGTTACTGGCATTTTCACAGGAAGATCCAGGTGCCGCGGCAAGATTGTTGAAGGATTATGCGAAGGACCTTGAAGACCTTGAAATCAAGGCTCTGTCGATTGGCGGTGAGATGTTGGGAGCCGATCAGCTTGATCGTGTTGCCAAGTTGCCGACGCTGGACGAAGCGCGATCCTTGCTCATGAGCGTCATGCAAGCGCCGGTTGTTAAATTGGCTCGCACCCTTAATGAGGTGCCAGGCAAGCTAACTCGAACCGTGGCTGCTATCAGAGATCAGAAACAGGCGGAAGGTTAGAAACCTCAAAAGACATCGCTTTAGAATTTAGGAGAACTAGAATGGCATTGTCCAAAGAAGACGTATTAAACGCGATCGCAGAGATGAGCGTTATGGAGGTGGTTGATCTCATCTCCGATATGGAAGAGAAATTCGGCGTTTCGGCTGCGGCCGCGGTAGCGGCAGCCCCGGCAGCGGGCGCGGCAGCGGGAGATGCTGGAGCAGCTGAAGAGAAAGATGAATTTGACGTCATGCTCACTGGCGCTGGCGAGAAGAAAGTGAACGTCATTAAGGCCGTTCGCGCTATTACAGGGCTCGGCCTTAAAGAAGCCAAGGCGCTTGTTGATGAAGCGCCATCGCCGATCAAAGAGGGTGCAACCAAAGATGAAGCTGAAGACTTCAAAAAGCAGCTTGAAGAAGCTGGCGCAACGGTAGAGTTGAAATAGTAATCAGCTTTCTCGTTTCGCGGCAAAGGTCGGCCTCGCTGTTCTTAATGATGAACAGCGAGCGTTGGCCTTTGGCTGTTTCCCAGAGCGCAGGCTCTAAAAAGTTCCGCAATTGAGTGTAGGAGATTCGCATGGCGTTTAGCTTTACCGAGAAGAAGCGTATTCGAAAGGACTTTGGCAAGTTGTCGCAGACAATGGAATTGCCGTACCTGTTGGCAATACAGGTCGACTCTTACAACAAATTTTTGCAGGTTGGAACGGACGTTGAAGAGCGTGCTGAGTCTGGCTTGCATGCNGCGTTTAAGTCAGTTTTTCCGATTGTTAGTTATTCTGGCAGCGCAGCACTTGAGTACGTGGACTATCAACTTGGTGATCCAACCTTCGACGTCAAGGAATGTACGCTGCGCAGCATCACTTACGCGGCCCCGCTTCGCGTCAAAGTTCGTTTGATTATTTACGATAAAGAATCGTCGAATAAAACGGTCAAAGATGTCAAAGAACAAGAGGTCTATATGGGCGAAATTCCGCTCATGACCGAAAACGGTACGTTCGTAATTAACGGAACGGAACGCGTTGTGGTTTCGCAACTGCACCGTTCGCCCGGTGTGTTCTTCGATCATGACAAGGGCAAAACGCACTCGTCCGGCAAACTCCTCTATAACGCGCGGGTTATTCCTTATCGTGGATCATGGCTGGACTTCGAATTCGACCCNAAAGATTGCGTATTTGNGCGGATTGACCGGCGNAGAAAGCTGCCAGCNAGCATTATTTTGCGGGCTTTGGAGTATACGAGCGAAGANATATTAGAAACNTTCTTTGAGACCAATACGTTCCATCTTNAAGAGGGCGCTGTANCTGTCCAGNTGGTCGCTGAGCGCTTGCGNGGNGATGTCGCGACNTTCGATATTTTAGGCGCAGACGGTAAGNTTATTGTTGAAAGNGGNCGCAGAATTACNGCGCGTCACGTCAGATTNTTGCAAGACAGCGGCATGACNAAGNTGGANGTTCCAAACGAATATTTGCTTGATCAAGTGACGGCAAAAGATTTGGTTAATCAATCAACTGGCGAAGTAGCCATACCGTGTAACACGGTCATCACCGAAGAAGTGATTGCACAGCTGCTGGAACTCGAGGTAGGTGAGTTTGAGACCATCTACACGAATGATCTAGATTGCGGTTCATTTGTATCTGATACCCTGAGAATTGATCCGAGTCGGAATAAGCTCGAGGCGCTGGTTGAAATCTACCGCATGATGCGCCCAGGCGAGCCCCCTACTAAAGAAGCGGCGGAGAACTTGTTCAATAACCTGTTCTTTTCCAATGATCGATACGATTTGTCTGGGGTTGGACGAATGAAGTTCAATAGACGAATCGGTCGTGAAGAAATAGAGGGCGAGGGAACGCTCGCTAAAGAAGACATCGTTAGCGTTCTCAAAACACTTATTGACATTCGAAACGGCAAGGGCTCAGTCGACGATATTGACCATCTGGGGAACCGTCGTGTTCGATCTGTTGGTGAAATGGCTGAGAACCAATTCAGGGTTGGGCTGATCCGAGTGGAGCGCGCCGTCAAAGAGCGCCTGAGTTTGGCTGAATCAGAAGGCCTGATGCCGCAAGATATGATTAACGCCAAGCCCGTGGCAGCGGCGGTTAAAGAGTTTTTTGGGTCGTCACAGCTTTCCCAGTTCATGGATCAGAACAACCCGTTGTCCGAGGTCACCCATAAGCGTCGAGTTTCGGCGCTTGGGCCTGGCGGTCTGACGCGTGAACGCGCAGGGTTTGAAGTTCGTGATGTGCACTCTACCCACTATGGTCGTGTCTGCCCGATTGAAACACCGGAAGGCCCGAATATTGGCCTGATCAACAGTTTGGCAACATACGCGCGTACCAACGAATACGGTTTTTTGGAATCGCCCTATCATCCTGTCGTAAACGGCGTGGTTACGACGGACATAGAGTATTTGTCCGCCATTGATGAGGCGGAATACGTTATTGCACAGGCCAGCGCACCGGTGGATAACAAGGGCCGCTTTACCGCGGACATGATTGATGTGCGTCATCGCAATGAGTTCACTAAGACTGCAGTGGAAAATGTTAATTTCATGGACGTATCACCTAAGCAGGTGGTCTCCGTGGCTGCTTCCTTGATTCCGTTTCTTGAGCACGATGATGCTAATCGGGCGTTAATGGGTTCTAACATGCAGCGTCAAGCCGTGCCGACGCTGAAAGCCGAGAAGCCGTTAGTCGGCACCGGTATGGAGCGTAACGTTGCGCGTGACTCTGGGGTATGTGTGATCGCGCGCCGCGGTGGTGTCGTGGACAGCGTTGATGCGGGCCGCATCGTGGTGCGGGTGGCAGATGCTGAAACTGAAGCTGGAGAGGCGGGTGTAGACATCTACAGCCTCACCAAATTCACGCGGTCGAACCAAAACACCTGCATCAACCAGCGTCCTTTGGTTAAGCCTGGAGATGTAATAGCGAAGCAGGACATTTTGGCAGACGGCCCGTCTATTGATATGGGCGAATTGGCGCTAGGGCAGAATATGCGTATCGCATTTATGCCTTGGAATGGCTATAACTTTGAAGACTCGATTCTCGTTTCCGAGCGTGTGGTTAAAGAAGATCGCTTCACCAGTATCCATATTCAGGAACTGACATGTATCGCTCGCGACACAAAGCTTGGGCCGGAAGAAATCACGTGTGATATCCCGAATGTTGGTGAGGGCGCCTTATCGAAACTGGACGAATCCGGCATCGTATACATTGGCGCTGAAGTTAACGCCGGCGATATTTTGGTCGGTAAAGTCACGCCGAAGGGCGAAACGCAACTGACGCCAGAAGAAAAACTGTTGCGGGCGATTTTTGGTGAGAAAGCTTCCGACGTCAAAGACTCTTCCCAGCGAGTACCGAGTAGCGTTAAGGGAACAGTAATTGATGTTCAAGTGTTTACGCGCGACGGCGTTGAAAAAGATCAGCGCGCGAAGGACATTGAGCATTCACAATTAGCAGAAATTCGAAAGAATTTGGACGACGAATATCGCATTGTTGAGACGGCGACCTACGAGCGTTTGCAGCGNGCGCTGTCTGGAAANAAAGTCGCCAGCGCGCCGGGTAAAAGTAAAGGCGANCAANTCGANAACGCCTACCTGCAGNCGCTGGCCGGAGACGATTGGTTCCGNATTCGCATGCAGGANGACGCTCTAAANGCGCAAATCGAGAAAGCCGAAGTNCATCTGGCAGAACGCAAAGCNGCGTTNGATGCGATCTACGAGGACCAACGGGGCAAGCTGGAGAGCGGTGATGACTTGGCGCCGGGCGTGCTGAAAATNGTNAAGGTTTACCTTGCGATTAAGCGACGCATTCAGCCAGGCGACAAGATGGCCGGGCGTCACGGCAATAAAGGCGTGATNTCGGTGATCATGCCNGTCGAAGACATGCCATTTGATGAACATGGTGAGCCGGTAGACATAGTTCTCAATCCATTAGGTGTGCCGTCGCGGATGAACGTTGGACAGGTCTTAGAGGTGCACTTGGGCTGGGCTGCTCGCGGCATCGGCGACCGCATTAACNGTATGTTAGAGGAGCAGCGCAAAGTCGCAGAGGTACGAAAGTTNCTAACCGAGGTATACAACCAGGTGGGCAGTACGCCGGTGGAGCTTAAATCTTTAAGCGACGCCGAAGTGTTAGATTTGGCCAATAATTTGCGAACAGGCTTGCCTTTTGCGACGCCGGCATTCGACGGCGCCCAAGAAGAGGAAATCAAGGTGATGCTGGAGTTGGCTGGATTGCCNAGCAGCGGACAANCCACGCTCTACGATGGCCGTACTGGCGACGCCTTTGATCGACCGATTACGGTTGGTTACATGTATATGCTGAAACTCAACCACTTGGTTGACGACAAAATGCATGCGCGGTCGACCGGTTCNTACAGCTTGGTCACGCAACAACCTCTTGGNGGTAAAGCGCAATTTGGCGGTCAGCGGTTTGGGGAAATGGAAGTTTGGGCCCTTGAAGCTTATGGCGCTGCGTATACGTTGCAGGAAATGCTGACGGTNAAATCTGACGACGTAAACGGCCGNACCAAAATGTACAAAAATATCGTAGATGGTGACTTTAAGATGGAGCCGGGGATGCCGGAGTCCTTCAACGTGTTGGTCAAGGAGATTAGATCTTTGGGTATCAACATCGAGTTGGAAACTGACTAGTGACCTTGGGTAGCCTGAACAGGGAATGTTCGGGCGTAACTCAGCCAAGAAGGCTGGCGTCCAAAAAGAATGAGGAAAGATCGTGAAAGACTTACTTAATTTGTTAAAGGCCCAAGGCGGCGTAGAAGAGTTCGATGCATTGCGCATTGGGTTGGCATCACCAGAAATGATCCGATCATGGTCATTTGGCGAAGTAAAAAAGCCCGAAACTATTAACTATCGTACGTTCAAACCGGAACGTGACGGCCTCTTTTGCGCGCGTATCTTTGGCCCAACTAAGGATTACGAGTGCTTGTGTGGGAAGTACAAGCGACTCAAGCATCGTGGTGTCATTTGTGAAAAGTGTGGCGTTGAAGTGACGCTTACCAAGGTGCGNCGTGAGCGAATGGGCCACATCGAATTAGCATGCCCAACGGCTCATATTTGGTTCTTGAAGTCATTGCCTTCGCGGATTGGCTTATTGTTGGACATGACTCTAAGAGACATNGAGCGGGTTCTTTATTTTGAGTCCTTCGTGGTTATCGACGCGGGCTTGACGGATCTTGAGGTCGGGCAATTGCTCACGGACGAGGAGTACTACCAAAACCTCGAAGAGTACGGTGACGAATTCGACGCTCGAATGGGCGCTGAGGCGGTCCAGCAGNTGTTGTTAAATTTGGATATGGACGCTGAGATTGCGCACTTGCGTGAAGAAATACCGGCGACCAATTCCGAAACTAAGATCAAGAAATTTTCCAAGCGCCTTAAACTGATGGAGGCGTTCGTTAAGTCAGGAAACAAGCCAGAGTGGATGGTTATGACCGTACTGCCGGTGTTGCCGCCGGATTTACGGCCTCTCGTGCCGCTGGAGGGCGGCCGTTTCGCGACCTCTGATTTGAACGACCTTTACCGTCGTGTGATCAACCGTAACAACCGATTGAAGCGACTGCTTGACCTGTCTGCGCCAGACATCATTGTGCGTAACGAAAAGCGCATGCTGCAGGAGTCGGTAGATGCGTTGCTGGATAACGGTCGACGTGGTCGAGCNATTACCGGCTCGAACAAGCGACCGCTGAAGTCTTTGGCCGACATGATCAAGGGCAAGCAAGGCCGCTTCCGTCAGAACTTGCTGGGTAAGCGGGTCGACTATTCTGGTCGATCGGTCATTGTTTGTGGCCCTACCCTGCGGCTGCACCAATGCGGGTTGCCAAAGAAGATGGCATTGGANCTGTTCAAGCCGTTCATCTTTGGCAAGCTCGAAGAGTTGCAGTTGGCGACGACCATTAAGGCAGCAAAGAAAATGGTAGAGCGGGAAACAGCGGATGTTTGGGACATCTTAGCGGGCGTGATTCGCGAGCATCCGGTTATGCTCAACCGGGCTCCGACCTTGCACCGTCTAGGCATTCAGGCGTTTGAACCTGTGTTGATTGAAGGCAAAGCGATTCAGTTACACCCATTGGTCTGTAGTGCGTACAACGCAGATTTCGACGGCGACCAGATGGCGGTGCACGTGCCGCTTACGTTAGAGGCGCAGCTAGAAAGTCGTGCGCTGATGATGTCAACCAACAATATTTTGTCTCCAGCCAGCGGTGAGCCCATTATCGTGCCGTCGCAGGACGTGGTTTTGGGCATCTATTACATGACGCGCGAAAAAATTAATGCCCTTGGTGAGGGTACGGTTTTTGCGAACATCAACGAAGTGCATAGAGCTTTTCATGCTCAGCNGGTCGCTCTGCATGCTCGTGTGAAGGTGCGTGTAGAAGAGCATTTGGCAGATGAAGCGGGCACCATAACGGCACAGTCTCAGGTCTATGAGACGACGGTCGGTCGAGCACTGTTGTATGACATTGTGCCGAAAATGCTGCCTTTCGATATGGTCAATAAGGCCATGGATAAGAAAGCGATTTCGACGCTGATCAATGACTGCTACCGCCGTTGTGGTCTGAAGGATACGGTGATCTTTGCCGATCAGTTAATGTATGCCGGTTTCGCTCGATCAACATCTTCTGGTGCCTCAATTGGCGTAGAGGATTTCGTTATTCCGCAGGCAAAAAGCAGGATCATAGCCGAGGCTGAAGCTGAGGTAGAAGAGATCGAGACGCAATACGCTTCTGGTTTAGTGACCCAAGGTGAGAAGTACAATAAAGTTGTAGACATCTGGTTGCGAGCGAATGACCTTGTGGCTCGTGCCATGATGGATGGCATCTCTAAAGAGTCGGTCGTGAATAAAGAGGGTCAGGACGAGGAACAAACNTCGTTCAACTCAGTGTATATATACGCTGACTCTGGCGCCCGCGGTTCGCCCGCGCAGATTCGTCAGCTGGCGGGTATGCGCGGATTGATGACCCGACCGGATGGATCCATTATTGAAAACGCGATCACCGCGAACTTCCGCGAAGGCTTAACCGTAAATGAGTATTTCATTTCTACTCACGGTGCACGGAAAGGCTTGGCGGATACTGCGTTAAAAACTGCAAACTCGGGATATTTGACCCGCCGATTGGTAGACGTTGCGCAAGATGTGGTGATTACAGATCAGGACTGCGGCACTAACGACGGTCTATTTGTCACCTCGATTATTGAGGGTGGCGATGTGGTGCTGCCTCTGGGCGCGCGAGTATTAGGTCGGACGGTGGCACACGACATTCATGCAGCCGACGGCAAGGAGTTGCTGATTGAACGTGGCACGCTTATTGATGAGGCGTGGGTAGATCGGCTTGACGAAATGGGTATTGACGAAATGTGGGTGCGCTCGGCGATTACCTGCGANACCGCTCACGGTGTTTGTCGTGCCTGTTATGGCCGTGATCTGGCGCGTGGTCACTTTGTGAACGTCGGTGAGGCGGTAGGTGTAATCGCTGCGCAGTCGATCGGTGAGCCAGGCACTCAGTTAACGATGCGGACTTTCCACATCGGTGGTGCGGCCTCGCGCGCCTCTGCAATAGACAACATCCAGGTCAAACACGGCGGTACGGTTAGGTTGCATAACCTAAAGACNGTGCAACGAGAGACAGGTGAATTGGTTGCGGTAAGTCGCTCCGGAGCGGTTGCGGTGGCTGATGTTCATGGCCGCGAGCGCGAACGTTANAAGCTGCCCTACGGTGCAGTNCTGTCCGCCAACGAAGGCGATTCAGTGGACGCAGGTCAGGTAATTGCGCANTGGGATCCTTTGACCCATCCGATTGTTGCGGAAGTAGCCGGTGTGATTGAATTCCACGAAATGGAAGAAGGTTTGTCGATGAATCGTCAAACCGATGAGCTGACCGGACTCAGCAACATTACGGTGCTTGACCCTAAAGATCGCCCGAGTGCGGCTAAAGACCTGCGGCCTGCGGTGCGATTGGTAGATGCCAAGGGTGATGCGGTCATGCTGCTGGGTAGTGAAGTTCCTGCGAATTACTTTATGCCGAATAACGCAATCTTGAATACCGAGAATGGCTCAAAGATTGGCATTGGTGACATCATTGCGCGGATTCCACAAGAAGGTTCCAAGACTCGTGATATCACCGGTGGTCTGCCGCGGGTTGCGGACTTGTTCGAAGCGAGAAAACCGAAGGAGCCAGCGATTCTCGCCGAGGCGACCGGCGCCGTTTCGTTCGGTAAAGAAACCAAGGGTAAGCGCCGCTTGGTGATTACGCCTTTGGACAGTGACCCAGTGGAAACGTTGATTCCTAAATGGCGAACGATCGGAGTATTCGATGGCGAGCAGGTCGAAAAGGGCGAAATCGTGTGCGATGGACCGTTCAGTGCTCACGACATCTTGCGCCTTAAGGGCGTGGAAGAGTTGGCCAAGTACATCGTTAATGAGATTCAGGAGGTCTACCGCCTCCAAGGTGTGACCATTAACGACAAGCACATTGAGGTTATCGTTCGACAGATGTTGCGCAAGGTAGAGGTCACGCATTCGGGCGACTCGCACCTGATTCGCGGTGAACAAATGGAGTACGCGCAAATTCGTGAACTCAATGCTGGATTGTTGGCAGAGGATAAAGCGCCAGCGGAATATCAACGTATTTTGCTGGGAATTACCAAAGCCTCTTTAGCTACCGAGTCATTCATTTCGGCCGCGTCTTTCCAAGAGACCACGCGCGTGCTTACTGAAGCTGCGGTAACCGGTAAGAAAGACTACCTGCGTGGACTTAAAGAGAATGTGGTTGTAGGGCGACTTATTCCGGCGGGCACAGGACTGACGTATCACGCGGACCGCAAACGACAGCGTGAAGAAGAGTTGGCTGCGGGTGATCGAGAGACTGCAACAGCAGATGAGATCGAGCAGGCGCTGAGTGAAGCTTTAGCGGCACAGGGTTCGGATTAGGCCGAACCTTAGTCGCCGAAAGGACTAGAATCGCAGCGTAAACAGCCTTGTGAATTACATGGGGCGTGATTAGAATGCGCCCCCCGCGGTGTGACGAGTGCACNCGGTGGAACGTAAAGAGTGGAGAATGATCGAACATGGCAACAATCAGCCAGTTAGTAAGAAAGCCGCGAAAGCGTAAAGTGGTAAAAAATATCGTGCCAGCGTTGCAAGCATGTCCGCAGAAGCGCGGTGTGTGCACTCGGGTGTACACAACCACACCGAAAAAGCCTAACTCGGCTTTNCGTAAGGTTTGCCGTGTGCGACTAACAAATGGATACGAAGTAACGTCCTACATTGGGGGCGAAGGTCATAACCTGCAGGAGCACTCTGTCGTGCTCATACGTGGTGGTCGAGTCAAAGACCTGCCAGGTGTTCGATACCATACCATTCGTGGAACGCTGGATACCTCTGGCGTAGCGGATCGTCGCCAGGGTCGCTCAAAGTATGGCGCTAAGCGTCCAAAGTAACCCTCGTACAGTAATAAATGAGGCCTNAGCCTCACTCATAAAATATTCTCAGTAAGGCCCTGACNATTCAGGGGAGACCTGAAGAAAGGAGAAAGATATGCCAAGACGTCGCGTAGTCGCAAAGCGGGAAATTCTTCCCGATCCTAAATTTAACAATCAGGTGGTTGCCAAGTTTATTAACCACGTGATGGTCAGTGGTAAGAAAGCAGTGGCCGAGAGCATTGTATATGGAGCTCTGGACCGTGTTCAGGCGCGTGACAATGCCGATCCCATCGAAGTATTCGAAAAAGCCTTAGACGCCATAGCTCCCATGGTGGAAGTTAAGTCACGGCGTGTAGGCGGTGCTACGTATCAGGTTCCCGTTGAAGTTCGACCATCGCGACGCCATGCCTTGGCGATGCGCTGGTTGGTAGACAGCGCCCGTTCGCGCAGCGAGAAGTCGATGGCTGCTCGNTTGGCCGGTGAGTTCATGGATGCGGCCGAAGGGCGAGGTTCGGCGGTTAAGAAACGTGAAGACACCCANCGCATGGCTGATGCTAATAAGGCGTTCGCGCACTACCGTTACTAGTTTGCCGCTCCGCTAAACCGAGACACTGCGTATGCCTCGCACGACGCCTATTGGCCGATATCGCAACATAGGCATTGTCGCTCATGTGGATGCGGGCAAGACAACGACCACAGAGCGAGTTCTGTTCTACACCGGCTTGTCCCACAAGATTGGTGAGGTCCACGACGGCGCTGCTGTCATGGACTGGATGGAACAAGAACAGGAGCGCGGGATCACCATCACGTCTGCTGCCACTACATGTTTTTGGCGCGGTATGTCNCAGCAATTCGACGAGCATCGGATCAACATCATAGATACCCCAGGGCACGTNGACTTCACGATCGAAGTCGAGCGCAGCCTTCGCGTGTTGGACGGCGCGGTTGTTGTTTTTTGTGGCACCTCCGGTGTCGAGCCGCAATCCGAGACAGTTTGGCGGCAGGCCAATAAATATGAGGTGCCGCGGGTTGTATTTGTTAACAAAATGGATCGGCAAGGTGCTGATTTCATGCGTGTTGTGGAACAAATACGCGATAGATTGGGGGCGAATCCTGTGCCTCTGCAGATTGCGATTGGTTCTGAAGAACGCTTCAGTGGTGTGGTCGATTTGATCACCATGCGTGCAATCTACTGGAGCGAAGATGATCAAGGCCTAAGTCACCGCACCGAAGACATTCCAGAAGATTTGTTAGACACCGCGGAGAGTATGCGGGAAGAACTGATGGAAGTTGCCGCTGAAGCCAACGAAGAGTTGATGNATCGGTATCTTGAAGAGGGTGTTCTGAGCGAAGCGGAACTGCGTCAGGGTTTACGGATCCGCACCTTGGCTAATGAGATTGTTCCGGCTTTGTGCGGTAGCGCGTTTAAGAACAAGGGTGTTCAGTCTGTTTTAGATGCGGTGGTGGAATTTTTGCCTGCGCCGACGGAAGTTAAAGCGATTGAGGGCACCCTAAATAACGGTGCTCTGGCGACACGTGAGGCCGCGGATGATGCGCCGTTTGCAGCGCTGGCGTTCAAGATCGCGACTGATTCCTTTGTGGGAACTCTGTCCTTTTTCCGNGTGTATTCCGGCGTTTTGAAGACNGGCGATCAGGTATACAACCCCATCAAAGATAAACGTGAGCGCATCGGTCGTATGGTGCAAATGCACGCTAATAACCGTGAAGAGATTAAGGAAGTACGTGCGGGTGATATCGCTGCTGCTATTGGCCTCAAGGATGTCACTACAGGTGAAACCTTGTGCAGCAAAGAAAAAGCCATCACGTTGGAACGGATGGAATTTCCGGATCCGGTGATTTCTGTGGCGGTAGAGCCGAAGTCAGTGGCCGATCAAGAGAAATTGACTGTGGCCCTGAGTAAACTTGCGCAGGAGGATCCGTCTTTTCGTGTTGAGACCGACAAAGAAACGGGGCAAATGATTATCTCCGGCATGGGCGAGTTGCATCTTGAAGTGATTGTTGACCGGATGCAGCGNGAGTTTGGTGTCGCAGCGAATATCGGTAAGCCCCAGGTTGCGTACCGAGAAACTATCCAAGCCAATATTGAGCATGAAGCCAAGTTTATTCGCCAGTCTGGTGGGCGCGGGCAATATGGGCACGTCAAATTGCGGCTCGAACCNATGCAGGACGAAGACGGTAACTACGGCTACGAATTCGTCGATGCGANCGTGGGCGGCGTGATCCCGAANGAATATATCCCAGCAATTGACAAAGGCATTGCTGATCAAATGAAAAATGGCGTTCTCGCCGGTCACCCATTGATTGGGGTTAAAGCGACACTGATCGACGGCTCGTTTCATGAGGTNGACTCTTCCGAAATCGCGTTTAAAATCGCAGCCGCGATGGCGCTCCGAGAAGGCGCTATGGCAGCGAGCCCTGTCCTATTAGAGCCAGTTATGGCTGTAGAAGTGGTAACACCAGAGGACTACATGGGCGATGTTGTGGGCGACCTAAATCGACGTCGTGGCATGATTAATGGCATGGAAGAAAATCCGGCCGGTAAGGTAGTGCGGGCTGAAGTGCCGTTATCGGAGATGTTTGGTTATTCGACGGATTTGCGCAGCAGTACGCAAGGAAGGGCGACGTATACAATGGAATTTGCAAAATATGCTGATGTGCCAGCGTCGGTAATGGATCGAATTCGAACTTAGATCTAATTCACTTAAAGGAAAAGTNATGGCCAAGGAAAAATTTGAACGTAATAAGCCGCACGTAAACGTGGGNACGATAGGTCACGTAGACCATGGTAAGACGACGCTTACGGCGGCGTTGACGAAGGTTTGCGCGGAGGTTTTCGGAGGCGAGATGCGAGATTTTGCGCAGATTGATAACGCCCCTGAAGAGCGGGAACGCGGTATTACGATAGCGACCAGCCATGTTGAGTACGAGAGTGAAGGGCGTCACTACGCGCACGTAGATTGTCCGGGACACGCGGACTATGTGAAGAACATGATTACGGGAGCGGCGCAGATGGACGGCGCTATTCTGGTTTGTGGTGCGACAGATGGACCGATGCCGCAGACACGAGAGCACATATTGCTGTCTCGCCAGGTGGGTGTACCGAAGATTGTCGTATTCTTGAATAAGGCAGATTTGCTTGCAGACGACTGTGGTGGCGTGGGTACTGAAGAATACGAAGAGATGAAAGAGCTTGTAGAGATGGAGCTTATTGATCTTTTGGAGCAGTACGAGTTTCCGGGTGATACGCCGATTATTATGGGCAGTGCCTTGATGGCACTAGAAGGCAAAGACGATAACGAGTTAGGTGTTACCGCGGTTAAGGCGTTGGTAGAGACGCTGGACAGTTATATCCCTGAGCCGGAGCGAGCGGTAGATCAACCGTTTTTGATGCCGATAGAAGACGTTTTCTCGATTTCAGGTCGTGGCACGGTTGTGACGGGTCGAGTTGAGCGTGGGATTGTAAATGTGGGTGACGAGATTGAGATCGTTGGCATTAAAGAGACGATGACGACGACGTGTACGGGCGTTGAGATGTTCCGCAAGCTTTTGGACGAAGGACGAGCGGGCGAGAACGTAGGCGTTTTGTTGCGAGGCACGAAGCGCGAGGAAGTAGAGCGAGGCCAGGTACTGACGTTACCGGGAGCGATTACGCCGCATACGAAGTTTGAGGCAGAAGTTTATGTGTTGTCGAAGGATGAGGGAGGGCGACATACGCCGTTTTTCAAGGGCTATCGTCCGCAGTTTTACTTCCGTACGACAGATGTTACGGGCGCCTGTGAGTTACCGGAAGGTGTTGAGATGGTGATGCCGGGTGACAATGTGAACATGGTTGTTGAGTTGATCTGTCCGATTGCGATGGACGAAGGGTTGCGTTTTGCGATTCGAGAAGGTGGCCGCACAGTGGGTGCCGGTGTCGTCTCTAAAGTCATCGACTAGAAAAAACGCGCGCAAGCGCGCGCAAAAGCCGAGCGANNCNTGGCTTTAGTGCGTTTTTAAATTTTAGGCTANATTTGCTGTNTAATCGCTTGCTCAGGGCCCTAAATAGAGAAGAAAACCACTATTGGAGCTCACGGTGTTGCTTGGGTATGCATCACTCTGTATAGTTCGCGTCCCGCTTTCCGAGGGTTGAGTGGAATCGACGTGNATNAGGTATTTGTGCCNTATGTAATAACGCGGCGGCATTTATGCGTCGTGGNGACATTGCTCANCGGCCGATTGCACTAAGTAATTGACNCTAGGACGGTGAGGAGATGTAGGCGTTCACACGGTGGTCGCCAGTTCTTTAACAGGAGAAATGTCCGATACGGCGGTTTTGCTAGGCAAAACGTGGCCGTTTGGGCGTAAATAGATTGGGTGGAGTTAGTCCGTGCAAAATCAGCGTATCCGCATTCGCTTGAAAGCTTTTGATCATCGTTTGATTGATGTGTCGACCAAAGAAATCGTCGATACGGCAAAGCGCACCGGAGCTCAAGTTAAGGGACCGATTCCATTGCCAACGCGGAAAGAGCGTTACACGATTTTGGTATCGCCCCACGTTAATAAGGACGCGCGTGATCAATACGAAATACGCACCCATAAACGTCTCCTAGATATCGTAGAGCCAACAGAAAAAACAGTCGATGCGTTGATGAAACTCGACCTCGCTGCTGGCGTAGAAGTACAGATTAGTTTGAATTAATTCGTGCTGAATAGGTTCAGCACGAAAGGACCTGTTTTGGCGGTTTGTCGACAGACAATCGCAAAATGAGGTCGCGACCAAAAGGCTCCGATAGGGAGCCGGCGAAAGGCGTTAGCCGGGTTCGTCCTCCATATTGGATTGGAGGGGAGGCCCAGCACGCTTTGTTTTCTTGCGGGGCTTTGCGTTTTTTGAGCGTTGTCCTGCAGGTAGTACGTTAGACAGACGGATAGGATATAGACCAATGGCACTTGGACTGGTTGGTAAAAAAAGCGGAATGACGCGCATCTTCAACGAAGAAGGGGTATCTGTGCCGGTAACCGTAATCGAGGCGGAGCCGAATCGAATTACGCAAGTGAAAAGCGTAGACACGGATGGCTATTCGGCGATTCAAGTAACCACTGGCGAGCGTCGCTTGAGCCGCGTGAGCAAGCCCATGGCGGGGCACTTTGCGAAAGCTAGCTCGGGCGCAGGCCGCGGTCTTTGGGAATTCCGTGCTGATGCAGTGGAAGGATTAGACGTTGGCGGTGAACTTACCGTAGAGCAGTTTGCTGCCGGTCAGCAGGTCGATGTACAGGGTGTATCCAAGGGCAAGGGCTTTGCGGGCACGATTAAGCGCTGGAACTTCCGTGGCCAAGACAATACGCACGGCAACTCAATTTCTCACCGAGCCCCAGGATCAATCGGTCAATGCCAAACCCCCGGTCGAGTATTCAAGGGCAAAAAAATGTCCGGTCAGATGGGTAACGTGCGAGTGACCACGCAAAATTTAGAAATCGTAGAAGTCGATGTAGAACGCAACCTAATTATGGTCAAAGGCGCAGTGCCAGGCCCAGCGGGTGGCGATGTGTGTATACGTCCAGCTGTGAAGGGCGGTAGCCAAGGCGCTATTGCGGGCGGAGAAGGCGAATGAATTTAGATTTAGCAGTAAGCGGCGGCAGCGTCGAGTTGGCTGAAACAGCCTTTGCGCGCGAATACAATGAGGCGCTGGTCCATCAGGTGGTGGTCGCGTTTATGGCAGCTGGGCGGCAGGGCTCTCGCGCGCAAAAGAATCGTTCAGCGGTCAGTGGCGGTGGCAAAAAGCCATGGCGTCAGAAAGGCACGGGCCGCGCACGCGCGGGCACTACGCGATCGCCAATTTGGCGCTCTGGCGGTGTGACTTTCGCAGCACAACCGCAAGATCATTCCACTAAAGTGAACCGAAAAATGTACCGCGGAGCGTT
Organism: Gammaproteobacteria bacterium; assembly: GCA_002725095.1. Lineage (GTDB taxonomy): Bacteria > Pseudomonadota > Gammaproteobacteria > Pseudomonadales > Azotimanducaceae > UBA4421. The sequence goes on from PBQQ01000012.1 coordinate 18,631, forward strand.
GCGTTGCATCGTTTCTGAGCTGATTCGTCAGCAGCGGCTAGTGGCAGTGGAATCTTTTTCTGTGCAGGCACCAAAGACTAAAGCGCTGCTCGCTCAGTTGAAGGATCTTGAAATTTCAAACGCGCTTATCGTTACCGAGGAAGTGGACCAGAACTTGTTCCTCGCGGCGCGCAATGTCAAAGCTGTAGATGTGCGCGATGTGGACGCGATTGATCCTGTCAGCCTAATCAGTTATGACAAAGTGCTGATTACCGTGCCCGCGTTGAAGAAACTGGAAGAGGTGCTGGCATGAACCAAGAACGTATTTATACCGTTTTGCGTGAACCGCACATCTCAGAAAAAGTCTCTGTGTTGGGCGATTTGGCTAACCAATACGCGTTCAAAGTGGCGCCTGATGCAACTCGAGCAGAGGTTCGGGAAGCGGTAGAAACCATTTTTAAGGTATCTGTTACCAAAGTTACCACTGCGAACGTCAAGGGTAAGGTCAAGCGCAATGCACGAGGCATTACGCGTAAAAAGAATTGGAAGAAGGCTTACGTAACAGTGGTCGAAGGTCAAGAAATCGACTTCATGGTTACGGAATAAGGGAACAGCGCAATGGCAGTTGTAAAAACCAAACCAACCTCAGCAGGACGCCGTTTTGTCGTTAAGGTTGTTGATTCTGAATTGCATAAAGGTGCCCCGCATAAGGCGCTGCTGAGTAAGCAAAACAGTACGGGTGGCCGTAATAATGCCGGGCGCATTACCACCCGGCACCGTGGTGGCGGCCATAAGCAGCATTATCGCTTGATTGATTGGAAGCGCACAAAGGATGGTGTTCCGGCAACTGTAGAGCGTCTCGAATACGACCCCAACCGCACTGCCAACATCGCATTGTTGAAGTATGCGGATGGCGAGCGTCGCTACATTATCGCGCCAAAAGGCGTTAGTGCAGGAGACGAATTGATGAGTGGTGGTAGCGCCCCAATTCGTTCCGGTAACACTTTAGCGTTGCGCAATATCCCAGTAGGTAGCGTGATCCACTGTGTAGAGCTCAAGCCTGGTAAGGGCGCACAGATGGTGCGGAGTGCCGGAGGTTCATGTCAGTTGGTAGCGCGTGAAGGCACATATGCGACTTTGCGCATGCGCTCTGGCGAAATGCGCCGTGTGTTAAGCGAATGTCGCGCAACGCTCGGAGAAGTAGGTAACAGTGAACATAACCTGCGGTCCCTTGGTAAAGCCGGAGCGAATCGCTGGCGCGGCAAGCGTCCAACGGTGCGGGGCGTAGCCATGAATCCTGTCGATCACCCGCATGGTGGTGGTGAGGGTAAGACGTCGGGTGGACGTCATCCGGTATCGCCATGGGGCATGCCTACAAAAGGTTTCAAGACCCGCAAGAATAAGCGTACCGACGGGCTCATCGTGCGTCGGCGCGGCAAGCGCTAGCGGTAAATAAAGAGATTTGCTGAGCAAAAACGGTAAACGGAGAAAGCTAAGTGCCACGATCATTATTTAAAGGGCCATTCGTCGACACTCACTTGCTGAAGAAGGTGGAGACGGCTGTGGCTAACAATGAGCGTCGACCGATTAAGACTTGGTCGCGTCGCTCAATGGTGATGCCCGAAATGGTTGGCCTAACCATCGCTATACATAATGGCAGACAGCACGTTCCGGTATTGATCAACGAAGATATGGTTGGACACAAGCTGGGCGAATTTGCGCCTACCCGTACGTACCGTGGTCATGCGGCCGACAAGAAAGCCAAGCGTTAAGTCAGCAAGGGCTATAGAGGAAGAAAATGCAAGTCAGTGCAATTGCCAAACGTCTACAGATTTCGCCGCAAAAGGTGCGTCTGGTAGCCGATCAGGTACGCGGAAAGCCAGTCGCCGATGCGCTGGACATTTTGAATTTCAGCACGCGCAAAGGCGCGATACTGGTGCGCAAGACGGTTGAGTCTGCGATTGCCAATGCGGAACACAACGAGGGTGCCGATGTAGATGATCTGCGAATAGCGGAAATTTATGTGAACGAAGGCATGACGATGAAACGTATTCGTCCACGCGCCAAGGGGCGGGCGGATCGTATTTTTAAGCGTAGCTGTCACATTACCGTGACGGTTTCGGACAGCTAAAAAGAGAAGACTATGGGTCAGAAAGTACATCCAACAGGTATTAGGCTTGGCATTGTTAAAGACCACACTTCGGTTTGGTTTGCTGACAAAAAGAAGTATTCCGAATACCTGCTCAATGACATAGAAGTGCGTGATTTTTTGCGTAAGCGTCTGGCCGATGCGTCGGTTTCGCGTATTGAGATTGAGCGTCCTTCGCAGACAGCGAAGGTGACGATTCATACTGCACGGCCGGGTATCGTCATTGGTAAGAAGGGCGAGGATGTCGAGCGTTTGCGAGCAAAGCTGTCCTCCATTATGGGCGTGCCTGTTCATGTAAACATTGAGGAAATCCGTAAACCCGAGTTGGATGCAGCGCTCGTTGCGCAAAATGTTGCGCAGCAGCTAGAGCGGCGTGTGCAATTTCGTCGGGCAATGCGTCGTGTGATTCAAAATGCCATGCGGCTAGGCGCTGAGGGCATAAAAGTGCGCGTTGCGGGTCGTTTAGGCGGTGCCGAAATCGCGCGTTCCGAGGTCTATCACGAAGGGCGTGTGCCGTTGCATACCCTGCGAGCGGATATTGATTACGCGACATGGGAAGCAGAGACCACTTACGGAATTTTAGGCATCAAGGTTTGGATCTTTAAAGGTGAAATTATTGGGCCTCAGGAAACGGCGCAGAGCTCCCAACAGGCTTAACGATAAGGTTTAAGTGCGAAAATGTTACAACCAAAACGTACAAAATTTAGAAAGCAACACAAAGGTCGCAACCGTGGGCTAGCCTTGCGTGGGAGTCGTGTGAGCTTTGGTGAATATGGGCTAAAAGCCGTGGGCCGTGGGCGTTTAACTGCTCGGCAAATAGAGGCGGGTCGTCGAGCTATGACGCGTCGTATACGACGTGGCGGGAAGATCTGGATTCGAGTCTTTCCTGATAAGCCGATCACTAAGAAGCCGCTTGAAGTTCGGCAGGGTAAAGGCAAGGGCAGTGTTGAGTATTGGGTCGCGCTCGTACAGCCCGGCAAGGTGCTCTATGAAATGCAGGGCGTTCCAGAGGATGTAGCCCGAGAAGCGTTGACGTTGGCGGCTGCAAAGCTGCCTTTTAAGACAGTATTTGTTAAGCGGACGGCAATGTAATGAAAGCCACGGATCTAAGAACAAAGAGTGTAGAAGAACTGCAGGCGGAAGTTTTACGTTTGCGTAAAGAACACTTTGCGTTGCGTATGCAGCGAGCGAGCGGACAACTTGGACAGCCGCATCTTTTAAAAGAAGTGCGTCGTGATATCGCGCGTGCAAAAACCATAATGCAGGAGTCGTCGGATGTCTGAGACAGAAGTGCAAGCCGAGGCGAAAAATCCGCGGGCTGTATCTGGCGTAGTGGTCAGTGATCGGATGTCGAAATCGATAACGGTAAAAGTCGAGCGTCGAGTCAAGCATCCGGTATACGGAAAGTTCGTTCGCAAGTCGACCAAGATACATGCGCACGATGAACAAAATGATTGTCAGGTCGGCGATACCGTGACAGTGGTTGAGTGTCGACCGATTTCAAAGACCAAAACGTGGATGCTGCAGAGCATCGACGTGCGAGCCACCGGAGTCTAATTAGCCATGATTCAAACAGAAACAATGCTGGACATCGCGGACAACAGTGGTGCGCGAAAAGTCCAGTGCATCAAGGTTCTGGGTGGCAGTCATCGTCGCTACGCCGGAATCGGTGATGTGATCAAGGTGACCATTAAAGAAGCGATTCCCCGCGGTCGAGTAAAGAAAGGCCAGGTGATGGATGCGGTAGTCGTGCGCACCCGTAAAGGCGTGCGTCGTGCTGACGGCTCGTTGATCAAGTTTGATCAAAACGCGGCGGTGCTGTTGAACGCGCAAAAGCAGCCTGTGGGCACGCGTATATTTGGCCCAGTTACACGAGAACTGCGTACGGAAAATTTTATGCGCATTGTGTCGCTGGCACCTGAGGTTCTCTAGGTAGAGCAAAAATAGAGTAGTGATTGGCAACGAATACGCTTGGCAAAGGCTGGCGTGTTAAAGAAAACGGATCGAGAGACGGCATGTTAAAGATCAAAAAAGACGACGAAGTGGTGGTGATCGCCGGTCGCGACAAGGGCCGACGCGGCGAAGTGATGCGAGTGCTCAAAGACGGTCGTTTAATGGTCGCTGGCATCAATATGGTGAAGAAGCATAAGCGACCGAATCCGAATGCAGGTGAGCAAGGTGGGATCATTGCACAAGAGGCGCCTATTCAGGCCTCGAATGTGGCGATCTGGAACGACGAAGATGAGCGCGCCGACCGAGTTGGCGTGCGCGTTGAAGAAGACGGTAAAAAAGTCCGTTTCTTTAAGTCAAATGGCAAAGTAATCGAAGGCTAGTTATGGCGAACTTATACCAAAAGTACTGCGATGAAATTCGCCCAAAACTCCAACAGGATCTTGAGATCAAGAATCCTATGGCGGTGCCGAAGATCAGTAAGATCACGATCAATATGGGCGTAGGCGAAGCGATTGCTGATCGCAAGATCATGGATGCTGCTGTTTCAGACATGACCGCGATAGCGGGCCAGCAGCCCGTTATTTGTTTGGCGCGTCGGTCTGAGGCGGGATTCAAGATACGTGAAGGCTACCCCATAGGCTGCAAGGTGACTTTGCGCCGTCAGCGCATGTATGACTTTATCGAAAGGCTCGTGGATATTGCGATTCCGCGGATTCGCGACTTTCGCGGTTTGAACCCCAAGGCGTTCGATGGCCGTGGCAATTTCAGTATGGGCCTTTCTGAGCAGATCGTATTTGCAGAAATCGATTACGACAAAATAGACAAGATCCGCGGCATGGATATCTGTGTAACCACCACCGCGCAAACCAACGAAGCTGCGCTTGAACTGCTCAAAGCATTCAAGTTCCCCTTCCGCACATAGCAAGAGATAGATTTATGGCAAAGCGCTCAATGATTGAGAGAGAGAAAAAGCGCAGTCGTGTACGCGCAAAGTACATGCAAAAGCGCATGGCACTTAAAGCGACCATTGCAGATCGTAATGTGTCGGACGAGGAACGTTGGGATGCACAAATCAAGCTTCAGGCGTTGCCGCGTGACTCGAGTGCTGTTCGCCAGCAGCGGCGCTGTGGTGTAACCGGTCGCCCGCACGCGGTTTACCGAAAATTTGGGTTGGCTCGAAACAAACTCCGCGAAGCAGCTATGCGCGGAGACGTTCCGGGTCTAGTTAAGGCGAGTTGGTAGGAATTAGTTCATGACAATGCAAGATCCCATCGCTGACTTATTGACGCGCATGCGCAACGCGCAAATGGCCGGCCACGTGACCGTAGATATTCCAAACTCAAAAGCCAAGCAGGCGATCCTGCAGGTGTTATTGGACGAGGGTTATATTGATAACTTCACGGCGCCAGATGATGTTAAAGGTGTCATTACAGTCGATCTGAAGTATCACCACGGCACGCCCGTAATTGAAGAGATTGCACGGGTCAGCCGACCAGGGCTAAGAATTTATAAAGAAAGCAATGATTTGCCAAAAGTTCGTGGTGGTTTGGGTGTTGCGATAGTGAGTACGAATAAAGGTGTAATGACGGATAAGGCAGCGCGCGCACACGGCGTGGGTGGCGAAGTCTTATGCACGGTGTTTTAGAGGTTTTTTATGTCTCGCGTAGCAAATAATCCAGTCGCTGTCCCAACGGGCCTTGAAGTTAATTTGAACGGTCAAGAATTAGCAATAAAGGGCAAGAAAGGCGAACTGCAGTTAACAATTCACGATTCTGTCGTGCTTACTCAAGAAGAGGGTGAGCTGAAATTGGCAGCCAAGTCGGAAGAAACGTCTGCTAAAGCGATGGCGGGCACCATGCGAGCGCTGGTGCAAAACATGGTTACGGGCGTAACGGATGGTTTTCAGAAGAAGCTGGAGTTGCAAGGCGTTGGTTATCGAGCTCAAGCGCAAGGCAATAAGTTGACCCTGCAGCTGGGATTTTCTCACCCCGTGGAATATGAGCTGCCGGACGGTGTGGGTGCTGAGGCAACAAGTCAGACGGAGATCGTTATCTCTGGAGTTGACAAGCAAAAAGTTGGTCAAGTGTGTGCAGAGATACGCGCCTTTCGTCCGCCAGAGCCATACAAAGGTAAGGGCGTTCGTTATGCGGGCGAGTATGTCCGTCGTAAGGAAGCGAAGAAGAAATAGTAGGGCCTTAAATGCCGCAGTGATGCGCGGCGCAGGTGAAGATTGGTGTGCGGTGAACGTCGACACGAGTTGTGATTGGAGTGGATTCAGGGATGAACGAGAAAAAGAGCAGTAGACTTCGCCGCGCTAGGCGTGGCCGGATGAAGATGCGCGAACTGGGCACTGTGCGATTGAGCGTCAACAGAACGCCGCGTCACATCTACGCCCAAGTGATTGCTGCGGACGGCAGTCAAATTTTGGCTCAGGCCTCCACTCTAGAAACAGCTCTGCGCAGTGGTACAACAGGTAATGTTGCGACCGCCGAGAGGGTGGGCAAGTTAATTGCTGAGCGCGCAAAAGAAGCGGGTATCACGAGTGTGGCGTTTGATCGTTCTGGGTTTAAGTATCACGGTCGAGTTAAAGCGTTAGCAGACGCGGCACGGGAAGGCGGATTGGAGTTTTAGATGGCATATTCCGAAGAAATACGTGAAGAAGGACTGGTTGAGAAGCTTGTGCAGGTTAACCGGGTTGCCAAGGTTGTAAAAGGCGGGCGGATATTTGGTTTCACGGCGCTGACAGTTGTTGGTGACGGTAACGGCAAGGTTGGCTTCGGCCGCGGCAAAGCGCGCGAAGTGCCTACTGCCATTCAGAAAGCGATGGAAGCAGCGCGACGAAATATGGTTGAGGTGGACTTAAACGGCGGCACCCTGTGGTACGCGACGACTGCACGCCACTCTGCGTCCAAGGTTTATATGCAACCCGCCTCAGAAGGTACCGGTGTCATTGCTGGTGGCACTATGCGCGCGGTTTTAGAAGCCGCTGGCGTGCAGAACGTGTTGGCTAAATGCTATGGCTCAACCAACCCTGTGAATGTCGTCCAGGCAACATTCAAAGCGTTACGAGCAGCGCGCTCTCCTGAGCGCATAGCGCAAAAGCGAGGCAAGACCTTAGAGGACGTCGTTGCTTAGCGACGGCTATAGGTAGGAACTAAACATGAGCGATAAAACGGTAACAGTGACGTTGACAAAGAGCCCCATCGGTCGCCTAAAGACTCATAAGGCCTGTGTGGTGGGCTTGGGATTGCGACGTATCGGGCACACCGTAACGGTGGAAGATACTCCGTCAGTTCGCGGCATGATTAATCGCGTCAGCTATATGCTGCGAGTCGAGGGAGAATCCTAATGCGTATGAATGAACTGCAGCCTGCTGCGGGCAGTCACAAGGCCAAGCGCCGCGTAGGGCGAGGCCCCGGCTCTGGTTTTGGTAAAACCGCGGCGCGAGGGCAAAAAGGCCAAAAGGCGCGTTCTGGTGGGGGTGTTAGACCCGGCTTTGAAGGCGGCCAGTTGCCTTTGCAAATGCGTATTCCAAAGTTTGGCTTCCGCTCGCGTGTGGCGCTGACGACAGCTGAGGTGCGCCTGAGCGAGTTGGCAAAAGTGGTAGGCGAGAAGATAACTCTAGAAACTCTGAAGCAAGCAAATGTAGTCCGGCGTGACATGAAACGGGTTCGCATCATGCTGTCTGGTGAAATTGCTCGTGCGGTCACGGTGGATGACGTAAAGATCGCGGTAACCAAGGGTGCGAAAGCGGCCATCGAAGCTGCCGGCGGCAAGATCGCTGTAGGCGAGGAAGAGCCTACCAAGAAGAAAACGACCAAAGCGAAGGCGACTAAAGAATCCGTTGAGGCTGAAGAGCCAGCGCCAACCGATTCAGCTGACGAAGATCCAAGCGGCAGTGCCGAGTAGCAGAGTTTTACAGAACATTAGTGATGACACGTAACCAAAACGACATGGCCAACCAGCTGGCGGGCAATCAGGCCGGAGTTGCAGAACTCCGCAGTCGTCTGCTGTTCGTGTTGTTTGCCCTAATCGTTTATCGTGTTGGCACGCATATTCCAGTGCCTGGAATTGATCCTAGCCAGCTGCAGGCGCTGTTTAATCAAAATCAGGGCGGTATCTTAGAGCTGTTTAATATGTTCTCGGGTGGTGCCTGGGAACGCATGAGTATTCTGGCCTTGGGAGTAATCCCCTACATCACCGCCAGCATCATCATGAATCTTTTGACGATGATGTATCCGCAATTTCAGCAGTGGCGTAAAGAAGGGGATGCAGGGCGACGTAAGATCACTAAAGCGACTCGCTACCTTACCCTTGGTATAGCGTTGATTCAGGGCACTTCGTTGGCTGTAACTCTGGGTAATCAGGGGCTCGCGTTTGATAGCGGCTTTGTATTTCTATTTATTGCGACGTTAACTCTGGTTACCGGTTCCATTTTCATGATGTGGTTAGGTGAGCAAATTACTGAAAGAGGCGTGGGCAATGGCATCTCGCTATTGATTTTTGCCGGTATCGTGTCTGGATTTCCGGCCGCTATTGGACAGATGTTTGAGTCGGCGCGTCAGGGTAATTTGAATATTATTGTTTTACTGGCTATGGCGGCGATCGCTGTCGGTTTAGTTTGGTTTGTTGTGCGAGTGGAGCGCGGACAACGACGTATTACCGTAAATTACGCTAAGAAACAGCAAGGGCGTCGAGTTTTTCAGGCGCAAAGCAGTCACCTTCCGTTGAAGATAAATATGGCGGGTGTGATACCGGCTATTTTTGCCTCAAGTTTGTTGCTCGCGCCGGCCTCTATGGCAAGTTGGTTCGGCAGCAACCCTGGCATGGAGTGGCTGCAGCAGGTATCGCTGGTGCTGTCNCCAGGNCAACCTCTATACGTCATGATGTTCGCCGCAGGAATTATTTTCTTCTGCTTTTTCTANACCGCAATTATGTTTGATCCGAAAGATGTGGCAGACAATTTGAAGCGGCAGGGCGCTTATGTTCCGGGTATTCGCCCCGGTCAGCAAACGTCTAAGTACATTGACGATGTNATTACNCGGCTGACGGTATTCGGCGCGCTTTACGTGACNTTGGTCTGTCTATTGCCCGAATTCATGGTGGTGTTTTTTGACACCTCCTTCCAGTTAGGCGGGACGGCAGTATTGATTGTTGTGGTGGTGGCGATGGACTTTATGTCTCAGGTGCAATCGCATCTGATGAGCAGCCAGTACGCAAAGTTGATGGAAAAATCGAATTTACAAAACTATGGGCGGCGGCGTTAGAGCTCCGCGTAGGTTAGGGAACATGAAAGTAAGAGCATCAGTCAAGAAAATTTGTCGAAACTGCAAAATCGTAAGACGTAAAGGCGTCGTGCGAGTGATCTGCAGTACTGAACCGCGCCACAAGCAGCGGCAGGGTTAACCCGTCGCGTTTGTTGGCCAAAAAACGGAGCGTATAAATGGCACGTATTGCCGGAATCAACATACCGGATAACAAACACGCAAGGATTTCGTTGACGTATATCTACGGCATCGGACTGACTTCTGCGGATAAAATTTGTGACGCAGCTGGCGTTAAACCAGACGCGAAAATTGGTGAACTGGACGAAGCTAACCTAGACGCGATTCGCGCAGAGGTGAGCAAGCTCGATGTCGAAGGTGATCTGCGTCGAGAAACATCAATGAACATCAAACGTTTGATGGACTTAGGCTGCTATCGTGGTATGCGTCATAGACGCCACTTGCCGGTGCATGGTCAGCGTACAAAAACGAATGCGCGTACCCGTAAGGGACCAAAGCGTCCCATCCGTCGTTAGGGTTAGATAGGAACTGTTATGGCCGAAAAGAAGAAAGCGAAGCGCGTAGTCGTTGACGGATTAGCGCACATACATGCGTCGTTTAATAACACCATCATTACGATTACCGACCGTCAAGGCAATGCGTTGAGCTGGGCCACGTCCGGTGGTTCAGGCTTCCGTGGATCGCGTAAAAGTACGCCATTTGCAGCTCAGGTGGCGGCGGAGCGAGCGAGCAACGTCGCGGTTGAGTTTGGCATGAAGAGCGTTGATGTATTTGTGAAGGGTCCAGGACCTGGTCGCGAGTCAGCGGTTCGCGCGATTAATGGTGCCGGATTGAAGATCAACAGCATCTCGGACGTTACCCCAATCCCACACAATGGCTGTCGCCCGCCTAAACGTCGTCGCGTTTAGCAGCTCGCGAAGAATTCGAACGGAGAAACTGGAATGGCCCGATATTTAGGACCAAAACTTAAACTGAGTCGTCGCGAAGGCACGGATCTGTACCTCAAAAGTGGGGTTCGGCCGATTGACTCTAAATGTAAAATCGACAACGCGCCAGGACAGCATGGTATACGTCGAGGCCGTCTTTCTGACTACGCTGTGCAGTTGCGCGAAAAACAAAAAGTTCGGCGCCTATACGGCGTTTTAGAAAAGCAGTTTCGTAACTATTACAAGAAAGCGGATCGTAAGCGTGGCGCCACTGGCGAAAATCTTCTCAAGTTGCTGGAAAGCCGCTTGGACAACGTGGTGTACCGTATGGGTTTCGGATCCACTCGGGCCGAGTCTCGTCAGTTGGTTTCGCACAAGTCGATTACCGTAAACGGCGGTCTGGTTAATGTAGCGTCATACCAGGTGCAACCCGGTGATGTGATCGCGGTATATGAAAAGTCTCGCAACCAATTGCGTATCCAAGCGGCTCTGCAACTCGCAAGTCAGCGCGGAGAAATCGATTGGGTTGAAGTGAATGCGGCGAACTTTGAAGGTGTATTTAAGCGCTTGCCTGACCGCGAGGAACTGCCGGCAGAAATCAACGAGAACCTCATCGTCGAGCTCTACTCGAAGTAATTGATCTGGCGCACAGCGCCATAGGAGAGAACAACATGTCACAGTTGGCAAACGAGTTCATGACCCCGCGCAACATCGATGTTCAATCGAACAGTCCGTGCCGCGCTAAAGTTACCTTAGAGCCTTTAGAAAGGGGCTTTGGGCATACCCTAGGCAATACGCTGCGCCGTATCCTGCTGTCTTCAATGCCGGGCTGCGCGATTACTGAGGTGCAAATCGATGGTGTGCTTCACGAATACAGCACGCTTGAAGGCGTTCAAGAAGACGTGATTGATATTCTGCTTAATCTGAAAGATATCAGCGTACTCCTGCACAATCAGGATGAAGCCATGATTACACTCTCCGTTTCTGGTGCCGGTAAAGTCACAGCCGGAGATTTTCAGCTAACAGAGGATGTAGAGATCGCTAATCCTGAGCATCAAGTGTGTACGCTCAATGAAACTGGATCGATACGAATAGAAGCAAAAGTAACCAAAGGCCGCGGTTATGTCCCTGCAGACGCTCGCGATAGCGCTGAAAATGCAGAGGAGTCGCGACCGATCGGCGTGCTCCGGCTAGACGCTTCATACAGTCCGCTGCGTCGGGTGTCTTATAGCGTTGAAAGTGCGCGTGTGGAGCAACGAACGGATTTGGATAAGCTCATTTTGGATCTGGAAACTAATGGCACAATCGATCCGGAAGAAGCGATTAGACGCGCTGCAACCATTTTGCAGCATCAACTGGCTGTGTTCGTTGATCTGGATAATGAGGGCGAGCAGGTCGTAGAGGAAAAGGAAGACGAAGTCGATCCGATACTGATACGTCCTGTAGATGATTTAGAATTGACCGTACGGTCAGCGAATTGCTTGAAGGCAGAGAATATTTACTACATTGGTGACCTGATCCAACGTACTGAAGTTGAGTTGTTGAAAACACCGAACCTCGGCAAAAAGTCGCTTACAGAGATCAAAGATGTATTGGCGACGCGAGGATTGTCGCTGGGTATGCGTCTTGAAAATTGGCCGCCGCCGAACCTTCATGGCGGTCGAATTTAATTCGTCGTTACAGTAGTGCGAAAAATAAAACCAGATCAGTAATACCAGATAGGGCATAGGAACGAACCATGCGTCATCGAAAGAGTGGCAGACAGCTCAATAGGAACAGCTCGCATCGGCAGGCAATGTTTCGCAATATGGCAGCGTCATTGATAGAAAGTGAAGTCATCAAGACCACCTTGCCGAAAGCCAAAGAGCTGCGTCGCGTTGCGGAGCCGCTGATAACGCTGGCGAAGGAAGATTCGGTAGCGAATCGCCGTTTAGCCTTTTCACGCACGCGCAGTAAGGTAGCAGTGGGTAAGTTGTTTGCTGAGTTAGGACCTCGTTATCAGGGTCGTCCGGGTGGCTACACGCGCATTTTAAAGTGCGGTCACCGCGCTGGAGACGCCGCGCCGATGGCTTTTGTGGAATTAGTAGACCGGCCTATTGTGGATGCTGACGATTTGGACGCGGAGTATTTAGAAGCTCAAGAAGAAGCGCCGCAGGCGACAGCCACTGAACAAGAGGCAACAGAAACGACGGACGCGACGCCCGCTGAGGCCGAGACTGCAGGCGCAGAGGCTGAAAGCGCAGAGGCGGACTCTGAAACGCCGCCGGAAGACGAAAAGAAGTAGCCTATTGTGAACACAAGTTTTCACCCAACGCCGCGGACGTTGATGGGGCCGGGGCCCTCGGACGTGCATCCGCGAGTGCTTGGTGCCATGAGCAAGGCGACCATTGGTCATTTGGATCCAGAATTCATTGCCTTGATGGAAGACATCAAGGATCTGCTGCGTTACTGCTTTCAGACTGAAAACGCCTTAACTCTACCCTTGTCAGCCCCTGGTTCAGCCGCTATGGAGGCTGCTTTCGCTAATCTATTAGAGCCTGGCGACAAGGCTATTGTCTGTATTAACGGCGTATTCGGCATGCGGATGGCTGAAAACGTCCGACGCATGGGCGGGGAACTGGTCACAGTTGAGGATGAGTGGGGCACGCCGGTTGATGCTGAAAAGCTGCAAAGCGCTTTGGCGCAGCACTCGGACGCTAAGATAGTCGCTTTTGTGCATGCTGAAACCTCCACGGGTGTGTGTTCCGACGCGAAGACACTCTGTGCCATGGCGGCACAGGCAGGGTGTTTATCGATTGTAGATTCGGTTACTGGCCTTGCCGGAGTGGAACTCCTCGTTGATGACTGGGGTGCAGATGTGACTTATTCAGGCACCCAGAAGTGCTTGTCTGCTCCTCCGGGGATAAGTCTGATCACCTTCAGTGAGAACGCTGCTGCAAGGGTTCAATCGCGAAATACTCCGGTACAAAGTTGGTTTTTAGATCTGTCGCTTTTGATGGCGTATTGGCAGGGTGAGGGCGCCCGCACCTATCACCATACGGCCCCGGTGAACGCAATGTACGGGTTACATGAAGCGTTGTTGATGGTCAAAGAAGAAGGGATCGAGACCGCTTGGCAGAGACACCGCGAAATGCATGGGTTATTGGCGCAGGGAGTGTTGTCACTGGGCCTAGATTTTGTGGTTGCCGAAGATTGTCGATTGCCGCAGTTGAACTTAGTTCGTTGTCCAGAAGGCCTAGACGAAGGGGCTGTGCGAAAGCGTTTGCTGCATGAGTACAACTTGGAAATCGGTGCGGGGCTTGGCGCTTTTGCCGGCAAAGTATGGCGTATTGGTTTAATGGGTTATTCGGCCCGCCGCGAAAACATCGAATTGTGCATCAGCGCTCTGCGTAGCTGCATCTGACTGATACTAGCCGGTAAGCAGTGGGCGCAAAAATTTTCCGGTATGCGACTTCTTCACTTTGACGACCTGTTCGGGTGTTCCCGTAGCGATGATATGGCCTCCGCCTGTCCCGCCTTCTGGTCCTAAATCGACGACCCAGTCTGCGGTTTTGACCACGTCCAAATTGTGCTCTATGACCACTATGGTATTGCCCTGATCGCGCAGTCGATGGAGTACTTCCAGCAGTTGAGCGATGTCATGGAAGTGCAATCCGGTTGTGGGTTCGTCAAGAATATAGAGGGTCTGTCCGGTATCGCGTTTTGACAGTTCTCGAGACAGTTTAACGCGTTGCGCTTCGCCACCCGAAAGTGTCGTTGCAGATTGGCCAAGGCGAATATAAGCAAGCCCGACATCCATCAATGTTTCTAATTTGCGCGACAACATAGGCACTGCCGCAAAAAATTCGTTGGCTTCTTCAACGGTCATGTTCAGCACTTCGTTGATGTTCTTGCCCTTATAGCGGATATCGAGGGTTTCTCTGTTGTAGCGTTTGCCTTGGCAGGTGTCGCACGACACATAAATATCAGGCAGGAAATGCATCTCGACTTTGATAACGCCGTCACCCTGGCAGGCTTCGCAGCGCCCGCCTTTGACGTTAAAGCTAAAGCGGCCTGGTTTATAACCTCGTGCGCGCGCCTCCGGTACCTGTGCAAACAGTTCGCGAATCGGCGTAAACAAGCCGGTGTAGGTTGCAGGGTTAGAACGCGGTGTTCTGCCAATAGGGCTCTGATCGATGTCGACCACTTTATCCAGGTGTTGCAGGCCGTCGATGGTCTCGTATGGGCGTGGTTTTAGCGTGGTGGCTTTATTCAACTCAGTAGCGGCTAACGGATAAAGCGTGTGGTTGATTAGAGTCGACTTACCCGAGCCTGAGACGCCGGTGATGCAAGTAAAAAGCCCGCACGGAATATTCAGGGTGACATTCTGTAGGTTGTTGCCGCTGGCACCGCACAGTACCAGCGCTTTGTCTTGGTTCAGAACCGTTCGCTTTTTCGGCACAGCGATTTGTTTTTTGCCGCTAAGATATTGCCCTGTAATAGATGATGTCGTTTTAGCCACTTCTTTGAACGAGCCCTGAGCAATGACCTGCCCGCCGTGGACCCCGGCACCAGGTCCAATATCAATAAGATGATCAGCCCTGCGCATGGCCTCCTCGTCGTGCTCAACGACCAGTACTGTATTACCGAGATCACGCAGGTGTTCGAGGGTTTTTAGTAGCCGTTCGTTATCTCTTTGGTGCAAACCAATTGAAGGCTCATCCAAGATGTACATCACCCCCACTAATCCTGCACCAATTTGGCTCGCCAGCCGGATGCGTTGAGCTTCGCCGCCTGACAGGGTTTCGGCGCTGCGATCAAGGGTTAAATAATTCAGACCTACATCCACCAAAAACTGCAATCGCGCCTGTATTTCTTTGAGGATTTTTTCGGCGATGGTGGCTCTCTGGCCCCGCAGTTTGAGATTGGCAAAGTGCTCAAGAGTGGCGGCAACCGAACCATGAGTGACGCTCGGAAGATTTGTTCCACCGATGAACACATGGCGCGATTCTTCGCGCAGTCGTGTTCCTGAACAATCAGGACAGTCCGCGACGCGTAAGTACTTTTGTAGGTTCTCGCGCACCATGGTGGAATCTGTTTCGCGAAAACGCCGCTCCATATTTGGCAGTACACCCTCAAAGCGGTGACGCCGTCGGATGATGTCTCCTCGATCGTTAGCGTAACTGAAATCAATTTGCTGACGACCGCTGCCGCGCAGTATTACTTCTCGATGTTTTTTGCTCAGCGCCTTGAACGGGATTTCGACATCGAAACCGAAATGATCAGCCAGTGAACTGAGCATATGAAAATAGTAAATGTTGCGCCTGTCCCAACCGCGTATGGCGCCTTCGGCAAGGGTAAGATCTGGATCCGCAACGACAAGCGCCTCATCAAAAAACTGTGTCACGCCAAGGCCGTCGCAACTGCTGCAGGCGCCGGCAGGATTATTAAAGGAAAACATTCTCGGTTCTAACTCAGCGATGGCATAACCGCAATTGGGGCAGGCAAATTTTGCCGAGAACACAGTTGGGTCCACGCTTGAGTCATCCATGTCGATAACCAGCGCCACGCCGTCAGACAATTCCAGAGCAGTTTCGAAACTTTCTGCGAGACGTTGTGCAACGTCGCTGCGAATGCGTACTCGGTCGATCACGGCTTCAATAGAGTGTTTCTTGTTTTTATCCAGCGTCGGTGTTTCGTCGAGGTCGACGACCAAACCGTCGATACGTACCCGAACAAATCCATTGCCGCGCAATTCTTGAAAAACGTGCAGGTGTTCGCCCTTACGTTCATCGATGATCGGGGCGAGCACCATGACGCGTTTATCGTCAAGCTGCGCCATCACTTGGTCGACCATTTGGCTGACTGTTTGCGCGTCGAGGGGTAGATCATGATTAGGACATCGTGGTTCTCCGACGCGCGCGTACAGCAGCCGCAAATAATCGTAGATCTCAGTAATAGTGCCCACCGTTGAACGCGGATTATGGGAAGTAGACTTTTGTTCGATGGAAATTGCCGGCGATAACCCCTCGATGTGGTCAACATCTGGTTTTTCCATCATCGATAGGAATTGACGTGCGTAGGCAGACAGTGATTCGACATAACGACGCTGACCCTCCGCATAAAGGGTGTCAAACGCTAGAGAGGATTTTCCTGACCCCGAAAGACCGGTAATTATGACCAGTTTATCCCGGGGAATGTCCAGATCTATATTGCGCAGATTATGGGTTCGTGCACCCTTGACCGATATTGTGTCCAACCGAGTAAGCTCACTTTTGTCTTGTGCTGAAACGGATCCAACATAACTGGATCGTGGAACCGCGACAACACTATGAGCGAGTCGGCGTGATGAACGTGTGCAAGGATTTTCGGTTAGGCCCGTCGAATGCTTTAGACTACACTTGAAGCTATTGCAAAGGCGGAGATCGACATGGCACGAGGCGTCAACAAGGTTATTTTAGTGGGTAACTTAGGCCGCGACCCTGAAACTCGATATGCGCAAAATGGCACAGCCGTGACGCGCTTCAGCGTGGCGACCTCTGAATCTTGGCGCGACCGTGCTTCCGGCGAACAGCAAGAAAGGACTGAATGGCACAACGTCGTATGCTTTGCGCGCCTAGGAGAGATCGCCGGTGAGTATTTGCGCAAAGGTTCCAAGGTCTACATCGAGGGCCAGTTGCGCACCTCCAGTTGGGAGGCGGAGGGCCAGAAGAAATACCGCACGGAAATCAACGCTAGAGAAATGCAGATGCTTGATAGTCGCGGCAGTATGGATGGGGGCGGTCAGGTGAACCCGCCGCCTTCAGGGTTTGATTCTGCTTCTGCTTCTGCTTCTGCACCAGCGCCTGCCGGCATGTCTATGGATAACTCGCCAACACTATCCGACGACAACGACTTTGAAGACGATATTCCATTCTAAGATTGCAAAGTCGGCCGGCTAAGCCAGCGCAACTATACCAAACAGCGTAAGTCCCAAGGCAATGCGGTAGTAGACATAGGGACGCATGCCCGTGCGCTCGACTAAGACTATGAAAAAGTGAATACAAGCGTAGGCGCTTAAACCGGCCAGCATCGCCGCACTGAGCATGGCTGTTGAATCAGCCAGTATCTCTTCAAGGCTAAGATCCAACATCATCAAGAGTTGCGCGCCCAAAATAGTCGGGATCGCCAGTAAGAAAGAAAATCGAGCACTTTGGGTTCGACCTAGGCCGATTATTAGGGCGGCAGTAATGGTTATGCCTGATCGCGAGGTTCCTGGGATCAGAGCGATGCACTGGGCCAAGCCGATTAACATCGCCGCAGGGAAGGTCATAGTTCTTTGCTGCTGCGGACGCGAATCTGCGTACCAAAGTGCGATGCCAAAGACCAAAGTTGTTGTCGCGATCACCGTAATCGAACGGAGGGCGCTGTCTATGACATCTTTTGCAAAAAAGCCGACGATCACTATCGGTAGAGTCGCGAGGGCCAACTGCAGCACCAGTCGAACATCAGGGTCGCCGTCACTTGGGTTCAGCAGTGTGCGCCAACCTCGGTTATGCAGTTGCTTGGGCGTGCCCACAACGGCTAACAGCATGTCAGTGATCTCCGCTCGAAAATAGGCAATAACGGCGATCAGCGTTCCGAAATGGACCGCAACGTCGAAGGCCAAACCCTGATCGGGCCAGGAAGACAGTTGTGCAGGGAGAATGAGATGCGCCGAGCTAGATATTGGCAGGAACTCGGTAACGCCTTGGATTAAACTCAAAATGACGACTTGCAACCAATCCATATGGGCTCAATTCCTCTTCTTAAAGGGCGTTTGGAATAAGCCAAGCATAGCATTGGCAGTGGATGAACAACGCGGATATAGTTTTCGGCTCATTGTAGCGTGAGAATTTAGTGTCACAGAAGTTGCAGGTCAGTATTGATGAAAAATTCAGCATGCCGATTTTTCCATTACGAACGGTTTTATTTCCTGGCGGGGTCTTACCGTTGCGGATTTTCGAACCTAGATATGTGGACATGATTCGCTGGTGCATGCGCGAGCAAGAAAATTTTGGCGTGGTTTTATTGCGTCAGGGTGGTGAAGTGATTGCTGGTGCGGATGCTTCGGAGGCGGATCGGGAATTGTTTAGGATTGGGACCGAGGCAGAAATCGTCGATTTTAATCAAGCAGACAATGGTCTGCTGGGTATCGTCGCTCAGGGGCGACGCAAATTCTCTATTCTCGATGTGGCGCAACAAAAAGACGGGCTGTTGTTGGGCAGTGTGCAGTTTTTGCCCGAAGAGTCTGAGGGAGAATTGTCAGATGAACACGAACCATTGGTCGCTGTGCTTAAAGATCTTTTGGAGCACCCACTTATTCAGCAGCTTAACCCTCAGGTCGATTTGCAGCAGGCGCGTTCCGTCAGCTATCGGTTAGCCGATCTTCTGCCGATAGAACCCGAAATCAAGCAAACATTGTTGCAGATGGCCTGGCCTAAAGAGCGCCTAAGCGAGTTGCGCCGCTTGGTCGGTAAATTCCGTGACTGAACCTTCGAGCATGCGCCGTATAATCGATGCTAGCGACGTCGCAGGTTATCTTTATAATTAATCTATGGATCAACCACTAAGTAAAGTTATGCAACAGATGGGGGCAGCTGCGCGCGATGCGTCACGGGCGTTAGCCGTTGCCTCTACCGCCACCAAATCCAAAGCGTTAGTTACTATTGCTGAAACGCTCGATGCCGAGCGCGCAAAAATAAAAGAGGCCAATGCGGCGGATTTAGCCGCTGCTCAAGACGACAATATAGACCAACCGTTGGTGGACCGATTGTCGCTAGGTGATAAAGGCATCGATCAAATGATTGCGGGTCTGCTGCAAATTGATGGGTTGAAAGACCCCATTGGTGAAGTGACGGATCTTAGCTATAGGCCGACAGGTATTCAGATAGGTAAAATGCGCGTTCCGCTCGGTGTGATAGGTATGATTTACGAGTCGCGCCCGAACGTCACAGTTGATGCGGCGGCGCTTTGTCTGAAAGCCGGCAACGCGTGCATTTTGCGTGGTGGGTCCGAGGCGTTTTTGTCAAATCAAGCGATTGCGGCGTGTGTGACTAAGGGCGTTATTGCAGCGGGACTGCCCGGGGCTTGTGTGCAGTTGGTTGCAACGACAGATCGATCCGCCGTTGGTGAAATGCTTAAGCTCGATGACTTTGTTGATGTGATTGTGCCTAGAGGCGGTAAAGGACTCATAGAGCGTGTCAGCAAAGAGACCCGGATCCCTGTGATTAAGCATTTAGATGGCGTCTGTCATGTTTATATTGACGCGCACGCCGAACCAGCCAAAGCCATTGAAATAGCGTTCAACTCCAAAGCAGAAAAGTATGCGGTATGTAACGCGATGGAAACCTTACTGATCCACCAGCAGATTGCGGCCGAGGTACTGCCGCCGTTAGTCGAAAAGTTCGTTAAAGCGAATGTAGAACTGCGGGGGTGTGAGCGCACGGCTAAGGTTGCGGGTGTTGGTTCTGCGAGCGAGGCGGATTGGTCGGAAGAATATTTGGGACCAATTCTGGCGATAAAAGTGGTCGATGGGTTGGATGCGGCGATCGAGCACATCAATCGCTATGGCTCAGGCCATACTGACGTCATAGTCACAGAAAATTACAGTCACTCCAGACAGTTTATCCAAGCGGTTGACTCAGCCTCGGTAATGGTTAACGCATCATCGCAGTTTGCCGACGGTTTTGAGTATGGGCTCGGCGCAGAAGTGGGTATATCGACCGACAAGCTTCACGCTAGGGGGCCTGTAGGTTTAGAGGGACTGACCTCTCAGAAGTATGTCGTATACGGTGACGGTGAAGTTCGTAATCGATAGTTGCTTAGGGCGAGGCCTGTGCTCATAGGGTTATACGGCGGTACGTTTGACCCAGTTCATTATGGACATGTGCACGCTGCCGAGAGCGTAAGAAAGTTTTTGGGGTTAGACACAGTGCGGATGGTGCTGAATTCGCAACCTGTCCATAAATCCGCAAGCTATGCGATGACAACGCATCGATGGGCGATGCTCGAAACGGTTTGCGCAAACAATCCGGGGCTGATTGCTGACGACGTCGAGGTGCGACGAGGTGGTCGTTCTTATACGGTCGACACGTTGAGCATTCTGCGAAGCGAGTTCCCGCAAGCAGTGCTGTGTTGGATTGTTGGCGAGGATTCATTCGCGACGCTGACATCTTGGCGTGGATGGGAAAACTTATTAGAGGATTGTAATTTGATCGTGATACCTAGGCCTGGGCCAACGGTCAGTTTTTCTTCGCAGATAGCGGCGCTCTGTCATAAACACGAAAGATCGGGGTTCGACGCGACCAGTCATGGGCAAATAGTGCGTGTTAATCTATCTATGCGAGAAATTTCTTCCACCCAAATACGCCAACGGATTTCGTTAGGTCAAGATATTGCAGATTTGGTTGATGCTGATGTGGAACAATACATTCACCGAAACGAATTATATAAAGAGAATGCGACAGCAAAGGAGTCATCTTTTTGAGGCCAAGTGAACTGCGCGACCACATGTTAGCGGCGCTCGAAGACATGAAAGGGCAGGAAATTCTGTCCATGGATGTGTCTAAGCTTACACCGATGACGGATCATATGATTCTAGTGAGTGGCGGCTCTAATCGACATGTAAAAGCCCTTGTGGATACCGCTACTGAATCTTCCAAGGCGCTAGGTGTGCAACCCTTGGGAGTGGAAGGCCGCGAAAGTTATGATTGGGTGCTCGTGGATCTTGGGGATGTATTGATTCATGTGATGAATGCGGAGGCTCGGGGTTTTTACGAGTTAGAGCGGCTTTGGTCAGATGCTTCGCCCGACAGCGGGCAATTGAATTAGCGTCGCGTCTGTGGATATACGGATACTATCGATCGGAAGCAAAGCGCCAATTTGGGTGCAAGCTGGTTATTTTGAATACGCGAAACGCCTGACCCGTGGCTTGCGTTTATCGCTCGAAGAAATTCCTGCGCCAAGACATCATTCTGATCAAGCCAAAATTAAGTCACAAGAAGGCGATAAATTGCTTGCTCGAATGGGTAGCGATGACTGGGTTGTTGCGCTTGATGAGCGCGGTGAGCAAACATCGAGTGTGCAGTTAGCGGAGCGTCTTAAGGCATGGCAAATGCAGCGCATGGGAGTTGTGATGTTGATTGGTGGCGCCAACGGTCTCGATGAGCATGTTTTGGCGCGTGCAAATGAACGCATATCCCTGTCAAAATTGACGTTGCCACACTATTTAGTTCGGGTGGTTGCTGCTGAGGCACTGTATCGTGCAGACAGCATAAATTGCGGACATCCATATCATAGGATTTAGGGGTTGGATTTGGCAGTCGCGCTAGCAATCAAAGATCCAAACAGAGAACGCGCACTGATCGCGCGTCGCGCAATCAGCTTTTTCCTGCTGATCGTTTTGTGCGTGGGTGTGCTTGTAGCGCGCTTCGTGCAGTTACAGGTCTATGAACACGAAGATTACCAATACCGTTCGGATAAAAACCGCATTCAGGTGCAGCCTCTCGCGCCACCTCGCGGATTAATTTTTGATCGCAATGGTGTGTTGTTGGCGGATAATCGCCCCTCTTCGGCGCTAGGCATTGTGGTCGAGCGGGTTGACGACTTGCAGGCTGCGATTGAACAGTTGAACGGGTTCATTACGTTGTCGGCACAGCAAATTGACCAATTCTATGAGCGGGTAAACCGCAGTCGGCGACCGGGCGAACCGGTAGTGCTAGCGGATAATCTGTCGGCAGCGGATATCGCAGCGCTGGCCGTTAACCGGCATCGTATGCCGGGAGTTAAGGTGATTACTCGGTTGCAGCGTTATTACCCTCAAGCCGATATTGCGGTACATGCAGTAGGCTCGGTGCGCCGCGTGACCGAGAGCGATCTGCGGCGATTAGACCCATCTGAATATCGAGCGACACAGTTTGTAGGAAAGCGTGGCGTTGAAGCTTATTACGAATCGGACTTGCACGGCCGTCCCGGCTACCAGCAGGTGGAAACAGACGCGCATGGCCGCGTAACGCGCATTATCGATATTAACCCGCCATTGGTCGGGCAGAATCTAAACCTTCATTTAGACGCGCAGCTCCAGCATGCAGCCGTTGCTGCATTGGACCGCCAACGCGGCGCGGTGGTCGCCTTAGACCCTAAAACCGGCGGTGTATTGGCCTTAGTGAGTAAACCCAGCTACGACCCGAATCAGTTTGTTGCCGGTATGAGCGACAGCGAATTCCGTGCTTTGAGCGAATCGGTTTATTTGCCACTTTTTAATCGGGCGACGAATGGACAATATGCGCCGGGCTCAACATTCAAGCCAGTTGTGGGGTTGGCCGGTATCGCCAGTGGCGCTATGCAATGGGATACCACAATTGAAGACCGAGGGTCTTTTCGATTAGCTGGTGGTGAGCGTGAGTATCGAGACTGGTCGTGGACAGTTGACGACTCCGGGGGTCAGGGTATTGTCGATTTGCGCAAGGCCATCTATCGCTCCTCGAATGTCTACTTCTATGACGTAGCCTCCCGTTTGGACATCAATTACTTAGCGCGGTTCGCCGGAGAATTCGGGTTTGGCCAAAATCTTGCTTTGGACATAAGCGATGCGAGCCATGGTTTGGTGCCAGATCCGGAATGGAAACTCGGTGCTAAAGGCGAAAAATGGTATCAAGGTGATTCCGTTAATATGGGGATAGGGCAAGGAGATCTGCTTGTAACGCCCCTGCAAATCGCGACCTATGTCGCCATGATTGCCAATCGCGGGCGTATTGTGCGGCCGCGATTGGTGCTGAGCCGGGGTGAGCGCTCGGTCCCAGTATTGCAGCGCTCCATGCCAGAAACGACATCGAACCTGACCGAAGAGGATTGGCAGAAAATGGTTGCGGCGATGGAAGATGTCGTGCACCTAGGAGGCCAGGGTTTTCGCAGAAACGGTACAGCTTGGGCCTACATCGGCCAGCGGATTGGATATCGCATGGCCGGTAAGTCGGGCACTGCTCAAGTTGTCGAGATTCGTCAGGGTGAAGAATACGACGAAGAGGAGTTGTCTGAATTTAGCCGAAAACATGCGTGGTTTATGGCGTTCGCGCCGGTAGACGATCCTCAGATTGCATTGGCCGTGTTGGTAGAAAATGGCGGTGGCGGCAGTTCGGTTGCCGCGCCGGTGGCAAGAAAAATCATAGATTCATATCTTGGTCGTTCTGTGACGATGCGATGATTGCATTTGATTTAACTCAAGTGTCTGGGAGGGAAGCGTAGCATTGAGTATGGATTTTCAGCGGCAGCTGCCGGGCGCGCAAAATTCGGCGCAAGACCAATGGCTGCATAAATTGCACCTAGACCCCATGCTTTTGGCGCTGGTGGCGATGGTGTTGGGTTTTGGTCTGGTGGTTCTGTTCAGTGCCGCGGGTGACGAGAGTCGCTTGTTTGATGCGCAGTTCCAACGAGTCTTAGCGTCGATGGTCGTGCTGATCATTGCTGCCCAGCTGCCCCCGGGCATTTATTTGCGCTGGGCCCCATTTATATATGTTCTGGGGCTCGTACTTTTGTTGCTCGTGCTTCTCATTGGAGTGAGAGTGAAAGGGTCCCAGCGCTGGCTCGAGATTCCCGGCGTGCTGCGCTTCCAACCGTCTGAATTAATGAAGATTGCAGTGCCGATGGCGTTGGCTTGGTATTTACAACAGCGTGTACTGCCGCCCTCGGCGAGGCACGTGGTTTTTTCACTAATGATCATTTCATTGCCCGCCTTAGCAATCGCCGCTCAGCCTGATTTGGGCACCGCCATATTGGTGGCCGGCGCCGGTTTGGCGGTGCTGATGTTGGCGGGGTTGTCTTGGCGATATATTGGTTATGCATCGCTGTTGGTTGCGGCCGCTGCGCCGCTGCTGTGGCAGTTTGCTTTGCAGGGGTATCAGAGGCAGCGAATCATCACGCTGTTTGATCCCGAGAGCGATCCTCTAGGTGCAGGGTGGAACATCATCCAGTCCACAACGGCGATTGGCTCTGGCGGTATATTTGGTAAGGGGTTGTTACAAGGCACGCAGAGTCGCCTAGACTTTCTTCCCGAAGCACGCACGGATTTCATCATTGCTGTTGTGGGCGAGGAGTTGGGGTTAGTCGGGGTACTGTTTTTGTTGATTCTTTACCTAGGCATCATAGCGAGAGGTTTGGTTTTGGCTGTTTCAGCGCAAAGCACCTTCGCGAGGCTGTTCGCTGGAGCCTTAACACTAACGTTTTTTATCTATTTATTTGTAAACATTGCTATGGTCAGCGGCTTGTTGCCTGTGGTGGGTGTGCCGTTGCCACTGGTGAGTTATGGCGGTACATCCATCATCACCTTGATGGCAAGTTTCGGCATAATCATGTCCATGCGCACGCATAAAGCTTGGTAGTTCGTTATGCAACCAATGCTGATTTTTAAGTAAGGGATCTTCATGGTTAAACTATCTACGCTTTTAACGTTGACTGTATCGATGTTTTTTTCGGCCATTGTCAACGCAGATAGCTATCTGAAACGTGAAGAAGTGGATGCATACATTGATGAGTTGATTCAACAACACCAATTTTCTCGGCAGGAGCTTGAAGAAGTATTGATGGCAGCAGAGCGACGCCAGGACATTATTGATCTTATGCGTCGGCCTGCTGAACGGCGTTTGAACTGGCATGAGTACAGTAAGATTTTTTTGGACGAACAACGCATCTCAGGTGGCGTAGAGTTTTGGCGACAAAATCAGGCGAGTTTAGAGCGAGCGCAAAGAGAGTATGGCGTTGCCCCAGAAGTGATTGTTGCCATTATTGGCGTTGAGACACGATACGGACGTGTAACGGGTAGACACCGCGTCGTTGATGCTCTTATGACTCTGGCGTTTGACTATCCGCCCCGCGCAAGTTTTTTCCGCAAAGAATTAACGCAGTTTTTGTTGTTGGCGCGAGAGGAGGGGAAAAGCCCTTTAGGCCTTATGGGCTCTTACGCCGGTGCGATGGGCTATGGCCAATTCATTCCCTCAAGTTTTCGCAACTATGCGGTGGATTTTGATCAAGACGGGGTCCGTGATATTTGGCGGAACCGAGATGATGCAATCGGCAGTGTAGCGAATTATTTCAGTCGCCATGGATGGCGTGGTGCGGCTGAGGTTACGGTGCCGGTGCGAGTTAAAGCCGAAACGGAACAACTATTGGCGATCGCAAACGAGTCCTTAAGGCCGACACACTCAGTGGCGGAAATTGCCCAAATGGGCGTAATAGTTGATGGCCTTGATCCGGATGCGAAGGTGCTATTGTTGCGTCTTGCGGGTGGTGAAGCGCCCGAGTATTGGCTCGGATTTGACGACTTTTATGTGATTACTCGATACAACCACAGTCGGCTTTATGCCATGGCAGTTTATCAATTAGGCCAAGAAATTATTAAAAGGCGGAAGCGGACTGTTGGCTAAACACTGGAGGCTTATTTTTTGTTTGCTAACAAGCCCGGTGATTTTCGGCGGATGCGTTAGCTCGCCAACGGTGCCGATTGTCCAGGGCACGATTCGAGATTCTGCGCCTCAGCTAACATCCGCCGAACTCGCGCGGTTGGCCAACTTGCCGGATCCGCGAGTCGAATCTTTACCCTATAGCGCCACAGGTAATGGGCCAGTCTATGAGGTTTGGGGTAAGAAATATCGAGTGATGAGTAGCGCTCGTGGTTACCGTCAGACAGGAAGCGCGTCTTGGTACGGAGTAAAGTTCCATGGTCGGCTGACGTCGAGCAGAGAGCCCTTCGACATGTACGAGCTTACCGCAGCGCATCGGTCACTGCCTATCCCGTGTTTTGTTCGTGTCAAAAACTTAGAAAATGGCAAATCGGTTATCGTGCGCGTTAACGATCGTGGGCCATTCCACAGCGAACGTATCATTGACCTCTCCTTTGCGGCCGCGGTTAAGCTGGGTTTTCATCAGCAGGGCACAGCCCGAGTTGCCGTGGAAACGATAGATTCGAACAGTCTTTCGGAGCGTTCGCACTTGATTGAAGTAGGGAGCTTTGTCGAACAGGCGCAAGCTCAGGGGGTCATGGAGCAATTACTTGGTGTACTTAGGGTCCCCGCTCGGGTTATTCGCAATGCCCAAGGGCAGTACTGCCTAGAGGTTGGGCCCGTCGCTGGTGATGCTGAACTCGACCGCCTTAGAGCGCTGCTAACTACAATGGATTTAGGGGAAATTTCGGTTGTTTCGGCGCAGTAACTTCGCGCCTGATGACGCAAATGATAGACTGCGGTTTACGCAGCAGGTTTAGGGACAGTGGCATTGCACCAATCATTAATTGACTGGATGACTCGTGGGGTGTGGCTTCTGACCATCGTCGCAGCGGACGCCGCAGCGGCGCCGATTATTCCGCCGCCACCGAATATAGCGTCTTCCTCGTATTTACTCATCGATGCGAATTCGCAAGAGGTATTGGTCGAAAAAAACGCCTCGGAACGTATTCCACCTGCCAGCCTCACAAAAATCATGACGGCCTACATTGTTGAAGAAGAAATAAATTCTGGTCGGCTGAAAGTGGAAGAAATGGCTCCGATCAGCGTTGAAGCTTGGCGTACCGGCGGATCAAAAATGTTTATTCGCGAGGGTACGGAAGTCGCGGTGGGTGATTTGTTGAAGGGAATTATCATTCAATCAGGCAATGACGCCAGCGTCGCTATAGCGGAATACATCGCGGGCAGTGAAGATGCTTTCGCAAGCATGATGAATCAGCAAGCGCAGGCGCTTGGTTTAACCAACACAAGGTTTTTAAACTCTACTGGCTTGCCGAATGAAAATCATTACAGCACGGCGGAAGATCTTGCACGCCTTACCATTGCGTTGATTAAGGATCATCCCGAGCAGTACAAGTTGTATTCGCAGCGCAGTTATAAATTCAACGACATCGCTCAGCCTAATCGAAACAAGTTGTTATGGCGCGATCGCTCGGTAGACGGTGTTAAAACCGGCTATACCGCGGCTGCCGGCTATTGCTTGGTCGCTTCGGCTGAGCGTAATGGTGTGCGATTAATCAGTGTAGTGATGGGCACCGACAGCGATGAGGCGCGTATGCGTGAGAGCCAGAAGCTACTCTCTTATGGCTTTCGCAATTTTGATACCCAAACACTCTATGAAGCCGGCGTAAATTTGCAGCAGCAAGATGTTTATTTTGGTCGGCAAGACAAGGTCGAACTGGGCGTTGCTGAGGACATAACCGTCACCTTCCCTAGAGGCTATTACGAGGATATTGAGGTTGAAATGGCCCTGGCGGATTATTTAGAGGCACCCTTTCCCGCGGGGCAAGCAGTGGGCGAAATAAAACTGACGTTGGACGGAGAACAGCTTTATGCGGCCCCTTTGGTTACGTTTGCCGGAGTAGATGAGTCGAATTTTTTCAGTCGTTTAGGCGACTCGATCTATTTGTTTTATGCGTCAATGTTTAGTGATGACGGATAAGCCAAAAATAGAGTTTCCCTGTCGGTATCCGATTAAAGTGATAGCGGTCGCTGACGAGGGTGTGGCGCGTAGGGTGGTCGAAATTGCGCGTAATCATGCACCTGAGCTGACACCTGACGATGTCACTACCCGCCAAAGCAGCGGCGAAAAGTTCTTGGCTGTGCGCATTACTTTGCTGGCACAGGGTGAACAGCAGTTGCGTGACCTCTACGCGGAACTGATGTCCGATAGTTCCGTAAGAATGGTGTTTTAGGCGTTGGCTGCCCTGCCGGTAGAGATTCGGGAGCTCGGCCTGACGCTCTACGCACCCGTTTTTATCGACATGCAAACATTCACGCGTAATAGGACCGATAAGAGTGCCGATGAAATTTGGCTTACAGAGCATCGTCCGGTCTTTACTCAAGGTCAGGCCGGCAAGGCCGAACACATTTTTGGCCCTGGTGAGATTCCAGTTGTGCAATCGGATCGTGGTGGGCAGGTCACTTACCACGGCCCGGGACAGATTACCGCGTATTTACTCTTTGACTTGCGGCGACTGGGTGTCGGTGTGCGCGACTTGGTGTGCGGAATGGAACGAGCGATGCTGCGAACGCTGAGTGCTTTTGGTGTTGAGGGGTATGGGCGCCCGGATGCCCCCGGTGTTTATGTCGATCGCAACAAAATTGGCTCTTTAGGTTTGCGCGTTCGGCGTGGATGCAGTTATCACGGTTTGAGTTTGAACGTTGATATGGATCTGGAGCCTTTCTCTCGAATCAACCCTTGTGGTTTGACCGATGTAGGCGTGACGCAAATTGCCGACTTTGGCCCGGTAGTGATCAAGGAGGTGCAAGGCGTTCTAGTTGAAGCGTTGGCAGCTCAATTTGAGCTTACTCTCCACAGATCGGGCAAGCCGTAAGAGGCGACAACCGTAGTTTGCGCCACTCCATATACTTGCCATCAAAGTACAAAATATGACCGGCTAATGTTGGCGTGACCCCAGTTAAGTATTTGATCCCTTCAAGTGCTTGGCAACAGCCAATGATGCCCACCAGCGGTGCGATTACGCCGTTTTCTGCGCAGTTTAGTTCCATTGCGTCGTCGTCGTTTGGATAAAGACAACGGTAGCAAGGCGAGGAGGTATCGTTTGGGTCAAATAGAGTAACTTGACCCTGCCACTGAATGGCTGCGCCGGAAACTAAGGGCACCCTCTGGCGCCAACAGGCCTCGTTGAGTAGATGTCGACTCGCTAGATTGTCGGTTGCATCGAACGCTATGTGCACAGTCTCAAGCATGGCCGCCAGTTCCGCACCGGCCAATCTACGCGTGATGCAGGTGAGCTTAGTTGTTTTGTTAAGCGCCCGAATACGCGCCGCCGCTGACTCAGCTTTATTTGCACCAATACTCGCTTCCGTATGGGCAATTTGGCGCTGTAGATTGGATTCGTCGACGTGGTCATCGTCCACGAGCACGAGTTCACCGACGCCAGAACTCGCCAGATAGAGCGCCAAGGGCGAACCCAAGCCTCCTAGGCCGACAACCAGAACTCGAGCTTTGGCTAATCGTTGTTGCCCGGCGATATCCAGTTCCGGCAACATAATTTGCCGGTTGTAACGCAGTAGCTCGTCATCATTCATACCATTGGCCTAGGGTCACGCGTTCGATATTACCTAGATCGACCATTGATTTGACCTCCAAAAAGCCTCTATTAGTCATTAAACGGCGAACCGAGGAAGCTTGGTCATGGCCGTGCTCGAGCAATAGCCAGCCGGCGTTGTGCAGAAAGTTTGGACTTTGCTCGACTATATGGGCGAGCGCGGCGAGCCCTCGATTTTCGGCAACTAATGCGATCTGAGGCTCGGCCGTTAATGCGGCTAAGTGAGAATCCCCGGCCGCGATATAGGGTGGATTACTAACAATCATATGCCACTTGTGGTCCGGGAGTTGAGCAAACCAATCGCTTTGATAAAAGTTAATTTGGACCCGATGCGTGCGTGCGTTCGCGCGCGCGACCTCTAGAGCTTGATCTGATTTGTCGCAAGCATCGATTTGCGCGTTGCATTGGGTATGCGCAATGGCGACGGCCACAGCACCGCTGCCAGTGCCTGCATCTAGTAACCGAGTGTTGTCGTCCATTCGCGCCAGCGCCAGCTCCACCAACAATTCGGTTTCTGGGCGAGGCACTAACACCGCGGGGCTGACCTCAAAGGCGAGACCGAAAAATTCCTTTTCGCCAAGCAAATAGGCGAGCGGCGTGCCCTCGCTTAAGGCGCGCCCCAGTGCTTCCAGTTCGTTGAGCTGCGCGCGGTCTAGGCGCTGATCAGGGTAAGTAACAATCTGTGTTCTACTCATATTGGTCACGTGGCTAAGCAGTAAATCGCACTCAAGGCGCGATAGTGCTTCTTTACTGCGACGCCATTCGTCAAAAGTAGGCGCGATAACCGTATTTGTCTCGATGCTCATCCGTCTGCGAGATGTTGTAACTGATCCGCTTGATGCTCTTGAACAAGAGGCTGGACTAACGCGTCCAAATTTCCCTCTATGACTTCATCGAGTTTGTACAGGGTTAGATTGATGCGGTGGTCGGTTACCCGTCCTTGAGGGAAATTGTAGGTTCGAATCCGTTCGGAGCGATCTCCGGAACCTACCAGCTGGCGCCGATTTTCGGCTTGCTCGGTTTGTTGTTTTGATTGTGCCGCATCCAATAGACGTGCTTGTAACAGCGATAGCGCGCGCGCGCGATTCTTGTGTTGAGATCGCTCGTCCTGACATTCGACCACCGTGCCAGTTGGCAAATGCGTTAGGCGAATAGCGGAGTCCGTTTTATTGACGTGCTGTCCGCCTGCGCCAGAAGCGCGAAAGGTGTCTTCGCGAAGATCCTTTTTTTCAATTTCGACTGAATCAATCTCGGCAACTTCAGGCATGATCGCCACCGTGCAGGCGGAGGTGTGTACGCGGCCTTGCGACTCGGTCTCGGGAACGCGCTGTACTCTATGTGCACCGGACTCAAATTTCAGTTGACTGTAGACCTCGTTGCCCTCAATACGCGAAATAATTTCCTTATAACCGCCATGTTCACCCGGCCGTTCGTTCATTATCTCAATCCGCCAGCCTTTGCCTTCAGCGAATTTGCTGTACATGCGAAAGAGGTCGCCGGAGAAAATAGCCGCTTCGTCGCCGCCTGTTCCAGCGCGAATTTCTAAAAATACATTGGACTTATCGTTGGGATCTCGCGGCAGTAGGAGGGTTTGCAACTGCTGGGTTAAAGTGTCAATGAGATCTTTGGTCTCAGTTATTTCTTGCTCCGCAAGCTCGCGAAAATCAGGGTCGTCGTCGTCCAGAAGCAGGGTGCTGTCTTCAAGATCACGGTTGAGCTTGTTGACTTTCTGATAGCAAAGAACCACCGGCTCAATTTCCGCGAATTCTTTCGACAACGCTGTAAATTTATCTCGGTCGGACATCGTCTCAGAATCGGATAAGAGCGCCGAAACTTCTTCAAAACGATCGGTTAGGTCAGCCAATTTTTTGACCATGGAGTCGGACAACGCCATGTTAAACGTCGCTGTCAGATTGTGTGGGGAGGTCGGTCTCTGGATTTTCCGTAGATTCTGTTTCGAGCTTATAAACCTTGCTTAACTGATCCACTAACTCGGTTTTGCCATCCGCGCTGGCTGTGCGTATCGCCGCTGTGGGTGGATGAATGAATTTATTGGTTAAGCCTCGACTGAGCATAGTGAGAGCCGCTTCGGCGTCACCAGTTTTTTCCAGCGAACTGAGGGCTTTATTCAATTCCCCAATACGCGTCGCCTCAGCTTCGTCGCGTAACCGGGTCAGAAGCGCTTTATCATTGTGAATGCGGCGTTCTCGTTCGTAGCGCTCTGTACCCATATCAACGATGACCTCAGCGCCTTGCGCTGCTTTTTGGCGTTGCTCTATATTAGCCTGAACGATGTTGCTCAGGTCATCGATAGTGTACAGGTAAACATCTGGTAGGTTAGCAACTTCGCTTTCTATATCTCGAGGCACTGCGATGTCCACCATGAACATGGGGCGGTGTTTGCGCTTTTTGATGGCGCCTTCGACAGCGCCCTTACCCAGTATTGGCAGACTGCTCGCGGTCGAACTGATCACCACATCGTAATCCGCTAGACGGCTGGCAACGTCGCTTAACTGCATGGCTGTGGCGTCGAATCTTGCGGCGAGGATTTGGGCATTGGCTAAGGTTCGATTAGCAATCGCCATGCCGGCGATTTTTTTTGCGGCCAAGTGTTCTGCAACAAGGCTGATGGTATCGCCAGCACCTAATAACAACGCCCGTTTGGTATTTAGATTGGTGAAAATCTGAGTGGCTAGCGAAACCGCTGCGTAGGCGACGGAGATTGGGTTGCGCCCTATTTCGGTTTGAGTGCGTATGTCTTTAGCTGTGCTCAGCGTCATGCGCGACAGCAAATCCAGTTCTGGTCCAATGGTTCCAGTTTCGCGAGCGACCTCGTAGGCCGCCTTAACTTGGCCCATAATTTGTGGCTCGCCAAGCATTTGTGAGTCGAGGCCTGCAGCGACACGAATCATATGTTTTGCTGCGTCGTTATCCCAATGCTTATAGCTTGCGCCTTCCAGCTCCGCCAACGCTACCGGGCGATTAGCGGTGAGCCATTGGCCAATGTCGCGGGTGTTGTCGTCGCTAAGAGAACAGTACAGTTCAGTCCGATTGCAGGTCGAAATAATCGCGGCTTCGCGAATATTTCCTAAGTCATGAGTTAATTGACTGAGCATATTGCCAAGATTTTCTTCTGGAAAGGCAATACGCTCCCGCAGCTCCACCGAAGCTGTGCGATGATTAAGACCGTATGCCACTATGCTCATAAAGCGATGTCTAATTTTTCAGCCAGTAATAATAGCAGAATGCGAGTTGCGCCTTTAGTGGCATTTGCCGCTTCTCGGTGCCTGGCACCGTTAAATTGGCTGGGTCTATTAGTGTTCACTATTGTACTTTCGGGTTGCGTATCTGTGCCCTCGGGTACTGAGGATCAGCAAGTAGATTTCGCAGTTCAGGGGAAATTGATGTTGTTTCGTGCGCAGAAAAAAACCGCTCTGCGTTTGTTTTGGCGCCAGAATCAAGGTGTCTATCAGATTGACGTATGGGGTAGCCTTGGTCAGGGCCGCGTGCAATTGCGCGGTGATGCTCAAGAGATGAAGGTATTCCGGGGTGATGATGTGATTGCTGCTGGTGAACCCCAGCAGGTGATGGAAGCGCAATTAGGTTGGAGTCTGCCGGTGGCTGCTATTCCCTATTGGTTGTTTGGGCAGCCGCTGCCGCAACAACGAGTTACCACAGAGCTAGGCGCGGTGAAAAAACGCCAAGTTCAGTTTTCGCAACTCGGTTGGACAGTGCAAGTGCAATTGGATTTAGGTGATGGCGGAAACGCAGAATCCCAGTTACCCATACCAGTGCAATTGAATTTAAGTCGCGGAGACCTTCGAGCTAGGTTGCTCGTGAGCAAATTCACAGGCAGCCGGTGATAACAGGTTTGACAGGTAATGACCTGATCCGGACAATACGCGCTCGCTCAAAGGTGCGGGCTTCAAGTAGCCGTAGCTAGGTGTTCAGTGGGTCGATACACCTCGATTGAATCGCTGAATCATAGGTAACGTACCTTTGGCGCCCGTAAGAATATAGATTAATACAAATAGGTTAGAGAAAACGTCGGTGATGTTTTGCCATCGAGCAAAGCATAGAGAGTTGTACGGGAGCTTTCGAAACAACGGGCGTGAGGGGATCATCTTGGGAGGCGGCTGCTTAAAATTCAGTAACGTCTCTGCCAAAGAGGTGAGGCCTAGCGACGTGGGCAAAGGAATACACGTTTAGTAAAAATTGGGGTGTCGCCAAGCGGTAAGGCACCGGGTTTTGATCCCGGCATGCGCAGGTTCGAATCCTGCCACCCCAGCCATTTTCGATAGATTGATCGAGGCGACATTGAGGGGCATCGGTTGGCTAATTTAATGCTTTTTTCCGGCGGTTCGAACATCGCGCTTGCTAAGCGGGTAGCAAATGAGTTGCACCTAGAACTTGGGCATGCGGACGTCGGTCGCTTCAGCGATGGCGAGGTTACCGTAGAAATACATGAAAATGTCCGCGGTAAAGACGTTTTTTTATTGCAGTCTACCAGTGCACCGACCAACGACAGCATTATGGAGCTGTTGATAATGGCAGATGCCTTGCACCGAGCTTCAGCGCAGCGAGTCACCGCGGTCATTCCTTATTACGGTTATGCTCGTCAGGATAGACGGCCGCGCTCTGCGCGAGTGGCGATCAGCGCCAAAGTCGTTGCAGACATGATCAGCACAGTGGGCATTGACCGAATCTTGACGGTAGATTTGCACGCCGACCAAATTCAGGGATTTTTCAATATCCCGGTGGATAATATCTATGGGTCGCCGGTGCTCGTGGATCATATTCTTGCTGAAAATTATGAGAATCCCATTGTTGTATCACCGGATGTGGGTGGTGTTGTCAGAGCGCGAGCGATAGCGAAGCAGATAGATGATCTAGACCTCGCCATCATCGATAAACGCCGACCCCGCGCCAACGAAACAAAGGTGATGAACATCATTGGTGATATCAAAGGTAAGACCTGCATCATAGTTGATGACATTGTCGATACTGCAGGAACGCTCTGCACGGCGGCTTCTGCGCTAAAAGAAGAGGGCGCCGCAGCGGTGATTTGTTACATCACTCATGCGGTACTTTCGGGCGCGGCTATTGAGCGTATAGAGGATTCAGATTTGGACGCAATGCTCGTCACTGACACGATTGCTTTGTCGGAAGCGGCGCGGACATGCTCGAAAATCACCCAGTTGAGTCTGGATCGCTTGCTTGCGGAGTCTATTCGTCGAGTGAGTAATGAAGAATCGATCAGCGCTATGTTTAGATAGCGCTGAGAGATAGAAAGTAGGTGAGTTGGTCGCAAACTTGCCAAATTTAAATCTAAGTTGGAGACAGCACATGTCAGAATCAATTACGCTGACGGCTACTGTCCGAACAGACGTAGGGAAAGGAGCGAGCCGCCGCCTACGTCGTTTGGAAGACAAAGTACCCGCTATTATTTATGGCGGTGACACAGCACCACAAAAGCTGACCCTTTCAGGGAACGAAATCCTGAAAGCTTCGCAGATTGAAGCGTTTTACTCGCAGATCTTGGATATTTCTATCGAAGGTGCTGTAGAGCCAGCAGTAATCAGAGATCTGCAGCGTGAACCTGCGAGTGGACGAATTCAGCACATTGATTTTCAGAGGATCCGTGCGGACAAAGAAATTAACGTCAGTGTGCCACTGCATTTCATCAACGAAGTCGCCTGCGTTGGCGTAAAAATGTCAGGCGGAACTCTTACGCACAACCTGACGGAGCTAGAGATCAGTTGTTTACCGGCTAATCTGCCACAGTTCATCGAAGTCGATATGCTTGAGATTGACGCCGGTAGTTCGGTGCATTTAAGCGATCTTGTATTGCCGGAAGGTGTGACTGTAGTTGCTTTAGCTTTTGGTGAGGAGCGTGATATTCCGGTCGCCAGTGTTACGGCGCGTCGGGGTGCCATCGATGATGCTGAAGATGAAGTAGAACCCGCGGCGGAAGCGGATTCCGCCGATGCAGCAGATGATGAAGGCGGCGAAGACTAGCCATAATAGCGCGGCCGTCGGCGAGGATCGTTTGCTCGTAAAGACGGCCGAATTGACGTTATGGCTGCGCTAAAACTAATAGTTGGTCTAGGTAATCCTGGGCCGGGCTATGCCGATACGCGCCACAATGTTGGTGCCGCGTGGGTGCGTGAGATGGCGCGCAGGTATTCGATCCCGTTAAGTTTAGACACTAAGTTTAAAGGTGAAATTGGTCGCGGCTTAGTGGCCGGAGTCGATATTCGATTCTTGTTGCCGAGCACGTTTATGAACAATAGCGGCGAAGCCGTTGGCTCCGTCAGTCGTTTCTATAAGATTGATCCTTCAGAAATATTGATCGCGTATGACGAAGTCGCATTTGAATCAGGTACCGCCAAGCTCAAGCATGGCGGCGGCAGCAACGGCCACAATGGCGTTAAGAGCGTTGTCGCTGGGCTAGGTAACAAAGACGGCTTCTTTAGGTTACGTATTGGGGTCGGTCATCCCGGATCAAAGGATCAGTTGATTCCTTATTTAACCAAACAAATACCGCAACAAAGTGAACGCGAGCAAATTGCGCAATCCGTTAGTTTTGCCGAATCGATTGTTGTAGATGTTGTGCAGGGCCAGTGGCAACGCGCCATGACAGCGCTGCATGCGCCTGAGCCGAACGCTGTGAAAACCGAACCTAATCCGGGAGAAACGTGATGGGCTTCAACTGTGGAATAGTGGGCATGCCGAATGTGGGTAAATCGACGTTATTCAATGCATTAACACGTGCGGGAATCGACGCGGAGAATTTTCCATTTTGCACCATTGATCCAAATACGGGTGTTGTGCCCGTTCCGGACCCGCGCTTGAATCAATTGGCTGACTTGGTTTCGCCACAGAAGGTGATTCCAACATCGATGGAGTTTGTTGATATTGCTGGGCTGGTGGCGGGTGCATCCAAAGGTGAAGGCCTGGGCAATCAGTTTCTGGCGCATGTTCGCGAGACCGACGCGATAGCCCATGTGGTGCGTTGTTTTGAGGACGAAAATGTTGTGCATGTTTCCGGTCGTGTATCACCGGCCGACGACATTGAAGTGATCAACACCGAACTTGCACTGGCGGATTTAGAGACTTTAGAGCGAGTATACGAACGTACTCGTCGTGTAGCGGCTTCTGGAGATAAGGACGCTCGCAGCATGATGATCGTGTTAGAGAAAATACGTGA
>PBQQ01000013.1 GCA_002725095.1 Gammaproteobacteria bacterium
GTTCTTGCAGTGCGTTTGCCTGGCCTTTCATTTAATTGTTTATGACGGGCAGTTGATCCAAAAAATTAAGCACATCGGCGGCACTGCGCTGCGGGTCTTCTTCCATCGGGATGTGCCCAAGATCGTCGTAGATAACTACCTGAGTATTTGGCAGACGTTGGGCAAACTGGTCCGCAACGCTCACTGGAATAAGACTGTCCTGTGCGCCCCACATCACTAGCGTAGGTTGGCTTAATGTACTGACATCATTGCTCGTCCCGTTGCGACTGTAGCTGTTTGAACGATTAAGTATTGCCGCGCGTGTGCCCTCGCGGAGGATGAGTTCATAATAGCGATCGATCAATGCCTGATTCACTACCGGGCTGTTGTTGTACGCAGACAGCAGGCCTTGTTCGACTAATAGAGCAGGGTCCAGATAACGTGCAATGGCTCGAAACCAGCTTTGGCGTAACAGTGCAAAGCCGACGGGCGCGGAGCGTTCTGCGTCGGCATCGTCCTTGGTTGCCGCCGCTGTGGCGGATTCGCGCCAGTCGCCGGGAGCCACCGAATCCACCAAAATCATCGCGCGCACGCGTTGTGGGTGGGTTAAGGCATATCGCCATGTTGCGCCACCGCCCATGGAGTTGCCACCCAGCACAAACCGCTCAACACCGAGTTCGTTGACCACGGCGTCAATGGTTTCAGTGAACGCGTCCGCGCCATAGGCGCCTTCAGGCACCTGACCGGTGAGTCCGTGGGCGGGTAGGTCGAGGCTGATCACCCGATAGCGTTGGCCCAGAATTGCCACCCAGGGTTCCCACGTGTGTAGCGATGCCATGGCGCCGTGAATAAGCACCACGGCGGCGCCCTCGGCCTTGCCCTCGTCGCGGTAGTGCACCCGTGCACCATTTTCCATGGGTAGAAATCGTGACGCGTCGTTACTGTATTTTGCGTCGACCTCGGCGGCGGGTAAGTCGCCGCGGAATAACAGTGACGCCAGTACCAGAACAAGGCCGGCGATTCCTACAAGTATCCATCGTGTGCGTGTCAAATTTATTCTCGTGGATTTGGACGACATTGAGCTTAGCACCACGCCCGGATAATCAGGCGTTTTCGAACCCCGTTTTGATCCATATTGATTAATGCCGTGCATTAGCAGAAGCTGATCAGTAATCGGGAGGGTGTTGTGGCAGATCATTACGTTCTTTATGGGTCTTATGCGTCTTATTACACGGCTAAGAGCCGCAGCTATTTGCGTAAGAAAGGCGTGCCTTTTGTAGAGCGGTTGCCGAGCGATCCGCTGTTTCGAAGTAAGGTACGGCCTACTTCTGGGAGCCATCGCATTCCACAACTGCTTACCCCCGAAGGCGAGGTTTTTCAGGACACGGTGGTTATTCAGGATCACCTAGAAACACGCTTTACTGAGCTTCCGGCAATACCCGACTCACCTAAGCAGCGCATTTTCGTGCATTTGATGGAGCTGCTGGCCAGTGAAGGGTTAGTGCGTTTGGCGTGGCTGCATCGCTGGATGTTTGAAGAAAACTACAGCTTTGTAAAAAGTGATTTTGGGCGTTCGTTCAAACCCCAAGGCAGCGACGAAGAATTGCTAAAATACGGCAATCTGATTGCCGATCGGATGATGAGTTACGGTTTGCCGAAGTCTACCCCTGAAGCTAGGGCAGACCTTGATCGCACCTATCAAGAACTGCTGGGGTTGTTCGAGGCTCATCTGATCAAACATCCGTATTTCTTAGGAGGTCATCCGAGCGCTGCGGATTACGCCATTATGGGGGCCATGCATGCGCATCTTGGCCGCGATCCGGCCGGATTGCGCATGATGCAGGATTATGCGCCCCGAACCTTTCGTTGGGTTGAAAACATGTTGACGCCAGAGGTGCAGTCGCCGGAGTTTTTTGACGTGCCGGTGGCGTATTTACAAAACGATGAAGTGCCCGCGACCGCGTTGAATCTTTTGAAGTTTTTGGCCACAGAGTTTTGCCAGCAATTTGTATTAGGTGCCTTAGCCTTTGATCAGGCCATGCGCGAGGAACCACCCGAGTCAGGGGCGGTATTAGATTCTGAGCATGATCAGCCTACATTGGCTGCCCGATCGGTTCACTACCGTGGTGCCGACTATCAACACAAAACAAGTTTGTACGCTGTGTGGCTGGGACAGCGTGCCCAGCGTGCTTATCAATCTTTGAGCCGACAACAACAAAGTGCTGTGGATGCACAAATAGATGCGCCGCTGTTGGCTGATTTGTTGCGGGCACCGGTGAGCGTGTGGTTGCAAAGGGTCGACAATCGGTTTACTGCCGACCCCGTTTAGCGCTGTTGTGCAGCGGCTCGCTGCAGCGCGCGCCCGCATAGCCAGAAGTGCAGGGCTGGCCATACCCCAAACACGCTGAGAGCGGCTAACGCCATGGGCAGGGACTGGTCGCTATAGATCGGCATTAAAGCATCACTGATCAGGCCAACGACAAGCGGTCCTAAACTCATTCCTACCAAGTTAAGGCAAAACATCTTTATTGCCGCCGCTGTTGCGCGCATGCGTAATGGCGCGAGGGTCTGGATCATGGCCAGAGAGGGGCCTAAGAAAAAATTCCCGGCCAAGGCGGGGATTATAAAAAAGCCAATGGTCAACGCCAGTGAGTCAAACGCGTAAGCAGCGAGTGCGAAGGGAATGACGGTTACCTGAACAATGGCGATCATGCGCACGCCCAGCCCGGCTCCTTTAAGATTAAAACGATCAAATAGTTTGCCGCCGACTAAAGTGCCTGCGGCACCTAGGCCGCCAAAGACAACGGCCATTAACAACCCAACTTGGCTTTGCGACAAGTCGTGTACGCGGATAAAAAAGGCCGGAATCCAAGTAGAAGCGCCATAAGTGCCCATGCCGGTGAGGGTAGACGCGATAATGAGTTGGCGCATCGCCGGGTTAGTGAACATGAACCGGACGCTGGCTAAAAACCCCGGACTCTCGGTATTGCTATTGGTGCCGGATGGCTCGTCAGAGTTGCCGCGAATGGGCTCGCGCAGCAAAAAGAACATCACAACGGCGAGTACCAATCCCGGCAAGCCGACGGCATACAGTGCAGCACGCCATCCATAGTATTCACTTACAGTACCGCCAATCAAAAAGCCGCACATCATGCCCGCTGGAGCGCCAACAGCGAGTACCGACATCGCCATACCGCGTCGATGTTTGGGGTAGTAGTCGGCAATGATGGATTGGCTTGCTGGGTTTACGCCGGCTTCGCCGATGCCGACACCAATGCGGAACAAAAACAGCAGGAGGAAGCTGGTGGCCAGACCGCTCATTGCGGTCATGAGTGAGAATAAGGCCAAGGAGAATACAATGATCAAACGGCGTTGTTGCCGGTCGGCGAGGCGGGCAATGGGTACGCCTAGCGTGGCGTAGAACAGCGCAAAAGACAGCCCCCCAAGCAGACCCATCTGAGTATCTGAGACGGCAAATTCCAGACGAATGGGTTCGAACAAAACCGATAGGATCATGCGATCCGTAATCGACAGCGCGTAGGCGCAAAATAACAATGTCAGAGCGTTACGGGCGTGCTTGGATGCTTCAGCAGGGTTCTGCATAAGTGGCCTTTTTTGCCGTCACGTTAGCACGGTAAGGTTGCGCTTAATGCCGATTTTCTGGCCGCTAAAATCGGTCATCGCCTGAGTTGGCAGTGCCAAGGCCTTAATGGTCAGCAGTAAACAACAGTGGAGCTATTTCTGTGTAAGCATAAAAAAGCCCGCAGATGCGGGCTTTTTTGTTGGCCAAGACAGTGCCGTTAGCGGATAGGCTTATTTACCAGCTTGTCGTCTATGGCTGTGTAGGCTTGCCCTTCGTACTTGCGTACTTCGTTGCGCCCAACAACCATGTGATGCACTTCATCAGGACCGTCTGCAATTCGCAGCGTACGCTGTCCAGTGTACATGCGCGCGAGTGGGGTCCACTGGGACACACCTGTTGCGCCGTGTATCTGTATCGCTTGATCGATAATGTTGCACACTTTCTCGGGCACCATGGCTTTGATGGCGCTGACGTATACGCGTGCTTCTTTATTGCCCAAGGTGTCCATCGCTTTGGCAGCCTGCAGAACCATCAAACGACATGCATCGATTTCGATGCGAGCGCGTGACACTAACTCGATGTTTTTGCCGAGCTGGATGATTGGCTTACCAAATGCTTGGCGTGTGGTTGAACGGCGAATCATCATTTCTAGTGCGCGTTCGGCTACGCCGATTGAGCGCATGCAGTGGTGGATTCGGCCTGGACCCAGACGAACCTGAGAGATCTCAAACCCGCGTCCTTCGCCCAGCAACATATTTTCTTTGGGTACACGCACGTTATCGA
The DNA here is from genome assembly GCA_002725095.1 of Gammaproteobacteria bacterium. GTDB lineage: Bacteria > Pseudomonadota > Gammaproteobacteria > Pseudomonadales > Azotimanducaceae > UBA4421. The sequence continues at coordinate 4,346 of PBQQ01000013.1, forward strand.
AGTGAATATGCATATGGCCGTGCGGCGCATCGTCGTGACCGAATACTTCCATGCCTTCGAGGATGTTTACGCCCTTAGCGTCTATAGGCACAAGAATCTGCGACTGCTGCTTGTGTGCAGGCGCGTCAGGGCTGGTCTTAACCATAGTGATCATGACCTTACAGCGTGGATCGCCAGCACCCGAAATGTAATATTTTTCGCCGTTGATGACCCACTCGTCGCCGTCCAATACCGCTTCGGTACAAATATTTTTGGCGTCTGAAGACGGCAGGCCTGGTTCGGTCATGGCAAATGCAGAACGGATTTCACCGTTCAATAGCGGCTTAAGCCATTGTTCTTTTTGTTCTGGTGTGCCCACTCGCTCGAGCACTTCCATGTTGCCGGTGTCGGGCGCGCTACAGTTTAGCGTTTCTGATGCCAGCGGGCTTTTGCCGAGTTCGTTCGCAATGAATGCGTAATCGAGGTTGCTTAAACCCTCACCGGTGTCGGCATCCGGCAAAAAGAAGTTCCACAAACCGGAATCTTTTGCTTTTTGCTTTGCTGTTTCGAGCAAATCTAGCTGGCCATCACCGTACCCCCAGCGCTCTTTTCGGCCTTCGCCCAAGCGGTGGTATTCTTCGGTTATAGGGTCAACGTTTTCTTTGATGTGCTTCTTAACAGCGTCTAACAGCGGTTGTGCTTGGTCAGACATGGTCAGATCAAATAGATCTGGATTTTCAAATACAGCTTCAGCCATTTCCTACCCCCTTCAAAGTCGATTTGTGCAAAAACTGTGAAAAGTATATAGGAAAAGGCTGAAGTGTCCCATTGCCAAAACCTCACCCATGCAGGTGAATTAGCTACCCGTGCCCAAGTTGGAATTGAGATTAGGCTTTGCTGGGAGGGGATTTTGCTCCTAATGAGCTGCGTAAATAGCCCAGCAACCGGTCTCTTTCACGCATCAAGTCTTCAATCATCATGTAAAGACAAGGCACGAGGAGTAGCGTAATTACTGTTGCAAACAAAACGCCCCAAGCTAGAGAAATGGCTATTGGCAGAAACGGACCCGTTGCCGGGGTTGTCGTAGTCATTAGCGGTATCAGACCAACAAAGGTTGTGACTGAGGTAAGAATTATAGGCCGAAAACGCGTCACTGCTGCGATGCATATAGCGCTCAACGCGTCCAGACCCTCACGGCGTTGGCGATTGGCGTAGTCCACCAAAACCAGTGATGAGTTAACCACGACTCCGGCTAGTGCAACTATGCCTAGTGCTGAGAAAAACATCAGCTGCACTCCGAGCACGTAGTGACCTACAATCGCGCCGACTGCTCCGAAAGGAATGACGCTCATTATCACAGCCGGCTGCAAGTAGCTTTTGAGTGGAATCGCGAGCAAACCGTAAATAACAAGACATGAGAACAACAAGCCTATGCCAAGACTCAAGAAACTTGAGTTTCGCTCTTCTTGTTCGCCGCCCACATCAAAATTTACGGTTGGATACTTTTCCTGCAGCTGCGCGACTAAGCTGGCTTTGATATCTGCCATGATGGTTTCTGGTGCTGCCACGGTGCGATCGACGTCCGCGCTGACCTCAACCACTCGTTGTCCGTCGAGTCGGCGTATTTCTGAAAACCCGCGGCCGACTTCGAATTGCGCCACGCTATAAAAGGGCACCTGGCTCCCCTCAGGCGTCCGTATGTACATGTTTTCAAGATCCCCCACGCTTGCTCGCTCACTTTCGGGAAAACGAACCATGACGCGCACGTCATCTTGCCCGCGCTGTATTCGCTGAGCTTCAACGCCATAAAAGGCATTTCGAACCTGGCTCGCCATGTCATTGAGAGTCAAGCCAAGATTTCGGGCCTCCGGAAGTAGCTCTAGCTGAATTTCCTGCTTCCCAGAGCGAAAGGTATCGGCAATGTCGAATACTCCAGGGTAACTCGAAAGCTGGTATTTTAGCTCCTCGGCGGCGTTCCGCAGCTCCTCGATATCTGTGCCTTGCAAGCGAAATTCTATGGGCTCGCCGGCGCTAAAGGTCGACGCATCAAAGGACAATTTAACCGCGTCGGGGATCGGACCCACGAGTTCGCGCCAGCGATTGGCGACTTCTTTGGCAGACAAATTGCCGCGCTCCTCAAACGGTACTATATCTATCACTATTTCGGCCAAGTTGCTTCGGCCCGGTCCAGGAGGTTGTCCTGGGCCGTTGCGATCCACCTTCTGGCCGACGCTCGACAATGTGTTTCGTACCAGCGGCTGGGCCAGAGAGTAGGTTTCAACAATCTCGTCATTTAGAGCTTTAGCACCGCGCTGCATTTGCAGCGCTGCCTGCAGCGTTGTTTCTGCGGCGACGCCCTCGGGCAACTCCAAGCTTGCATAGATGCGGTTGCCCTCGATTGCAGGAAAAAAGCCAAAGTTAACTCGACCGCTGGCTATCAGGGCGAACGCCAAAATCAATAAACCCAGGCAAGTGGTGGCTGTGGCGTAGCGCCAGCGGATAGAGGCCTCTAAAAACGGCCTATAGGTCTTGGTGGCAAGATCTTGCAGACCCTTGGCGAGCCTGCCTTGAAACTTATTCCACCGGCCGGCGAAGCCAGTCGTTGCAATTTTTCGGCTTCGATGCGCCAAGTGAGAGGGCAGGATGAGTTGCGACTCTATGATGCTGCAGATCAAAGCAAGTATGACGATCCAGCCCAGCGGTGCAAAGAACCCCGCCATTTGACCGTCGACCATAATTAAAGGCAAGAAAGCGGCGATGGTCGTTAGAACGCCAAAAATCACTGGAACCGAGACCTCCCAAGTTCCCTCAACCGCTGCAGTCATTGCCTCTTTACCCATCTGCTCATGGGCGTAGACCCGCTCACCCACTACGATGGCATCGTCTACTACAATGCCAAGTACTAGGATGAAGGCAAGCACCGTCATGGTTGATATTGTTAGGTCGGTAAACGGTATTAGAGCAAGGGTGCCCAACAGCGCCACAGGTATTCCGATAGCTACCCACATGGCTAATCGAAACTGCAAGAATAAGGCGAGAATCACCAATACTAACAACAGCCCGCCAGCGGCGTTTTTTAGCAAGACCGACATACGCTCTTGCAGCTCTAGCGAGGTGTCGATCCAGATAGTGGTATCGATGCCCTGAGGTAATTTTCTACTAAATTCTTGGACGATATCCTTCGTGACCGCCGCGATCGCTATTAAGTCTTCACTGCCTACCTGAGAAACGTTGACCATCACAGCCGGTGCACCATTGAAAGCTGCCAATAGGTCGCCTTCTTCGAACGTATCTCTGATATTAGCTACTTCGCCGAGAGTGACTCTGGTTCCATCGAGGCGCGTCATCACGACGATGTCCGAAAATTCTGCGCCGAGGTAGGCTTGGCCCATGGTACGGATCAGAATTTCGCCACTTTCGGTTTTCAGTGTGCCACCGGGCATGTCCAGCGCCCCGGTGCGGATTGANTGCGCCACTTGTTGTAGCGTTAAGCCATAACGCCTTAAGGTTTCCTCCGAAACTTCCACGGAGATCTCGTAGGGCCGTGTATATTCTACCGCCACCTGAGATACGCCCTCACTAGCAGCGATCTTGTCACGTAGTTGCCTACCCAATTCTTTGAGTTCACGTTCCGTAGCGTCACCGAACACCGCGATTTGCACCACTCTGCGCGTGAATGCGACCTTTGAAACGTTTGGTTTTTCGGTTTCGATCGGCAAGTTGTTTATGGAGTCTACTCGGCTTTTTATCTCGTTCGATGCGGTGACATCGTCCGCGTCGCTGAACAGCTGGGCAGCGACTGAGCAGCCACCCTCGACCGCTGTACCGTAGACCCTTTCTATTCCTTCGACGCCTTCAATCGCCTCCTCGATACGAATGCAGACAGCTCTCTCTGCTTCGATGGGCGCGGCTCCCAAGTAGGGCACAAAAACATTGATGACTTTTATATCGAAGTTCGGGAATTCTTCTTGATTGGTGGTCAACGCGCCGGAGATACCGCCAAGTATGAGTACGATCATCAAGAGATTAGCGGCAACAGAATTGTTTGCGAACCAGCGAATAGCGGTGTGCATCAGCGCGCTCCCACAGCCAGTCTTGAATTGTTTTGTACCGTGCTTGGGTCCACTAGCATGCCGTCGACAGCGGTCTGAACAGACGAAATGCAAATACGCTCGCCGGCTGCAAGTCCGCCGCTAACTAGGATTGTGTCTTCATAAAGGCGCAAGGTTTCGATCTCGCGAAAGCGCAGTTTATTTTCATTGTCGACAATCAAAATGCTGTTGTCGTTGCGCAATGCTGATCTGGGCAGCACAAAGACATTGTCGGCGTCGCGGCCAGAGATCTCCGCGTTGACAAATTGCCCGACCGAAATGGCGATTTCTGCACCGTTATTATTAACTCGAGCCACCAACTGCACCATGCGACTGGACCGATCGATTTCGGCTTCTGTACGAACAATGGTGCCCGCCCATTGCAACTGCTGGCCGGCATAATTCGCGGTAAGAGTTACCGAGGGTTGCGACTCGACGGGCAATTCGCCGCGTTGCGCAGTTGGGATATCCAAAAACGCCAGCTGGCGATCTGCAACCGGTAGTCGAACCTCGACAGAGCTGTTAGCGTATACCGTGGCGACAGTTTGACCACGGGAAACAAACTGGCCAATGTCGACGCTTTTTGCGCGCACGAGGCCGGTGAAAGGTGCAACTAGTGTTGTGCGTTTAAGGTTTTCCTGAGCCTGTTTTAGATTGGCCGCAGCGTCTAATTGCGCTGCCGAGTTAACGCGATACACACGCAATGCGTTTTCCAGATTAGAACGCGAGGCTAATTTTCGTTCCTCTAGGCTACGCATACGCATGAGCTCGAATTTGGAGTGTTCAAGTTCTGCCTCAGTGCGCAACAATGCGGCCTCGGCGCGGCTGAGCGCGGTCTCATAGTCGAGACTGTCGATCCGCGCCAGTTCTTCGCCTTTGTTAAAAAAGCCGCCGACTATAAGGTCGTCCGACATCCACTCGATTTTACCGGACACTTCAGGAATTAATTGGCTTTCAATGAGCGGTTTTACGGTGCCTTGAGACGAGACCGTGAGCGTCAAATTCTGCGGTTGAGCGTTGATCACTCGCACGTTTAAAGGCGCAGGTTTCACTGCTTCTGGGGCCAGCGTGGGCGCCGTCGCCATGAGCGTAGCGGCGCCGAAAATAAAAGCCGTTAAAATACCAAGAGGAATTAACAGGGTGCGGATCNTGACGTGGTGGTCTCCAAAATGGCTAGATCGCGATGTGTTGCAGGGTGATTTTGTGCGGCGGTGTAGGCTTTAATTAAGCTGTCGCGGTTTAAAGTGGCAAAGGCCGCAAAGGTTTCACGCACGGCAGCGGTGTCGCGACCTTGTAANGCACCNTCGAGTTTTTCTGCGTAGCGTGCNTANGTTTTATGATCTATTTGTACGNACGCGGCGAGGGACTCCATATTTGGGGCGAANTGCTCAAATAGGGATCGTGCAATAAGCTGTAATGGTAGATTTTGACTTGTCTGCATGACGGTCTGCAGCAGGTTAATNCGNGCAAGACTGTGCTCGATCTGTCCCAATTGTTGTTGATANAGCGGGCGCGTCGCGGCGCATATCGCCTCTATTTCCTCATCGTTCGCCACCTGGATGGCCTGTTCGGCAGCAAGCGCCACTAGGTTGTTTATGACCACTAAAATTTGATCNACAACATCGCGGTCGGGCAGATCGCCACGGCTCAGAATATGCCCNATGACNTCAAGNCTGGCCTGATTGCGTTGCTTCACTCGAGCGCCGCCCGGCTGGATGTCTGCTAAACCGATTTGTTGCAGCGTTTTCATGGCTTCGCGTACCGCGCCACGATTCGCTTGAAATCGCGAGGCCAGATCTCGTTCGGAGGGCAGCCGTTCACCAACGCGATAGCTGCCGTCAAGAATGTCGGTGATCAGATGGTTTGCAATCTGATTGTGCTTTGCGGGCATAGGTAACGTGCTTCCTAGAATTTGGTCTGGCCAAATTGGTCAGACCAGAGCGAGCACTCTACTCATTTTCGAGCGTTGCGCAAGCTTTTGTTACCAGGAGTAACAATAATCCGAGGTTTGGCCAATTCAGTTGCACTTTTTAGCGTGGTAATGGAAGTTCTAGGCGCTACTGTTCGACGAAGGCCCGTTCGATAACGTAATCACCNGTGGTGCCTTGGCTGGGAGATGCGACGAAACCTAAGGTATCGAGTTCTGCGCTCACGTCCCGCAACATACTTTGGCTGCCGCACAGCATAANTCTGTCGGTTGCTGGGTTGAGTNTCAGCGNGCCNTTGCGCATAAGTTCGGTGATGCGGCCCNGGCGTTCGAACGGTTCGCGGGTGACCGTTGGCAGATAGGTTAACTTTTCTTTTATCAATTCGCCCATGTACTCGTCTTGGGGCAGGTTGTGAGTGAAGTGGTCATAGTAGGCGAGGTCGTTTTTTTTGCGGACACCGTGCACCAGGACGACCTTTGCAAAGCGTTCGTATACCTCAGGGTCTCGGGTGATGCTTAAAAACGGCGCCAGGCCAGTACCGGTCGACAGTAGAATCAGTCGTTTGCCGGGGTTCAAATCGTCGGTCACCAAAGTGCCTACAGGTTTTTTGCTGACTCGAATCGGATCGTCGATTTTGAGATGTTGTAAGCGTGAGGTCAGCGGACCGTCAGGCACCTTGATCGAGAAGAATTCTAGGTGGTCGTCATGGTTGGCGCTGGCGATCGAGTAGGCGCGAAGCAGCGGCTTACCGTCTACCTCCACGCCCAGCATAACGAAGTGGCCGTTGCGAAATCGAAAGGCATCGCTGCGGGTTGTGCGAAACGAAAACAAGCGGTCGTTCCAATGAGTGATGTCGGTAAGGTATTCGGTAACGAGGGCAGCCAAGATGATTCCTGATTATATTCGGTTGTTGGTTGATCTAGCTAAGCGTGCTCGTGGATGTCGGCCAGAATGCAGACTTGAGCTCCAAATTTGGAGTTTAGCTGATTTTACTGTGAATGCGCTGTCAACGATCTTCGTAAGGGCTTGGCAATATGCATCGTCGTTTTTGGGCTGAAGAGTGCAGCTAATCTGTACTTGATGCTGGGCAGCAAAGGAGTAACCTGCGCGGCTCGCTAACTTGTGCAACAAAGGAGAAGGTTATGAAACTCATCGTGCGCACAGACGACTATACAATTTATCAGCGCCGGGACTCGCGGTATGCGGTTCAGGATGCGAACAAAGCGCCGATTAACGGTGATGAGAAAGTTACGATCTTACTCAAGCATGAATTGGTAAAAGCGCCTGAAGTAAAACAGCCAGAGCCAGAGCCAGAGCCAGAGCCAGAGCTAGAAGCGGAGTCGGTAGAAGCGACAGAAGAAGCAGAGGAGGCTCCAGCAGAGGAAGAAGCNCCTGCAGAGGAAGAAGCGCCTGCAGAGGAAGAAGCGCCTGCAGAGGAAGAAGCCTCAGCAGAGGAACCGGCAGCAGAGGAANCGGCAGCAGAGGAAGAAGCCCNCCCAGAGGACTCTCCTGCGGACGACAAATCAACCTAGTACTCGGCACAAACNAGACACAAGCTCGCTGTTACGGTTATAAACTTGGCGCTGCTACCGTGCCAGTGATAGCGTGTTCGCCGTAGATATCGGAACAGCACAGTGGCGCGGACAAAAGAGGATCGCCCATCCATAGAGGTGGTCAGTAACTATGAGCCTGCAGGTGATCAACCTGCAGCGATTAAAGCTCTGGTTCAGGGGCTACAAGAAGGGCTTGCGCACCAGACTCTGCTTGGCGTAACGGGATCTGGAAAGACGTTTTCCATCGCCAACGTGATTTCCGAGGTGCAGCGGCCGACATTGGTGCTTGCTCCGAACAAAACCCTAGCGGCACAGTTGTACGGCGAGTTTCGCGAGTACTTTCCGCACAATTCCGTTGAGTACTTTGTCTCCTACTACGACTACTATCAGCCAGAGGCCTATGTNCCGGCGTCGGATACTTATATAGAGAAAGATTCCTCCGTTAATGCGCATATTGAGCAGATGCGCTTGTCGGCTACGAAAGCGCTGTTGCAACGCAAAGACTCCATCATCGTCGCGTCGGTGTCCGCCATCTACGGACTCGGCGACCCAGAGGCTTATTTTGAAATGGTCTTGCATTTGGATCGCGGCGATCGTCTAGATCAACGCGCCATATTGCAGCGGCTCACCGAACTGCAGTACACCCGCAACGACATGGTTTTTCAGCGTGGCACCTATCGGGTGCGGGGCGACATCATTGATGTGTTTCCTGCCGAATCCGAAAAAGACGCAGTACGCATTTCCTTGTTTGATGATGAGATAGAGGACCTGTCGATCTTCGACCCCCTCACCGGTGAGATCATCAACAAGCTACCGCGCTATACCATATTCCCCAAGAGCCATTATGTAACGCCGCGCCAGCGCATGATGTCGGTGCTCGATGAGATCAAAGACGAACTGCAGGAGCGCTTAAAACACCTTACGAAGAGCAACCAGCTGGTCGAGGCGCAGCGCTTGGAGCAGCGCACCCGTTTTGACCTGGAAATGATTCAAGAGCTTGGTTACTGCTCAGGCATTGAAAATTATTCGCGCTATTTGTCGGGTCGAGGTGAAGGCGAAGCGCCGCCTACGTTGTTCGACTACTTACCGAGTAATGCGTTGTTGGTGATCGACGAGTCACATGTCACTGTGCCGCAAATTGGTGGCATGTATAAAGGCGATCGGGCGCGTAAAGAAACTTTAGTCAATTATGGGTTTCGTTTGCCGTCAGCACTAGACAATCGACCGCTGCGCTTCGATGAGTGGGAGTCTTTGGCGCCGCAGATGATATTCGTTTCCGCAACACCCGGCCCCTATGAAAAACAGCAGGGTGCAGCTGTCATTGAGCAGGTGGTACGCCCCACAGGTCTGGTGGACCCGGGTGTGGAGATCCGGCCGGCCTCTACCCAAGTTGATGATCTGCTGGGGGAGATCCGCGAAGTCATCGTCCGTGAAGAGCGTGTTCTGGTCACGACATTGACCAAACGTATGGCCGAAGACTTAACTGATTATCTAGACGAGCATGGCATTCGTGTTCGTTACCTGCATTCGGANATCGACACTGTAGAGCGCATGGAGATTATTCGCGATTTGCGTTTAGGGCAGTTCGATGTGTTAGTGGGCATTAACCTGTTACGCGAGGGTTTAGATATGCCTGAAGTCAGCCTGGTCGCGATTTTAGATGCCGACAAAGAAGGCTTTTTGCGTTCAGAAGGTTCGCTTATTCAAACCATGGGCCGTGCTGCGCGCAATGTAAACGGGCGCGCGATTTTATACGCGGATAAAATTACCGGTTCCATGGAGCGAGCGATCGGTGAAACCGAACGGCGACGCAACAAGCAGTTAGAGCATAATGAAGAGCACGACATCACACCAAAGTCGGTGACGAAAAAGGTCGCCGACATTATGGAAGGCGCGCGCAGCGCCGGGCCAGGTGCCGCAAAAGGTCGCAAAGGTAAGGCCGTGCAGCAATTGGAAATACCGGACAACCCCAAGGCGTTGGGCAAGCTGATGGCCCAGCTTGAGAAGCAAATGCTCAAACACGCGCAGGATCTGGAGTTCGAACAAGCCGCACAGGTGCGCGATCAATTGCAGACATTACGCGAACANAANNTACTGAGTTGATCAACCTGTCAGCNCGCTTCGATCGAGCGAAAGCTGTTTTCGGTCTTTTGCAGCGGGGCAAGATCCCAGTTATAAAAGCNCGTGAAGGCNAGTGAGNCNNCTAAAAANACGATGAGGGCTTATGAGTGAGTTAGTGTTGGTTACGGGTGTGGGTCCAGGAACGGGAAAAGCGATCGTGGAGTGTTTTGCCGGAAATGGTTACACGGTGGCGATGATTGCACGGTCGGAGCAGCGTTTAAGCGACATCGCTGAGTCGACGCCTAATACTCATCCATTCGTTTGCGACGTCGCCGACGAGGCCAGACTCAGCGCGGTGCTTGGAGATATTCGTGACAGATTGGGGCCACCGAAGATTGTTATTCATAACGCGGTCGGCGCTGAGCGCGGCACCTATTTAGAGGTGGACGCGGAAAAAATGCGCGCCGCCTTTGAAATCAACACCATGGCGCTGCTGTCGTTGGCGAAACAATTGATTCCCGACATGGAAGCAGCTGGTGGGGGAGCTTTGATCGCGACGGGTAATACGTCTGCATATCGGGGCAAGGCCCGGTTTGCGGGATTCGCTCCGACCAAGGCCGCACAACGCATATTGCTCGAAAGCATTGCTCGGGANGCTGGTCCTAACGGCGTGCATGTTGCCTACGTTGCGATAGATGCGGTGATTGATCTGGCTTGGACGCGCGAGGCATTTCCTAANCAAGCGGACGACTTTTTTTGCAAGCCGGCTGACATAGCTGGCGAGGTAATGCGCATCGCTGAGCAACCGCGCAGTGCCTGGTCATTTGAATCGGTTATTCGACCGTATGCAGAGGTATGGTAATTATGAGCGACAGCGTATTAAGAATTTTTTCGTATCTACCAAATCCGCGCGTATGGAAAGCGCTGATCGCGGCGGATTATCTCGGGCTCAGCGTCGAAGTGATCGGCGACAAGCCGAAAAATCTGGGCAACTGGTTGTGGGACTTTGACGCAAGGCCGTTAAAAGAAGAGGAAAAAGTACCCGATAATCCAAACGCTCGCTCCAGTCGTCGCGGCTTTTCCGGCACGTTGTATAAAACCGATGCGTTTTTGCAGACCCAGCCTTACGGCACGGTTCCCGCAGCGTTTAGCGCCGACGGTAAAACAGGTGTGTTTGAGTCCAATAGTATTTTGCGCGCCGTCGCCAGATCAGGATCCGCTGAGCACGGATTGTATGGTCGCAGCGCGATGGACGCGTCGCGGATCGACAGTTTTCTCGACGCTACCCTAGTCTTCGGTCGAGAAGCACAGGTATATCTACTGGGCATCAACGAGATTAGCGCCGAACTGCATCAGCGAATGGCGGGCGCGTTTGAATTTTTTGTGGAAGGCATAGAGCGGGCGCTCGGCCACCATGCTTATCTGGCGGGTGACGAGTTGACCATCGCAGATATCGCCTTTGTCTGCGACTTGAGCCAGTTTTTGCGCGAACGCCTGATGCGTGCAGGGTTGGACGCAGCGTCATTACCACTGGTCAGTGAGGCCGCTGAACAGACTTATCCGCGTGCGTTTGCGCATCTGTTTCGACTGATCGAACAGCCGCAATTTACTCAGTACTTAGGCGACTACACAGAGCATTTCTTGCCTAAAAGTGCGACGGAAACGGGCTGAATGCCCCTCGAGCGTTAGACCTGAATCGAGGCCGTGATGAACTTTCGTCCCGCTTCGAGCGGTGAAAATCTGGCTGAAGAGCAAAAAATTCACTCGATATACACGANGCGACTGTGATCTTTGTCGCGCTCAAATNCATGCCGCCGAGGGCCGCGACGTTGGCCTTCGGGATGTAGGAAACCGCACAAAGCAAAGCAACTATGAAAAACACATATATCCCAGCCAAACGAAAAACTAAGATTGTGTTCGTTCAATTAGGCTCGCCGACCGCGCCGACGGCGAAAGCGCTGCGAAAGTTCTTGAAAAATTTTCTGGGCGATCCGCGTGTTGTGGACCTTAACCCTTATCTGTGGAAAGTGATCCTGAACTGCTTCGTACTGCCTTTTAGGCCTAGGCGGTCGGCCAAACTCTATGCGCGAATTTGGGATGGGCAAAAATTTCCATTAATAGCAAACACGGAGAAATTTACCGATAAGGTGCGAGAGGAAATAAAGCGACTGGATCCCGGCGGTCTGGTCGAAGTCGATCACGCTTTTTTGCTGTCTCGGCCCTACGTCAGTGATGTGTATGACAGTTGGGAGGCGGATTTAAAAAACGGCACGGGAGCGACGAAGTTGCTTGTTATTCCACTTTTTCCGCAATACTCAGAGAGCACGATCGCTTCTGGGATAGACGCTTTAGGTAAAGAATTTACGCGCCGGGTCAAAATACCGACCTTTGAGGTCATCACCAATTTCCACCGATCGCACGCGTTTATAGACAATTCCGTGCAGCGGATCGACCGCTCCATTGAGAAATTACAGCAGCAGAACATTAACGTTGAGAGTCTGGTCATTTCGTTCCATGGCATGCAAAAGCGCAGNATCGTTTTAAAGGGCGATGATTATTATCGGCATTGCTATGAAACCTTTCGTCTCATCGTCGATCGATTATCAAGCGTTAAAGCAGAGCAGGTCGTCATGTGTTTCCAGAGTCGNTTCGGNTCTGAAGAATGGATTACGCCCTACACCGAAACTGTGGTCGAAAACTTGATCGCCTCAGGAAAAAAAGAAATTGCCATTTACTCCCCAAGTTTCGTAACGGACTGCTTAGAAACAACGGATGAACTCGGGCACGAACTGTTGAACGACGCCAAGGAATGGGGAGGCAACCTACACCCGATCGAATGCCTTAATGCGGATGATCAGTGGTGTAAGGAGTTTGCAGAATTTTCATTTGTTCAAGCTGAGGGGTCGGCGCAAGATCGTGAGGACATAGAGTACGCCCTATCTGAACGCGATTACGTCGAGATGCCGGAACTGGAAATGAACAAATCTTGATGAGTTCAGCCTAGGAAAGCTCGAAGTCTTCGGAAAATGTCAGGACACGNTTCAAGATATCTCACAAAATAGGCGTCTGTGGCTCAGCGCCCTTAAAGCTCTTAGCGCAATCTTACTAAGGGAGCAGCAAGCGCGTTGCGACCGCATGTGTTGTGCGTGTTAGCTCACGCCGCGCGATAAACCTCTGCATAGCAGCTGGATCAGATTGGCGTGAGGTTTCCCAGGCAGTGAAATCTGGGTACCACGTTAACAAATGCAGCCGACACTCTTGAGACGNTGGTAACTCCTGCGCTGGCGCAAACAACCCCATGGGCTCTGCGGCGAACGCCTCGGCGCCCTCAAAGGTTTGCCATGCCGCGCTGGATAGGGCCACGGCTTCATCTAAATGCTCAAAAGGTAGCCAGAAGTCTCGAAACACATAAACGCCCGCTCGCGTAAGCGGAGCCGGCGATTGAGGCCGCAAGGTAGGCTTAACGACCCACTGATCTACAACCTCGCAGCCTGCAGGTGGCTGCCAATGATCATTAAGCTCAGCATGAGCGCTGACAGCGATGAGCTGGTGAGCATCTAAGCCAAACACGCCCTGCCATAGCCCCCAAAGTGACGTCGATGTATGCGCAGCAAATATCTCGCGCAACTGCGTTGCCTTGGTTTGNAGATTTTGGTCAGCAAATTCCAATATNCGCTTGGTGTAAAACAGTTTGCTTATGCCTCTCGCTTGGCTGCATGGTTACTAAACTTCCGTATTGAAGCATAGCCGGATGGATGGTGGGTCTGATTGAATTCGAATCAACGACCTCCTCGATGTCAACGAGGCGCTCTAACCAACTGAGCTACAGACCCTTTGGATTCCAGATGGCGCAGTTTACTCAATTGGGTCGTAGAATAAAGGCTCTCAGAAAATGCGTATTTGGTTTATTGGGGCGCTCAGAGCCGCGCGCAGGAAAGTTCCGCATGACCGGCGTTATACGATGCCCTGCNGGAACCATGGCTGGGCTGTGCCTCAGCGTCTGCACATTGCCCGGCAATCTTCGCGTGTCATCAGCGATCAAATGCGGTGTTTTTTGAGCAACCGCCACGAAAGAGGTTCAAAGCCTAACCAGAATCTTTAGCGTGCGCAACGAGTGGGGCGTTCAATTTTAACAGATACATAGCCATGTCTTCGGCAGAGCTCTTTGGGTTGACCTGTTTATCGATCGCTTGAATGGTTCCCTGCGGGTCGACGTAAAAGGTCTGACGCCGCGCGTAGCCGCGAGGACNCAGTACGCCATACTTTTGGGCGATTTCGGTGGTGGCGTCGCTAAGCAGTGGGAAATCCGCCTCTTCGTCAGCCGCGAANGCCGTGTTGGTTTCAATGGGGTCGACGCTCAGCATAAAGTAGCGGACGTTGAATTTTTTTATTAGATGACCATTCTTGGCAAGGGATCTGCACTCGATAGTGCANCCGCTTGTNTAGGCNTTTGGAAACCANGCAAGTACTGTCCAAGGNGCGTCGGCTTGATCTGGGACCGGNAGAGCGTGAGATCTNCCGTCNGTTCCTGGCAGATCGAAGCTTGGTGCNCGGTCGCCAACCTGTAGGGGCTGGGTCGAGCTGATTGCTGAAGAACAAGCAATCGTGAGCATCAAGCCTCCTAAAATAACGCCGGCTTTTCGAACGAATAAATTGCTGCTCATAAATTTCTCCTGCTATAAGTTCCAGCGCTCCGCTTTGTCGCGAAGCTGGAAACATAAACGAGACATTGCCATTTGTTCCCGTCGTTTTCCACCGTCTAAACCGCTATTTGATTCGATCGGTCGGACTAGCGCAGGTGCCTAAACGGCACAGCTTCGCCAGACTGCAAAAGCGTTTTACCCCAAAAAGTTGTTCGGCGACCCCTCTTGCCCAGTCAACTCGTGATGACGGCTTACACTTTTGTGGGTCGATGTATTTCGTTCTTGGATAACTCAAATAGCGTGTTACGTTAGATGGATCATAAGCGACAGGAGGAGACAAAAATGCGGTTAGCAGGAAAAGTTGCGGTCGTTACCGGCGGCGCAAGCGGCATGGGCCTAGATACGGTGATGAAGTTCGCGGCTGAGGGTGCCAAGGTCGTTGTCGCGGATTTTAACGCGCAGACCGGTGACGCCGCCGTGCACGAGGCTGCGCAGAAGGGTTTTGATGTTTCATTCATTAAGACCGATGTCGCCAGTGAGCAGGATATTGAAGCCATGTGCGAGCACGCGGTGGCGACCTACGGCCGCTTAGACGTGTTGTTCAATAATGCCGGTGTTGGTGGTGCANTCGGTCCTCTGACNGATACAACGGTGGAAGATTGGGACTATACGTTTGATGTGCTGGCGAAGGGCGTGTTCCTCGGCATCAAGCACGGCGCAAAAATCATGCGTCGGCAGGGAGAGGGTGGCTCGATCATCAACACCGCATCCATTGCTGCGTTGAGNGGCGATGCTGGCCCTCTGGTTTATTCNGCNGCNAAGGCCGCGGTACTGAATCTCTCCAAATCTGCGGCCGTGGAGTTGGCGCTGGATCACATTCGGGTGAATGCGATTTGCCCAGGATACATCGCCACACCCCTTGTCCACAGCGGCGATTTAGAAGCGATCCAGCGTGCGTTCGTAAAAAGCCAACCTTGGCCGGACTTCGGGCGCGGTGAGCATATTGCCGGAGTGGCGTTGTTTTTGGCGTCGGATGATTCCGAGTTTGTTACCGGCGAGTCGATCGTCGTCGATGGCGGTGCGACTGCAGAGGGCCCCGGCCGGTCACGTAAGTTTCCAAAAATGGCCGCAAGAAATTCCCGATATTCGGGCGTTACGAAGGGCTCAACCGGGGCCGCCAACGACTTACGTAAGCTCGATGCCACCGAGCGCAACGACGACACATAAGAGCCGATCGAAATTGAGTTCGGGTAACAAGGTCGAATCGGTCAAAGCGAGTGGGCGTCGCGGGCGGCGTGCTGGGTTGCGCGACATATAAGAGCTACGAAGGAGAAGTGCATGGCGGCGAATACCGGCCATTCAGCCCCCGATGATCGCTGGTTAGCGAATTTGAATGAGGATGTGCTTGAACCTGAGCTGCCCATTATCGACCCCCATCATCACTTGTGGGTGCGCAACGGTTATACCTATTTGCTCCCAGAACTTGCTGCTGACCTAGCCAGTGGGCACAACGTAGTGGCCACGGTCTATGCCGAGTGTCATTCCATGTACCGACATGACGGCGCGGAAGAGCGGCGCTCGCTTGGGGAGACCGAATTTGTGCGTGGACAGGCGGCCATGAGCGCCAGTGGTGACTTTGGTCGCACGCGAGCCTGCGATGCGATGTTCGGCAACATTGATTTGACCTTAGGTGCTGCCGTAGAGCCGCTGCTGCAACAACACATTGAGGCATCCGGTGGCCGTTTTCGCGGGGTCAGGATCTCTAGCGGCTGGCACGANGACGAGCGCATTAACAACGTCGCCGAGNATGCTGGGATCTTGTTAGACCCGCGGGTTAACGAAGCTATTGCGGTAATAAACCGCATGGGTCTGTCGTTGGACTGTTGGCTGTACCACACGCAACTGGATGAATTTGCCGGGCTTGTGGATGCGCACCCCGGATTGGTCAGCATTCTTAATCACGTTGGATCACCTATTCTAGGTGGTCCGTACCGCGGCAAAATCGACGCAGTTTATGAACAATGGAAAGCTGGGATTGCTCGGGTCAGCGAGCGCGACAATGTGTATGTAAAACTTGGTGCAATGCCCATTCGNATGCCCGATTACGACGGTGATCGAACATTACCACCGGGCTCTGAAGAAGTTGCGGCGGCTTGGCGCCCATGGCTGGAGCCGTGCATTGAAGCCTTTGGTGCCGAGCGATCCATGTATGAGTCTAACTTCCCCGTGCAAAAACGTTGGTGCAGCTATCAGGTGTGCTGGAACGCATTCAAGCTTATTTCGGCCGGAGCGTCGGCATCTGAAAAAGCCGATTTATTTGCGGGTGCTGCCGCGCGAGCCTATCGCATGCAAGGCGTTATCTAGGCGAGCAATTGTTGAATCCCGGATAGGGACGCTGACTCACTTTGCTGAATTTCCCGGGTAGACCGTTGCCAGATGGATGCTTATTGCCGTTTGGCTGTGTTAATAATTATTAACTTGATGTTAAAAATAACTTACATATAATCGATTCGCATCCGCACAAGTACAGCAGGTGATCTCATGGTGGTGCGTAACGATAGGTTGCGATGGATTGGTGGCTCGTTGGCGTTAGCTAATCTGGCGATGTTTCTTATTTGGGGGTGGGGCACGCTATTTTTTTTGGGCCTCGTTTTTGGCGGCGTGTTGTTTGCCGCGGGATGGTGGGCTGAAGAGATTGATTTAACGAATGAATTACCTTTGGTGGTGTCACTGATTGGTGTAGNGANCATATTTAGTAGTTATTTCTTTTTTGTTTTTGCCAATCTTGAAGATGTTAGTGGTGGNTTTAAGCGCTTTGTGGGTGCAGTGATTTTGCTNGTCATCATTGAAATTACCGTGCATTCGTTAATAGCGTCGCAGGGCTCTGGAGGGGATTCTGATGAGCGCGATAAAGCGATTCAATGCGCCGCAAGCCGCTGGGGCTACGGGTTTATGGTTGCAGGCATTTGGCTGGTCATCGGTCAATTAGTATTAGGCATGGCTTTCGAGCAGGCATGGATAAACAGCTATTTCAGCGGTTATCTCATCGCTAATGCATTATTTCTTGTTTTCGTTGTAGGCGAGCTTGTCACTATTGTCGCGCGGCTGCTGTATTACCGGCGGGGTTTCATCGGTGCCTAACATTACCAATTACGTGAGGCGCCTGCGCTTCGACGCTGATGAAATGTCTCAGCAGGCCCTAGCCGATGCCGTGGGTGTTACTCGGCAGACCATTATCGCGATCGAAAAAAACAAGTATTCGCCATCTCTTAAGGTGGCCTTTAAAATAGCTCAGGTGTTCGGCTGTCCATTGGATAAAGTCTTTTCTTATCAGTAGGGCCCGTTTGGTGCATCGTAATTTACGCTTATGCGTTCTGTTAGGCGCTACTCAGGCAACGCGTACGCGATTACGTGGCCGCCGCCTTCGTTAATTGGGGTTGGTGTTTGATCACTTTCAGCGTGATCTGTACCGATGCCCACGGCCGCTTCACCAGGTACTGTCAGCAATACGTATTGCTTACCCGTCTTTGGACTGACGTAGCTCATTGGCGTTGCACCTGATGAGGCATGCAATGAATCCGCGAATAGTTCCTCACCGTTAAAAAGGTCGATGGCTCGAAAGTAGCCATCCATCACGCCTCCATTAAAAATCAGCCCTGAAGCTGTCACGATAGAGCCCGCGGTATAGGGGGTCCCCATCTCTAATGGCGCACCAATGCGCCCGTCTGGTAGTGCGATGCTTGCCGTCCCAACAGGCCGGCGCCAGACTATTTCTTGGCTGGTGAGATCGACCACAGCCATTTCGCCATACGGAGGCTCTATACACGGCAGTCCAAGGGGTGAAGTAAACATATTTACACGTGCTGAGAACGGCGTTCCGCGCTGTTGTCCACCAATGCCATAGCCTTGGGTGAGGCCTTCGCCACCGGTCATCGGATCGTCTTCTCGCGGGATCATATGGATGACAAAAGGGAGATGCATATTGTTTACCACCATCAGCTGGCGGCGCTCGTCTACTGCCACGCTGCCCCAGTTCATACCGCCACCGGGTCCAGGATAGAGCAGGGTGCCTTGCTCCGACGGTGGCGTCATCGGGCCTTCATAACGCAAGCCAAGCAGGGTTTTGCGACAGGCGATTTGATCGAACGGCGTGACGCCAAGCATTTTTTCTTCGGTAATGAGCGGGTGGGCGAAAGAGGGCATGCCCGTGGAAAACGGCTGGGTGGGTGACGTCCACTCGTTTGCTAAATTGGTTTGCGGCACCTCGCGCTCGGTCACCTCGGTCAGCAATTCTCCGGTCTCGCGATCGAGCATAAATACCTCACCGCGTTTGGTGGGCACGATCACCGCTTTCCGGCGTTGGCCTTCCAGCGTCAGGTCGACCAGAGTAGGTTGCGAGGGCACGTCGTAGTCCCAAATGTCGTGATGGGTGGTTTGGAAATGCCAACGGGTCAGTCCGGTTTTCGCGTCTATGGCGACTATGGAGCTCGCGTATTTTTCCATGGCCTCAGAGCGATGTGCGCCAAAGTAGTCCGGCGTGGCATTGCCGGTAGGCACATACACTAAGCCCAGTTCGTCATCTGCCGACGTCAAACTCCAAACGTTAGGCGTGCCCCGGGTATAGGACTCGCCCTCAGGCGGTAATTCGGTTTTACCCTCGCGGCCTAGATCCCAGGCCCATGCTAGCTGGCCCGTTTTAGGGTCGTACGCGCGAACAACGCCAGAAGGCTCCTCAATCTCTTGGTTGTCTGCGACCCAGCCACCGACCACCAGTAAACCACTGGCCACGGTCGCCGGCGAGGTGACAAAGTAATAGTAGGGCTTAACTTCGCCCATACCTGCGAGCAAGGATATTTGCCCGTCATTACCGAAGTCTTGGCAGGGTAGGCCGGTGTTTTTGTCGACAGCAATCAAGCGCGCGTCGGTGGTCGCGGTAAAAATGCGCTCTTTGCACGCCTCACCTTCGGCAACATCGTCTAGTTTGTGATAGGTCACACTCCTGCAATTTCCGAGCAGGCTGTAGGGTGGTGTTTCGTTTTCCGGGTCAAACCGCCAACGCTCTGCGCCGCTGTCCGGATCCAGAGAAATCATCACGTTTGTTGCGGTGCACAGGTACAAGCCGTCACCGACTTGCAGCGGGGTTCCAGAAAATCGGCCGGCTACGCCGGTCCGCACTTCCCAAGCGCGCTGCAATTGATCCACATTGCTTGCATTGATGGCGTCGAAGGGCGCGTAACGAGTGCCTGCCTTGTTGCCGCCATAAGAGGGCCATTCGGCGGTGTTTTGTGCGGGTCCATAGTCCTTGGGGGTGTAATCGACATGGCTACTGCCAAATTGATTGATCGTCATTGCGACGAGCACCAAGGCGCTTGCGGCAGCGGAAATTTGCACGCTGCGTAAACTCATTAACTTGGGCATGTTTTCGGGCCACAGGCCGCGGCGAATCATCGGCAAACAGAGCCACAAGGCCAACAGCCCAATAATCCAAATACGTGAACCTACGGTCCAAAACCCCGTCCCAGATTCATAAACAGCCCACGCCAACGTAAACAGCAGTACCCCACTAAATACCACCAAACCTCTTGGTTTGCCTCTGAACAGGTCCGAGGCTGCGGCCAACATCGCTACCCCACCGATGAGATAGTAGGGCGTGCCACCCATGCTGAGTAATCCAAGACCCTGCCAAACCAAGGCCGCTGCGAACACCGCGATGACGATTGCGGTGAGGTATGGTGGTCTTGGTGCTTTTGCTTGGCGTTGTTCTGACACGAGTGCCCTCCCTATATAAAATTCAAAGGCTATTGGCTAATGGGTCGACCTGTGTGTTCTGGTGCGGGCTTATAACCGGCTAGTTTGTCGAATGTGGTCACGGCCGCTTGTCCCTCGGCAGCGATAACATCGTTGCGCAATGTGGCGTATTCGTACGGCGAGATCAACGTTCGTCGGGTATGCAAAAAGTACACAAAAACGCCCCAACAGTTTAAGGCAAGGCATAACGCAAGTATCTGGGGCCGGATTAAGTCGCTGTAGAAAATCAGCATCAGTCCTTGGAGCCAGAACTCGGGTTTCAGCAGCAGTACGGTTAAGCCCAGTCGTCCCGGCAGCAGGGTTGACCAGATCACCGGCAGAATGACAGCAAAGCTGATAAAAATCAGCTCCAGTTCGAAACGGGTTACTANGCCCTCAAGTGCGCCATTGAGGGCCACCATGCCCAGCACAAAACACAGCCCAGCATGCATTTTATGACCAACCTTATGCTGCAACATAAGGTAAGAATTTGGTCTGTCGCCGGTGTTCATCCAAGCCTTAGGTTTGTATAAAAAGTCGTCGAGCAGTTCGTAGGTGCCAATACCCAGATAAATCACAGCTTCGATCCAAAGGATCGCGTTTAAGCCGGATGTTGTGGGATAAAACTCGGTGGCTCCAATCACGTCTCCCTCCATAACTGTAAAGCGCGNGTCGATGTTAAACGGTCACTTGCGGTAAATATACTGGCGCTCGGAGAATCCTGCAGGCGCTGTTTCCTTGTTCGCGCTATTATTAAAGCGGCACGGGCCGCCTATCCAGAATTTACAGACACACCAAAAGNTTTGGGCGTGACGCGGGGCACCGCCGANCGCGTCGATGCATTGATTGCGCGTCTGGGTCGGGGTTAATGTAAGTTGAACAATAGAGGGACTGCAGATGCTGACGTATAGAATGCAAGACAAGGTCGCGGTGATCGGACTCGATGATGGCAAGGCCAACGCCGTAAGTCATGGCTTTGTTGATGCTATGACCGAAGGCTTGGACCGNGCTGAACAAGAAGCGGCGGCTGTTGTTATCACCGGACGCGACGGCGTGTTCAGTGCCGGCTTCGATCTCAAGGAACTGGCTAAGGGCGCTCGGGAGCGCACAGAGTTGGTGAATCGGGGCGCTGCGATGTTGCTGCGGTTGTTTTCGTTCCCGCAACCTGTAGTGGTGGCCAGNGCCGGCCATGCGATTGCAGCNGGTGCTTTAGTGCTCCTCGCNGCAGATACGCGCATCGGCGCTGCTGGAGANTTTAGGTACGGTTTAAATGAAACCGCCATCGGTATGTCATTACCGCCGTTTGGTATGGAGATGGCTAAATGNCGATTGTCTAAACGCCACCAAACCCAAGCCATTATTCAAGCTCGNCTCTATGATCCTGATACTGCGCAACAGGCGGGGTACTTGGATCANGTGGTCGAGGCGGGGGCTCTAGAGAATCAAGCATTANAGCAGGCCGCNNCATTGGCAGAATTGCCTGCTTCGGCCTACGCCGCAACAAAGCTTGACGTGCGTCGCGATTATATCGACCGCATCACGGCCAGCTTAGCTTGANGCCCAACNCCAANGNGGCNTTTTTGCAAAATGCTGAGCTGNAATAGCGATGCACACAGCGCTTGATGGGGCTATGTGCTGGCAGTAGAATACGCGCCGCTTTTGCGATCGCGTGCTGTAAGCTCAGGTTGAACGATGTTCAGAAGGGTGACGGCAAATTCGCTCGAAGAATTTAAAAAAAACCTTGTTTTACATAATGTTGCATGGTTTTCTCTGATTCGAGCGATTCGGTAATCAAATGGAGATGCCCATTAAAAAAGCAAGTAAGCGAGTAGATCGTTCGCTTTTGAATGACGACATTACAGCGGCAGACGTGCGACTCGTCGGCGCCGGTGGGGAACAACGTGGCGTAGTGAGCCGAGCGGAAGCTCTGGCAGAAGCTAAAGCTGCAGGCTTNGATCTGGTGCTTGTGGCAGCAGAAGCAGANCCACCTGTATGTAAGGTCATGGATTATGGTAAGCATCTGTTTGAGCTGAAAAAGACCAAGGCAGCTCAGCGTAAGAAGCAAAAGCAGATTCAGGTTAAGGAAATGAAGTTCCGGCCTGGAACAGAAGAAGGCGACTATCAGGTAAAACTACGCAACCTGAAGCGCTTTTTGGAAGAAGGCGACAAGGCTAAGGTGTCGTTGCGATTTAGGGGCCGTGAAGTCGTTCACCCCGAGATTGGCATGTCATTGATGAACCGAATCGCAGAGGACCTAGACGATCTAGGGTCGGTTGAAGCCGAACCTAAGTTTGAAGGTCGACAAGTGATCATGGTGTTGGCGCCGCGTAAAAATAAAAAGGCACCCAGCGCGCAAGCAGCCCCCTAACGGCAGGACCTGCGAAGCGATCACGACACTTGCAATAACAGAATAATAAGAAAGCAGACTCATCTGTCGCTGCCGACCACGCCTAACCAGCGGGGCGCAGCAAACAAGCGAAAACGTCGAAGACGTTTTTACAATGAATCGCGTGGAGTTCAGGCAAATGCCTAAGTTAAAAACACACCGTGGTGCCGCGAAGCGATTTCGNCGCACTGCAACAGGGTTTAAGCGAAAGCAGACCAATAAGAATCATATTCTGACCAAAAAAGCGCCTAAGCGTAAGCGTCAGTTGCGTGGCATGGAGAATGTGGCGGCGGCGGATGTGCCGGCGTTGCGTACTATGTTGCCCACTAAGGCTCGATAGGAGGAACCATGCCAAGAATTAAGAGAAGCGTGGCCTCCAGAGCACGTCGCAAAAAAATATTAAAAGCTGCGAAAGGCTATTACGGCGCGCGCAGTCGCACGTTCAAAGTAGCCAAGCAGGCGGTGATCAAAGCCGGTCAATACGCCTATCGCGACCGNCGNCAGCGNAAGCGTCAATTTCGTCGCCTATGGATTGTGCGAATTAACGCCGCCGCGCGGGAACATGGCCTGTCCTACAGCCGCTTTATCGCGGGTCTCAAGGAAGCAGGCATCGAGGTGGANCGTAAAGTGTTGGCAGATATTGCTATGCACGAAAAAGACACCTTCGCTGCGTTAGCCAAGCGCGTGCAGCCGGCAGAAGCAAAAGCCGCATAGACTCGGCGCTGCAACGCGGCGTCGCGAGCTACTTTCGGGAGACCCAATGCAGTTAGAGAGCCGTTTGGCTCGCTAGGTCTTCCGNTAGTTTGTGCAAAAGAAAAAGGGAAGACACAGGGCTTCCCTTTTTTATGGGCGATCGTTAGGTAACCACTGGAAACAACGCATGGACATTGAAGACATCTTGCAGCGCGGCCAGCAGCAGGTGGCGAAAGCCGAAGATTTGCGTCAGTTGGATGATGTGCGGGTCGAGTTTTTGGGCAAAAAGGGCGAACTCACCGCGCTGTTAAAACAGCTTGGAACGTTGGATGCCGNAGAGCGTCCTAAGGCCGGTGCGCTGATTAACCAAGCCAAGGTGGCATTGCAGCAGGACATCGAACAACGTAAANAGCNTCTGCAGCGGCAGGCGTTAGCGCAAACGCTAGCGTCGGATACGGTNGACGTTACGCTTCCGGGCCGCCAACCGGCGCATGGCGGACTGCATCCGGTAACTCAAGCGATGTACCGCATAGAAGATATATTTACCGGGGCGGGGTATCGAGTGGTCGCTGGTCGCGAAATCGAAAACGACTATTACAACTTNGCTGCATTAAATATTCCGAGCCANCATCCCGCGCGGGCTATGCACGATACGTTTTATTTTGGCGACGGCACCTTGTTGCGGACGCATACGTCCCCCAGCCAGGTGCACACCATGGAACAACAGGCGCCGCCCATTCGNGTGATCTGTCCCGGTCGNGTGTATCGCCGCGATTCAGACCTCACCCACAGTCCGATGTTTCATCAGGTTGAGGGCTTGGTGGTNGATGAAGGCGTCAGCTTTGCGGATCTGAAAGGTACGGTGACGGATTTCTTGCAGCGTTTTTTCGAAAAAGAGTTACAGGTTCAGTTTCGTCCATCGTATTTCCCGTTTACCGAGCCGTCTGCTGAAGTCGATGTGCAGTGTGTTCATTGCATCGGCAAGGGCTGCCGAGTNTGCAGTAANACCGGCTGGCTTGAGGTTATGGGCTGCGGTCTGGTGCATCCTAATGTGTTGAACATGTCGGGCATCGACACCGAGGTGCATTCTGGTTTCGCGTTTGGCTTTGGGGTCGACCGCTTGGCCATGTTGCTGTTTGAGGTGGATGACTTGCGCTTGTTCTTCGATAACGACATGCGATTTTTGCAGCAATTCGCCTGACGGTTGGATGACCAGGCGCCGCATACATCGATGCACAGATTAAATGAGAACAGAACATGAAATTTAGCGAAGCATGGCTTAGACAGTGGGTTAACCCAGAGCTAAAGCGAGACGCGTTGCTGCAGCAGTTGACCATGGCCGGGCTTGAGGTGGACGGTGTTGAATCCGCGGCAAAAGCGTTCAGTGGTGTGGTGGTCGGTCGTATTGAAAGCGCAGAACAACATCCGGATGCCGACAAATTGCGTGTTTGTCAGGTCAGTGATGGCAGCGAAACATTTCAGGTCGTATGCGGGGCAGCCAATGCACGCGCGGGTTTGCAGACCGCGTTCGCCAAAGTTGGGGCCGTGTTGCCGGATAACTTCAAAATTAAGAAAGCCAAACTGCGTGGAGTCGAATCCTTCGGCATGTTATGCAGTGCGGACGAGCTGGGATTGGGTGATGACCACAGTGGCATTATGGAGCTTGGTCAACAGCTCGCGGTTGGCAGCGATCTGGCGCAGACGGTTGGCGCGGAATTGCCATTGGATGACATCACTGTTGACCTAGATCTAACCCCTAACCGTGGCGACTGCCTGTCGATCAAGGGTTTGGCTCGAGAAGTCGGGGTGTTGAATAACGTCGCGGTCAGCTATCCGGTCATTGAGCCTGTGGCTAGCCAAAGCGAGTCGGTGTTGCCAATAACGGTTGAGGCAACAGCGCAGTGCCCGCGCTACTTGGGGCGGGTGATCGAAGGCGTGGACTTGTCTCGGCCTACGCCGCTGTGGATGAGCGAACGGCTGCGCCGCTGTGGTTTACGCTGCATTGATCCGGTCGTGGACGTAACGAATTACGTGCTCATAGAACAAGGCCAGCCCATGCATGCGTTTGACCTCAATCGCATAGCCGAAGGGATCAATGTGCGTATGGCTAAAGCCGACGACAAACTCACATTGTTGGATGGTCAAGATGTCGAAATAGACGCAGAAACTTTGGTCATCGCCGACGCCTCTGGGCCGGTTGCGATTGCCGGGGTCATGGGTGGTAAGCATTCGGGGGTGCAGGACGATACACAGGATCTGCTGCTGGAATGTGCATTCTTCGCGCCGCTGGCGATCGCCGGAACCGCGCGCCGTTACGGTCTGCACACGGACGCCTCGCATCGTTATGAGCGCGGAGTTGATGCCGAACTGCAAGACGCCGCATTGCAGCGCGCGACGCGATTATTACTTGATATTGTGGGCGGTGTTGCGGGCCCTATTATTGAAGCGGTAAGCGCCGACGATTTGCCGAACGCTCAGGAAGTGACGTTGCGCCAAAGCCGTCTGCAAAGCGCCTTGGGGGTAGAAATAGCGGCGAATACGGTAGACGAGGCCATGGCGCGCTTGGATTTTGGTGTGCGCGAACGTAAGGACACCGATGCCGGGGTTGAATGGCAGGTGCTGCCACCCTCGCATCGTTTTGACATCGCCTTAGAGGCGGATCTGATTGAAGAAGTGTGCCGCATATACGGCTACAACAATATTCCAAGTACGGTCCCCGTCGCGCGACCGGCGTTGGCCGCAGTGCCGCTGACCGAGCATTCGGAAGTGCAGTTAAAGCAGCAACTGGTGCGTTTAGGCTTTAGCGAAGTGATCACCTACTCGTTTGTAGATCCAGAGTGGCAGCAGGCCTTCGATCCAAGTCGTGAGCCGTTGGAACTCTTGAACCCAATGTCCTCCGAACAATCGGTCATGCGCACGACACTGCTGCCGGGACTGGTGCAGGTGGCGAAAAATAACAGCTTGCGGCAGCAGACCAGTGGCCGCGCCTTTGAAACCGGTTTGGTGTTTCTTCCTGAAGACGGCGAACTGGTTCAGCAATCGATGGTCGGCGGCGTAATGTGGGGTGATCGAGAGGCAGAAGGCTGGTACCAGGCCAATACCCCCATAGACTTCTTCGACGCCAAAGGGGTGGTGGAAGCGCTGTGTCAATGGGCCGGGCAGCCGGCGACTTTTCGGCCGTTGGTCGATGAGGCGTTTCATCCGGGGCAGAGTGCGGAAGTTGTGATCGCCGACCGCGTTATTGGGCGGGTAGGTTTGGTGCACCCTCACGTGCAAACACAGGTGGATGTATCGCCGGCTTTTGTTTTTGAGCTCCGCAGTGATGCCATATTGGCCAAAGCGCCGCGGCGCCACCAAAGCATATCGAAGTTCCCGCAGGTGCGGCGCGATCTTGCAATGGTTGTGCAGCGCGACGTCCCTGCAGCGGCGGTATTAGAGACTGTGCGCAACGCCGTAGGCGAAAAGTTAGTGGATGTGAGGTTATTTGACGTATATGAGGGCGAAGGTATTGATTCTAATGAAAAAAGCCTTGCTTTGGGCTTGACGTTACAGAGTCAAACGACCACATTATCGGAAGAAGAAATAAACGCGTTAGCGGATGCGGCCTTACAGGCCATGCAAGTGAATCATTCGGCAAGACAACGGTGACCGCTAGCGGTTAACCAAAGGGTAAATTGATTAATATTGATAAAGACCGATAAAAATAACAAAGATCAATAGTGTTGGTTATTGAGTTGCGTTTGCAAAGGTATTGGGGCCCTTGCTGCTAAATGGCTCGACAACGCATAAGCCCGGATTGCTACAAAAACCTTGGGGAAGGAAAAAGTGTCGGCACTTACCAAAGCCAAAATGGCAGACCAGTTATTTGATGAGCTGGGATTAAACAAGCGCGAAGCGAAAGAGATCGTGGAATTATTTTTTTCAGAAGTATCAGATTCGTTAGAAAAAAATATTCAAGTTAAATTGTCCGGTTTTGGCAATTTTGATCTACGTGAAAAAGGCGAGCGGCCGGGACGCAACCCTAAGACCGGCGAGGAGATCCCGATCACGGCGCGGCGTGTCGTTACGTTTCGGCCGGGTCAGAAACTCAAAGCACGGGTTGAGGTCTATGCCGGAGATCCACAAGATTCAGAGACCGAGCGCTAAGATATGCTGGAGCCCGGAAGCAATGGCGAATTGCCCCCGATTCCAGGCAAACGTTACTTCACAATAGGCGAGGTCAGCGGGCTGTGTGATGTAAAGCCCCACGTTTTGCGTTATTGGGAGCAGGAGTTCCCGCAGCTAAAGCCAACAAAGCGCCGAGGCAACCGCCGCTACTACCAACGTCAGGACATTATTATGATCCGGCAGATTCGCGCTTTGTTATATGAGCAAGGCTTCACCATAGGAGGTGCGCGACTGCAGTTAGGCAGCGACACAGCGAAAGATGATGTGACCCAATTCAATATGTTGGTGAAGCAAACCTTGAGCGAGTTGGAAGACGTACTTCGCGCGCTTAAAGCCTGATCTGTCAGTACAGCGCTGTGTCCTGCGAAACGTTATGACACGAACCTTACCGATCCTAATAACCTCACTTTTGCTGTTTCCGACATGGAGTTACGGCACGCAAAAGGAAACGCGTGCGACCTATCGCTACGAAGCCCGTATGGCTTTTTTAAATGCAGGGATACTGACCCTCGATTTTAATCGGCAAGACAAGGTCTACGAATTCCTTGGCGGTTTCGAAACCTCGCGCGAAATGAGCAAATACTATACGTGGAATGGACTGTTTGCTTCCAAAGGAAAATGGCAAGGCGGCAAGCTGCAAACCGAGGCTTACCTGACGCTCAGTAAAAGCTCTGATGACGAGTACAAAGCCACCCTGTACGGACCTAAAGAAACCCGACATATGAGCAAGGCCAGTGAACCGTTTGAGACTATTCCCACACCACAGGGCGTAGATCTAATTTCGGCACTGTTCCTAAGCCCAGACTGCTACGAAGGCGCAAAAGTACACGACGGCGAGGACGACTACGCGATAAAGCTTAGGTCGACCAAGCAACGAAAAATGGTCGCCGCAAGCAAATACTACAACGGCCCTGTCATCCAGTGCGACTATCAGATGCAGGACAACAAAGGACGGAAACGGCGAATACAAATCGCGCTCGGCAATATAGAGGGAAACACAGTGGCGGTGCGAGCAAGCGTAAAAATACCGCTGTTGCCCGACCCGGTGTTTCAGCTGTTGATGCCGGTTTTAAAGGGGGCTGATAGCTAGACGCTTCTTTCTCGAGATCAGGGCATGGGCTATAGTACGCGCCGTTCGGGGCGTGGCGCAGTCTGGTAGCGCACTTGACTGGGGGTCAAGTGGTCGCAGGTTCAAATCCTGCCGTCCCGACCAATTCGATATATCAGGGCGTCCGCCCAAGCCCTAAATTCACCTAATGGAAACG